>CAMBPQ010000039.1 GCA_945869735.1 Planctomicrobium piriforme
TGGCGGAAAATGAAAGGCATCGCTCCAGTGCGTCTTCGTGGAGGTCGAGTGCGAGTGGCTGAGCTACATTGGTACGAAGCGCACGGCGTCGGCCGCGTAGAGATCAAGCGAAAGAGGTATCTATCATGACCGCGTTACCCGTGACAAGATTCGCCGTTTGCGTTGTGAACGAGGGATACGAAGCCTCCGTTCAGCGAAACAAGATTTACGCAGTGATCGAAGATGCTGAGGCTGCCAGCGATGGCGATGTTCGGATCGTCGACGAGAGCGGCGAGGATTACCTCTACCCAGCGGATTGGTTCATCCTGATCGACGTTCCAGCGATCGTTCAACAATCGGTGTTGAGAGTAACGGCTTGATCAGCCGCCGTCGGAGGCGAGGACCTGGCCTGTGATGAAGGCGGCTGCGGGGCTCGTGAGAAAATCGATGACGCCGACGATGTCGGCCGGCGTGCCCAAGCGGCCGAGGGCCGTGCGACGGGCGATCCGGGATCGGTTTTCCGCGGAGAGCGGGGCCGAGTTCGCGAGCCAAGGATTTGGCGAAGCCTTCGAGGGCGGCTTTCGTGGCGGCGTAGACGGAGAGACCGGGGGAGCCGGATCGGGCGACGACGGAGGAGACGAGCGTGATCGAGGGGGAACTCGGGGAGGCTGAGTGGCGGGGGTCGGTGGTCGTGCTCGGCGTGGAGTCGAGGCTACCCGTATACCCGTCGCTTGCGCTTCGGGCTTCCTGGACGAGCATTTGCCGGACGCATTCGCGGACGAGGACGATCGAGCCCTTCACGTTGACGGCCAGCATCGCATCGATCTCGTCGTCGCGGGTGGTCGCCAAGACGCCCTCGTGGGCGATCGCCGCATTGGCGATGCAGTGGTCGATCCGGCCGAACCGGGCTGCCACGCGGGCCACAAAGCCCTGAATCGCGGAAGAGTCGGCGGCATCGAGTTGCTCAACGTGAAGCCGATCCGCATGGCCCGCGGCGAGAGCCACGATCGCGTCTGAGCCCGACCGCGAAAACGTCGCCACGCGATCGCCCCGTGCGAGCAGCGATTCGACGATCGCGAGGCCCAGCCCCCGCGAGCCGCCCGAAACGAGGGAGATCACAGCGACTCCCATTCTTCGCGTGAAATGCCTGCCTGCCGGAGCAACTTTTTCAACAAACTACGACTGATATCGCCCTTGTGTGGATTGGGGATCACCAGCGACAAATCACCTTTCAGCATGAACGCATGACGTCCGCCCGCGAACGGTCCTTCAAAACCGGCCATGCGCAGAAAGCGAACCAGATCGCGTCGCGAGATCGGCCCGAACGGTGGCATTCAGGAGGCGGCTTCCGCCTTCACCGCGAGCTCGATGCCATCGATGACAGGCAAAGGAAGATGGCGGTGAATCCGAAACAGGATCCAGTCTTCAAGGGCGGAGAGAAGGCCTTCCCGACACACTTCCAGCGTCTTGCCCGTGGCAAGAACCCCGGGGCAGGGTGGGATCTCGCCGTAAAACTCGCCATCGTCGGGCAGCAACTCATACGTTGCTTGCCGCGCCGCAGCTTGGAGATAGTCAGTGAGCATGGTTCAAGTTTACCGGATCGCGGCGGGACCAGCGACGCTGGGGCGGCGGGGGGTTTTGCCGGCGGCGGTCGTGGCGATCTTTTTCACGAGATCGAGGATGCGGGGGACACTGTGGGGCTCGAGGCTCTCGCGGCAGGTGGCGAGGGCCGCACCACGGATACTTTCCGGGGTGGAGCCAGTTGCGACCGGCTCGGCGAGGACGATCTCCGCGGCAACGAGCTCGCCGGTGATGCCGCTCGGCAGACCGTAGACACGGGCCTCGGCGATCCCGGGAACGCTCCGCAGAAGTTCTTCGACCCGCTTCGGAAACACCTTGGCACCGCCGACGACGATCACGTCGCTGCGGCGGCCCGTGAACTCGTAGCGGTCGCCCCGCCGCTCCACGAGATCGCCTGTGCCCACTTCGGCCGTGTCGCGGGAGAGTTGCACGAGAAGTTCGCCGTCGCGACGGGTCGAAAGCCGGGCACCGCCAGGGAGCGACTTGCCCAGCAAGTTGGCCGGAAACCCGGCCTTACCATCGGCCACCCGAAACACCTCGCCGAGCTCCGTGGTGGCGTAGACCTGCGTGATTTTTGCCTTCGGAAACACCTCCTGCGCCTGCGCCAAGAGCGGCCCGTCGGCGGCCTCGCCGCCGAGCGTGATCCGGTCGAGCACCGACTTCTCCAAGAGGCTTCTGTCGGCCGAGGCAAGCAGCCGCCGCAAGAGCGTGGGCGTGGCCGGGAGCACGGCGACGGCTTCGTCGGCGATCGCGCGGGCGACCGTGTCGGGGTCGCGGGAGGCGGGCACGACGAGCCGGCCGCCGGTGAGCAGGGCCTGGAGCCAGACCTGAATGCCCGCCCACCGCGTGGAGTCGTAGACGAGCAGCCACCCCAGGCCATGCCATTGCTCGGCGAGCCGCGGCGCAGCCAGGAGCGAATCCCAGGAATGCTCGACGAGTTTGGGCGGGCCACTCGTGCCGGACGTGGCCACGACCACGTGCGGAGCGATCGCTTCGAACTCGCGGCGGTGCCCGGTGGATGGCACCGTCAACTCGAGCGAATCGCCGACTTCCACCCAGTCGCGAAGCCGCCCGACCAGATCGCGGGAGTCTTCGGCCAGGAAGGCGACGGGCACATGCTGCCGGCCACAGGCCGCGGCGATCGCGACGAGTGCATCGAGCTGCTTGGCCCGGGCCACGATGCCGACGGGACGGACCGCATCGAGCGCGGTTTCGAGGGCGACGACCTTCGCGGCGAGCGCGGCATAGTTGATCGCGGTGCGACCCGAGGAGCCTGCGCCGACGACGATCGCCGTGCGGCTCGGTTCCTGGCGGGCGATTTCCGTGAGGGCGTGGGCGAGACGGTCTTCGACGGCTGCGTCGGCGATGGTGGCGATGGTCATGAGTGGCCCAGAGCCTGAGTGTCGATCGAGATCAGATCGGAGACGGTGCGGACGGGGCGATCCGGTTGCCGATTCGGCCGGGAACGCCGAACACGAGTGAGTCGGATGGGGCATTGGCCGAGGCACAGGAATGAGCGCTCACCTTGCTACGGACGCCGACGGTTCGTCCGGGCCCCACCGAGGCATGGAGGCCCAGGAACACATCTTGGTGTATTTGGGTACGGCCGCCGAGCGTTGCATAGGGAGATACAACCGAAAAATCACCGGCTGTGGCGTCGTGCCCGAGCGCCCTCTGCGCGCACTCCGTTCCCTTGGGTAGCAGCGTTTTTTCCCATTTTTATCCACCTCATGAAGCCTACCACGCGGTGCATGCCCCCGTGGGAGGAGTGCCGATGGCAGCGATTGGGAGGGCCTCGGCACAACTCTCCGACGGCGGCGACAAATCCTTGAACCACGTCCTTTTTCCCACGTATGATGAGGGTTGCCCGAGCAGGCCATCAGGCGATTTGCGGAGTATGTCGTGACCGGACGCACGCCGTCGACTGCCGGGAAGCATTGCGTGGCCGCAACGCTCGTGGCCCTCGTGGCTTGGGCGGGCCTGCTGCGTCCTGCGACGGCCCTGGATGTGACGGGCTACTCGCCCACCGTCAACGACCGCTTCACCGGCGGGTTTCCCACCAACCCGGTTCCGAACACCGACCCGAGCTTCGTCGGCAGCGGCTATGACTGGTCGGGCGTGGGCTGGAGCACGACGATCTACGCGGCGTCGAGCTACAAGGGCCTCGGCCTGCTCAGTCCGCTGCACTTTCTCACCGCTCAGCACTACGAGAACGGCGGCCTGCTGACCCAGGGCGTGACCGTGCGTGGAAAAGACGGCACGCTCGCGAGCGGAACGAACACCGGCATCGACAACCTCGGCTATGGAATCGTGGTGACAAACGTGGGCGTCACGGCTCCGGACCTCGCGATTGGCACGCTCGCTGCCCAGATCACGGCGCCGAGCAATATGGCCCGCAATGCCGTCCTCGATCTCAACACCTCGTCGACGTCGCCCACGTACGCCAACTACACGGGGTTGTCGGCACTGGTGTATGGCCGGGGAGCTGTGACCAACGGCAGCCCGCGGGCCGGCACGGCCATCATCGATATGGCGGGCACGGCCACCGCCGATCCCAAATCGAGCATCGCACTCACGCTCCGCAGCGGCACGCCGAGCGTGCAACTCGTGGAAGGCGATTCGGGCAGCCCGTTTCTCGTTGGGTGGACGAATCCCAATGGCGGCGAGGAACTCACCGTGATCGGCCTCAACAGCGCCGTCAGTGGCTCCTACAACGTGATGAGCTTTCTCGCGATTCCCGGAGCCATGAATGCCGCCAACGCCGTCATGACGCCTGACGGATACGCCCTGCGGGTGCAGGGCAACTCGAGCGCGACCTGGGAAGGCGGCTCTGGTGGCCCGAGCACTCAAGATGACCTTTCGCGCACTGGCAACTGGTCGAGCGGATCGATTCCCACGGATCTCTATGTGCTCTTCAATGGCACGAGTTCTGCTGTGCGGGCGATCGACGTCAACGCGGCCACGAATCTGCGCGGACTGTCGTTCAAGGCGACCGGGACGAGCGGTGACGGCTTCACGTTTTCCGGGGCCAGCGGCCTGACGATCGGCCGCGGCGGGCTCACCAACTACGACTCCGACAGGCAGACGTTTTCCGCGAGCCTGGTGCTCGGCGACCATCAGTATTGGGACGTGGGCTCGGGCGGCGTGACCGCGGCGGCCATCAACACGAACGGGAAACTGCTCGAAGTCGCCGGCAGCGGGACGGCCCGGATCACAGGCGCGGTGTCGGGAACGGGCGGACTGGCCCTCTCGGGGCATCGGCTCGAACTCACGGGGTCGAGCAGCTACTCAGGCGGCACGTGGGTGCACGCGGGGGCACTCGTGGTGAATGGCACGATCGCGTCGTCGAGCGGTGTGTCGCTCGATGCCGGGGCGACGCTCGGCGGCTCCGGCCGCGTGGGGGCGATCTCCGGCGCCGGGGCCGTGGGGCCGGGCAACAGTCCGGGCATCCTCACGGCGACGAATGTGAATCCGAGCGGCGGGCTCGACTTCGGCTTCGAGTTCACACAGCCTGGCGCGCCGACCTGGGCGAGCGGCACCGCCAGCGGCAATGATGTGTTGCGGCTCACCGACCCCACGACGCCGTTCACCACTGCGCTCGGGGCGTCGAACACGATCGACGTCTATTTCGGAGTGACGTCGCTCTCGCTCAACGACACCTTTCAGGGCGGGTTTTTCACGGATGCATCCGGAGACTTTCTGTCGAGCATCCAGAGCGGTTCGTACACCTACTACGTGCTCGGCAACGGTCTGGGCACGGCGAAGACCTATAACGGCCAGGGCTACTACCTGCTCGACACGACCTTCTGGCCGAGCTTCGAGAGCGTGCTCGTGTCGACGGTGAGCGTGGCGAGTGCCGACTTCGCGGGTGGCACCGTAACCAACGGCCAGGTGCTGCAGTTCGCGGTGGTGCCGGAGCCGGCCACGCTCGGCCTGGTGGCCGTGGGCGTGGCGCTCGTCGCCGTGGCCCGGCGACGGAAGTAGGCCGGGCTTCCGCCCGGCAGGAAGCCCCAAGCGCGAGCGCGGGGAATACGGTTGCCAATCCGCAAGGCTCCCCGCCACTCACACGGCCGCCACCCGGATTCCCATCGCTCGCGCTCCGGGCTTTTTGGGGGCGGGCGGCGGCGCGACGCGGTCCTCGCGGCCAACGCGATCCGGACGCTTGGCAGGAAGCCCCAAGCGCGAGCGCGGGGAATACGCCCGCCATTCCGTCCGGCTCCACGCCACGCACACGGTCGCCGCCCGGATTCCCATCGCTCGCGCTCCGGGCTTCTTGGGGGGCGAATCGGGGCCCAGGCCTGGCCTACAGGCTACTGCCGCCGCCGGAGAAGGAGCCCATCGAGATCACGGACAACGGAGCGGGAACGTAGCCCTTCGAAGGAGCGGACTCCATGGATCACCGGCATAAAGTCGGCTTGGAGGCCGGTATCTTCGTTGACGACACGGTAGAGCTTCGACAACCTCAGCTCAAGTCATTGGGCTTCCCGGGGGGCAGTAAGCGGGCGGCGGCGAACGCGTGGAGGCTCGAATAGAGGCCACTCAGCGACGGGACCGCTGACCGAATCGCTTCGAGCGCCGCCGAGAGTTCCGCCTGTCCCGTGACGTATTCGTGAACCATGCGATTGCGTAACTTGCGAACCCGGAGCCAGGCGTCTGCCGAGTCGAGCCACCCGTAGCGCTCCGCCCGATCGAGATTCCCAATCATGGGCTGGACGCCGTCGCCGCTCAGTCGCAGCACAAGCGGCAGAAGCTTGTCGCCGAGGAGGTCTTGAAATCGACTGAAGCGGGCGACAAACGCCTCGATCCGTTCGGCAATCACGGCATCTGTGAGAGCGGCACGGACCACGTCTGCCGTACCCGCCGCAGCAAACAGGCGCTGCTCGGTTGCCAGCAGGTTCATCTCCTCAGCGGCTCCCGTGTCGAGCATGTGCCGCAGCCTTTCAACGTCGGGATCAGAATCGAAGCTTTGAGCCACTACAACACTTCTCGTGGGTTCAGAGGGCGACGCCCGTCTGGCGAGCAACGCAATCGATGGTTCGGGCTGCGAGGTTCGGTGCGGCAACCACGACGTCTACGGAACGGCCATCGAGAGCCCGCTCGAGCAGGGCCGATAACTCGCACTCGAGCCGAAGGCGATCATCAACCGGCTCTGCCAAATCGACGAAAATATCGACATCTCCGCCTCGACGCGACTCGTCAAGCCTCGAGCCAAACAGGCGAATTGTCGCGGAGGGGCCAACGTGGTTGTGCACCCGCTGCTTGATGAGATCTCGATCTGCTGCGGAAAGTCGCATGGTGACAAAGCCTTGGCGGAGTGCACGAGCATTTTACCAAGACAAGTGAGCAAATGCGGGGCGGGCGGCGCCCGTCAGGAAGCCCCAAGCGCGAGCGCGGGGAATACGCCCGCCACGTCGTTTGGGTCCGCGTGGCTCACACGGTCGCCACCCGGATTCCCATCGCTTGCGCTCCGGGCTTCTTGGGGGCGGGGCCCTACGAGGAACCGCCGTCGATCGTGAGGACTTGGCCCGTGATGAAGCCGGCGCGGGGGCTCGATAGGAAGTCGATCCCGCCCACGATGTCGGCCGGCAGGCCCAGACGGCCAAGCGGCGTGCGCTTCACGATCCGGCCACGATTCTCCTCAGAGAGCGACGCCGAAAGATCCGTTTCGAGGAAACTCGGGGCGACCGCGTTGACGCGGATGCCGCGGGGCCCGAGCTCCCGAGCCAGGCTGACGGCAAAGCCCTCGAGCGCCGCCTTCGTGGCCGCGTAAACGGATAGGCCGGGGGAACCTGAGCGGGCGACGATCGAGGAGACGAGCGTGATCGACGCCGCACCCGGTTGCATGAGCATCTGACGGACGCACTCGCGGACCAAAACGATCGAGCCCTTCACGTTGACGGCCAACATCGCATCGATCTCGTCGTCGCGGGTCGTGGCCAACACGCCCTCGTGGGCAATCGCCGCATTCGCGATGCAATGGTCGATCCGGCCGAACGTCTCGACGACGTGGCTGACGAATCCTTGGATCGCCGAGGAGTCGGCGGCGTCGAAGGATTCGACATGAAGGCGACCGGGATGCGCAGCGACAAGCGCAGAAAGCGCGGGTGAGCCAGACCGCGAGAACGTGGCCACCCAATCGCCGCGGGCCAGAAGCCGCTCGACGATCGCGAAGCCGAGGCCCCGCGATCCACCCGACACGAGGGAGACGACGTCGGTCACGGCGTCACACCGGCCGGCCGGCGGGTGGTTTTGCCGGCGGCAGTCGTGGCGATCTTCTTCACGATGTCGAGCACCCGCGGCACGCTGTGGGCCTCGAGCGACTCGCGGCATATCGCCAGGGCGGCGGTGCGGATGTGGTCGGGTGTGGCCAACTCGGGCAGTGGCTCGGCGAGCACGATCTCCGCGGCTACAAGTTCGCCCGTGATCGCACTCGGCAGGCCGTAGACGCGAGCCTCTGCGATGCCCGGCACCCGCCGCAGGATCTCCTCCACCCGCTTCGGAAACACCTTCGCGCCGCCCACGACGATCACGTCGCTGCGGCGGCCCGTAAACTCGAACCGATCGCCGCGCCGCTCCACGAGATCACCCGTGCCCACTTCTGCGGTGTCGCGGGAAAGCTGCACGAGCAGCTCGCCATCGCGGCGGGTCGAGAGCCGGACGCCGCCGGGGAGCGACTTGCCCAGCCACGCCGCAGGAAAACCAGGACGGCCATCCGCCACGCGAAACACCTCGCCAAGCTCCGTCGTGGCGTAGACCTGCGTGAGCTTGGCCTGGGGAAACACGGCCTGCGTCTGCTCAAGGAGCGGGCCGTCGGCCGCTTCACCGCCGAGCGTGATCCGGGACGGAGACGCCTTGGCGAGCTGGGACCGCTCGGCCGATGTGACCAGCCGGCGCAGCAGCGTGGGCGTGGCGGGCAGGATGGCGACCTGCTCGGCGACGAGAGCCGCCGCCACGATGTCGGGATCGCGCGAGGCAGGCACCACAAGTGTGCCGCCGGTGAGCAGGGCCTGTATCCAGACTTGAATGCCCGCCCAGCGGGTGGCGTCGTAAACGAGCAGCCAGGCGAGGCCGTGCCACTGTTCGGCAAGCCGGGCCGCCGAGAGCACCGAATCCCATGAATGGTGAACGAGCTTCGGAGGCCCGCTTGTGCCAGACGTGGCCACCACCACCTGGGGCGAAATCGCATCAAACTCACGACGCGGACCGCGGGAGGCCGAGGCCGGCAGAGCCAACGAATCGTCGAGCGTGATCCAGTCGCGCAACTCGCCGACTAAATCGCGGGAGTCTTCCGTCAAAAATGCCACGGGCACGTGCTGGCGGCCACAGGCGGCGGCGATCACCACGAGCGATTCCAGCCGGGCCGTCCGGGCGACCACGCCCACCGGCCGGGCAGCGTCGAGGCTGGCCTCGAGTTTTTCAACGGCGGCCGCGAGCACGGCGTAATCGACGACACTCCGGCTCGTGCCGCCGGCTCCGGCGACGATGGCCGTGCGGCCAGGCTCTTGCCGAGCGATTTCAGTGAGGGCGTAAGCGAGACGGTCTTCGACGGGGGCGTCGGAAATCGTAGCGGTGGTCATGAATGACTCAGAGCCTGGGTGTAAATCGAGATCAGATCCGAGACGGTGCGGATGCTCGGACGAGCCGCGGAAGGCGAACGGAATGGATCGACCCCGAGCGAACGCTCCAAGAGCACGATCGTCTGGGCGAGATCGAGCGAGTCGAGACCGATGTCGGCGGCCAGAAGCATGGCGGGCTCAAGAGCCTTCGTATCACGGCCCGTGTCGCGAAGGACGGTAGTGATCGCCGCGATGACGACATCGGACACGGCTGGCTTCACGGGGCAAACTCCTGCATGGTTGCGGCGCCGGGCGCGGCGATGCCACGGCCGGTGACCGCCTGCCAGAGTATTTGAATGATCGTGACCAGAACGATCCAGAGATCGGTCAGCGGGGCCGTGATACGGCCCAGCATCTCGACATAGTGGGCGTCGTATTCGAGCCGGCGGGGCCAGTCGACGGCGTTGCGGCCGTGGATCTGGGCCCACCCCGTGAGCCCGGGCCGCACCAGCAGCCGGGCTGCCTGCCGAGGGCTGTAGCGGGAGATATAGCGGAGCGGCAGCGGCCGGGGGCCCACCATGCTCATGTCGCCACGGAGGACGCTCAGGAGCTGGGGAAGCTCATCGAGACTTGTTTGGCGGAGGACGCGGCCAAACAGGCTCAGGCGGTCGGCATCGGATAGCGAGCTACCGTCGGCGGCCGTGGACTCCCGCATCGAGCGAAACTTCACGATCTGGATCGGGTGGCCATGGAGGCCGGCGCGGGCTTCGCGATAGAAGATCGGCGCGCCAAGGAAGAGGCGGACGGCGGCGGCGACGAGGGCCATCAACGGGAGGAGGAGGACGAGGAGGATGGTCGAGGCGAGGAGATCGAGAAACCGCTTGAGGACGCGGGCGTAAAGCGACCGCGGGGCGCAGCAGAGGGTGGGGGCGATGGCGGACGTCGGAGCAGAAGTGGTAGTCATGCCCGGATTCCCGGCGCTTGCGCTTCGGGCTTCCTTTCGGCGAAGCTTACGAGCGCCAGGAGTAGGGCGATGCCCACGAGAAGCATCGCAGCGGCGACGGTTGTCGCGGTTTGCTGGAGCGCGGGGTCGAGGAGGGGGGCGATCGCGACGGCGGCGGCCATGGCGGAGAGGGCCCCGTAGAGCGTGGACACGGCCCGGTGCGACCAGCCAGCGATCACGAGCCGCTGGTAGAGGTGGCTGCGGTGGGCTGT
This sequence comes from Planctomicrobium piriforme, assembly GCA_945869735.1. Classification (GTDB taxonomy): domain Bacteria; phylum Planctomycetota; class Planctomycetia; order Pirellulales; family UBA1268; genus QWPN01. The sequence continues at coordinate 10,332 of CAMBPQ010000039.1, forward strand.
GAAGATATTTTCCCGTTTCAAGAGCCGGCGAACGAGTGTGTAGGCGGAGTCGAAGATGAAGGGCCACATCGTGAGGGCGACGATGGGCACTAGACGCGGTGCCTCGTCGCCCGCCGCAGCGAGCGGCAGGACGGCGATCATGAATCCGCAGAAGGCGCTGCCGACATCGCCCATGAAAATCCTCGCTGGAGGCCAGTTGCAGGTGAGGAAACCGAGCGCAGATCCCGCGAACGCCAAGGAGATTCCCAGCAACAGCGGCATGCCCAAGATCGCTGCCGCCGCGGCAATCGCCCCTCCCGCAGCTGCCGCCGTGATTCCCGCGATCCCATCGATGCCGTCCATGAAGTTGAAGGCGTTGGTCATGCCGACGATCCAGAGGAGCGTGATTGGCCAGGCAGCGACGGCGAGCTCAACGCGGCCAAGCGAGCCCATGCCGACTTCACGAAGCGGCCCGAGGGCGACGATTGCCGCCGTGGCGGCGGCGAGATGCACGCTGAACCGGATGCGATTTCGGACCGGCTGAATGTCATCAAGCCAACTGATCCAGGCGATGGCGAGCGCGGATGCGATGACGACCATGGTCATCTGCCACGACTCCGGATAAAGGACCGCGGCAACGCCCGCCGCACACGCGGTGACCGCCACGATCGCCAGACCGCCACCGCGCGGAGTGATACGATCGTGGCTTGACCGGGCATTGGGCCGATCGATGACACCGCGTGATCGGGCCCAGCCGATGAGTTGAAACGTGATGGTGGCCGCCGCGACGACTGCGGCCACGTACCAGAGCCCCCAGAACGCCATAAGATGCCAGAACGTCACGCCACCTGCTTGGCGTTGGCGATCACGTCGCAGACTTCGCCAACCACTGCCTCGTCGACGTGTGCGCCAATCGGCAACGCGAGGCTGCGAGCGGCGAGCATGTCGGTCACGGCGAGCGGCTTCATGCGGTCGTGAAAATGTTCGTAGGCCGTCTGTTGATGGCAGGGCGGATCGTAGTAGGCCCGCGTCTCGATCCCCCGGGAGGCCAGCACCCGGCGAAGCGCGTCGCGGGTCATGCCAAAACGCGTGGGATCGATCATGATCGAAAAGTCTTTGTGGCTCGATCGGGCGCCCGGCATCATCTCGACGAATCCGATGCCTGGCAGACTACGGAGCTCCCCACGGTAGAGATCGGCGAGTTGATTGCGGCGGGCCGACACCTCGTCGAGGATTCCGAGCGACGCGAGTGCCGTGGCCGCGCTCAACTCGGGCATTCGGCCATTGACGCCCGGAAAAAGGGCGTCGTAGGAGCCGTCGTTGCCATATTCCCGGCCCATTCGCACAAAATAAGCGAGGCAATCGCAGTTGGTGGCAACGATGCCCCCCTCGCCCGCCACGAGGAGTTTTGTGGGCGAGAGACTGAACACCTGCGCCGTGGCCCCGGCGCCCACCGGGCGACCGTGCATGCTCGCGCCGAAGCCATGCGCCGCGTCGATCACCAGCGGCAGGCCGTGCTCGGCTGCCACCGCTTCAAGTGCCGGAATATCACATGGATTGCCAAAGTTGTGGCAGGCCGAAATGGCGACCGTGCGGGGAGTGATCGCCGCGGCGACGGCCTGGGGAGTGACATTGGTGGAACGCGGATCGACCTCCACGAACACCGGCCGGAGGTTGTTCCACACAATCGCAGCGGCTGCGGCGAGAAACGTAAAACTCGGCATGATCACCTCGCCCACCGGCTCCGTGCGACTGCCCGTGCGAGCCACGCCAAACCGCGACAGCGGCTCCATGGTAGCGACCGGACAGGCGTCGGTGAGTGATCGTCGGCTGCGACAACTTCCCGTGGAAAGGTCGAGCGCCCGATACACGAGCATCAGGCCGATCGTGCAACTGCTCACGGCCACGGCGTGGCGGACGCCCAGCCGCTTTGCAATCGCCTGCTCCAGTCGCTCGCAGTAGGGCCCCTTGGTGAGCCGGCCGCTTCGAATGATCTCATCGAACGCGGGCTGCAGAGACTCTGCCGACGGCAACGCGGGCCGCACGAACGGCACTCGAATCCCCAACCGCGAGGGATCGCCGCTGTGGATCTCGGGGATCATCTGAAACACTTCACGAGTCATGGTCGCAGCTCCCCTTACGCTCGAACGTCACTTCGCGTGGGTCCGCTGCTTGGGCATCGACTCCGGCAGGGCACGAACGCTATCGGCAGCATACTCGGGAACCAGGTCGCGGAGCCGCGCCCGGACCACCTCCGGCCGCTCGTCGATCACTTCCGCGAGTTCGTCGAAGACGGCCTCGATGGCCGCCAGATCGGCAGGCCTGTGATGAGCGCAGAACACCTTCGCATGGCGCGTGGCCACCCGCCGCTCGTCTGTAAAATACAGCTCTTCGAAAAGCTTTTCGCCCGGCCGCAGGCCCGTGAACACGATCTCGATGTCGTCTTGTTCGAGCCCCGAAAGCGAAATCAGGTCGCGGGCGAGGTCGACGATTTTCATGCTTTCGCCCATGTCCAGCACGAAGATCTCACCGCCTTCGCCCATCGTGGCCGCTTGGAGCACCAATTGCGAGGCCTCCGGGATCGTCATGAAGTAGCGCTCGATACCGGGATGAGTGACCGTGATCGGGCCCCCGCGACCAATCTGCTCTTGGAAAATCGGCACGACACTTCCGTTGCTCGCCAGCACGTTGCCGAACCGAACCACGATGAACTTGGTCTGTGTGGAGTTGGATATTGCCTGGAGAAACCGTTCGGCGAGCAGCTTCGAGCAGCCCATCACACTCGTCGGATTGACCGCCTTATCGGTGGAGATCGCGACGAACTCGCGGACGCCGTGTTGATCGGCGAGCCGGGCGAGCAGCCGGGTGCCGAAGATATTGTTTTTGATCGCCTCGGCTGGGTTGCCCTCCATCATGGGCACGTGCTTGTGCGCCGCGGCATGAAAGATCACGTCCGGCGAGAAGGTCGCCATGATCTGCTCCATGCGGCGCTCGTCGGTGATGTCGGCGATCAGTGGCTCGAAATCGGGCCGCGGGTCGCGGCGGGCAAACTCCTGCTCCACGAGGAAGAGGGAGTTTTCGGCCTGCTCGACCAGCAGCAATTTCTTCGGTTTGAACCGCAGGATCTGGCGGCAGATCTCCGAGCCGATCGAACCGCCCGCCCCGGTGACCATGACCGTGCGGCCCTCGACGAGAGCCTGGATTGCGGTGTCATCGAGCCTCACGGGCTCGCGGCGTAGCAAGTCTTCGATTTCCACAGATCGCAGCTTGATGTGCGAGGGGTTGGTTTTGTCGCTGAGCAGCTCGTCGATCCCGGGAAGCACTTTCACCGCAACGCCCGCGTCGGTGCATTCATCACGTAGGCGACGGAACACCTTGCCGGTGAGTGTGCCAGACTGCACGATCACCTCGTCAACACCGCGCCGCGCCGCCTCGACAGCAGCCTGGTCGACCGCGCCCAAGACCTCGAAACCAGCGACGCGGGTGTGTTTGAGCCGCGGGTCGTCATCCACGAAACCGGCAATGAAGTAGGGTTCGTGGGAGGCTGCCAGGAGATTGCGGGCAATCATTTCACCCGATTGGTCGGCGCCCACGATGAGGATCGACTTCGCGGTCTTGCCGGTGAAGTAGGGGCGAAGTTCCTCGCGGACACTCCGCCAGACGGTGCGGAGGCCGCCGACGAGCATGATCGTGGCCGCCCAATCGAGCAGGATCACGCTGCGGCGAACCCGGGGCAACCACGGGACCCACCCGGTGGACACGACAAAAGTGTCGAATGCGGCGAACAAAAGCATGGAAAGCGTGGCTGCCCAAAGCAACGTGGTGAGATCGCTGAAGGCGACCCGGCTCCACGACAAGTGGCACAGGCCGAGGGAGTAAAACACCACCAACTTGACTGCCACCACGCCGAGCACTGTTGCGGCGTAGATCTCCAGCCAGTCAGCATCGAGCGTGAAGTCGCTGCGGACGAAAAAGGCCATAAAGAAAGAGGCTGCAAAAACGATCGCATGCACTGCCAACAGCACCAAGGCGCGGCGACTCATCTGCCGGAACGACATCGAGGCTTTGGGGACAGACACGTTCATGATTGCTTCCTATGCAAATCTAGAGCCGTTCCAAATCAACGTCTTCGAGTTCGATCGAAACGCCCTGGTTGAGAAACCGTACGGCAACCAGCAGGCGTTCCTGCCCCCGTCGCTTGACGATCGTGCCCTCCAGCCCTCGCATCGGTCCACTCCGTACGCGGACCGGCTGGCCTGGTTCGAGCCGGGCCTCGGGCGTGAGCGGTTTTTCGGTGTCGATGAGTCGCTTGATCGCCCGCAGGTCGCTGATAAGCATTCGCTCGTCGGCGATGGAAAGCCAGCGGGCGACCGTGTTGGTCGCCAGCGCGGCCCGACGCTGATCGTCGTCAACCGGTGCGAACACGTAGCCTGGGAAGAGTGGGACAAAGGAACTGCGGACGCGGCCGCCGGCTGAATGGAGTCGCCGCTTGACGAGCGGGGCATAGAAGGGCACTCCCGCCGCTTCCAACTTCCGCATGAGGTCTTTCTCGCGGCGGGAGAGCGTGTAGAAGGCGACCCAGTGAGCCGCGTCGGCCAACTTCCGGCCCACCAGGCCACCTGCCTCGTCGAGCAGATCGTCCGGGAAAATATCCCGCTGCTTAGGCAAGATGGGCATGGCCGGGGGTTTCGTCGCGAGTTCATCGTGTGTTGGCGATCGAGCGGCCTGTGGCTGACCGCGCAAACTCCGTTCTTCTGGGCGACACGGCAATCCCTGCCCCAGTGTGGATGCGCTGCGACAAACCGCTGACTTCTCCCAAGTTTACGTCTGTAAACGGGCGGCGTCACCCGCCCTGCCCGTTTCTCGCGTGAATCTCGCAGACCGCCCCTTTCCCGATCGGAAGGAAGGGCAAAGTTTGCCGGTTGAATCTGCCGATGAAACCGATTGCAACGACCTTACCGGTCGCAAGGAGTTTGCCATGCCCAGCTACACGCCTCTCGATACCCGCGAAAAAAACGCCTGGAAATGGTCGCGTTTGCGGCCCGGGCGGGGCTTCTGGACGAGGCGTGTGGGCAGGTTTCTGGCGATCGCGGCCGTGCTTGCGCAGGTGACGGGCTGCAGCATCTACGGCCGGCCCCAGCGGTCAACCACGCAGCAGGTGATGCTCGACGCCCAGTGCCCGACTGAGCCGGAGCGGATGCCCGCCAAGGAACTCGCGAAGATCACGCTCCCCGCTTACGTGATCGAGCCGCCGGACATTCTGCTGATCGACGCGCTGCGAGTAGTGCCCAAGCCGCCGTTCAAGATTCAGTCGTTTGACACGCTCCAGGTGATCGTCGAGGGCACGCTCCTCGAGCAGCCGATCAACGGCCTCTATGTGGTGGAGCCGGGCGGGATGCTCGACCTCGGCCCCTCCTACGGCAAAGTGATGGTGGGCAACCAGTCGCTCGAAGAGGCCCAGGATGCCGTCTTCAAGCACTTGAAGCGCGTGCTCAAGGAGCCGCAGGTGTCGCTCACGCTGGCGCAGGCCGCCGGCCAGCAGCAGATCGCCGGCGAGCATCTCGTGGGCCCCGACGGCACGATCAACCTCGGCACCTACGGCAGCGTGTTTGTGACGGGCCTGACGCTCGACGAGGCGAAAATCGAGATCGAGAAGCATCTGGGCAACTTCCTCGACGCGCCGCTCGTGAGCATCGATGTGTTTGCGTACAACTCGAAGGTCTACTACGTCGTGACCGAGGGGGCCGGTTTTGGTGACAACATCGCCCGCTTTCCCGTCACCGGCAACGAGACGGTGCTCGACGCGATTTCCCAGATCAACGGCATTTCGCGGCTCTCGAGCAAGGACATGTGGATCGCCCGGCCGGCCCCATCGGGCGTGGGCTGCGACCAGATCCTGCCGGTGGATATCGAGGCGATCATGAAGGGGGGCTCCACGGCCACCAACTACCAGATCCTGCCGGGCGACCGCGTGTTTATCGCCCAGGACCAGTGGATCGCTGCGGACAGCATCATCGGGAAGATCACGGCTCCGTTCGAACGGATCTTCGGCTTCACGCTGCTCGGCACGAGTCTTGTGCAGCAGATCAACCGCTTCCCGTTCGGCTTCAACCCCAACTTCGGCGGGGAGTGCTGGGTGGCCCGCGAGGTGTATGGTGCGGAAAACCCGCAATGGCTGCTCTTCCGGGCCTGGTTGCTGACCGAAGCCCCGGTGTGGCTGCGTGAGGCCTACCTGGCCCACGGCGAGGAGTTTGCGGCTTGGATCCACGACAAGCCGGTCATGAAGGCTATCGTCAAGGCCCTGATGGATCAGGTGATCGAGCGATATGAGGCCGAGATGCCGAAGGCGGCGGCCGAGTGATTGATCGCCGAACCATAACCGGGCTACATTCAAGAGTGCTGGGATGACGCGACCACGAGGTTTTCAGATGATCTGCCGAATCGAAAATGTGATGGGTCGCTGGCTGGTTGTAGCCGCCGCGGTTACCGCTGCTGCAGCTGTCGGCACACAACAGGCAGAGGCTCAGCCTGGGAGGTCGTCTTATTCAGCCGGCGCGAGCTCGGGTGGTCAGGGTGCGGGCCTTCCCTTCGCAAGCACCTACCGTCGGCCCGCGGTGAGCCCCTACATGCAACTCCAGCAGCAGGGCTATAACCCGATGCAGACTCAAAACATCTACCAGACGATGGTCCAACCGCAGGTTCAGCAGCAACAGCAGCAGATCGAGCAGCTGAGCCAGCGTCGGCAGATGGGTCAGCTACAAAACCAGGTGCAGCAGATCCAGCGGGATACGACCGGGCGTCAAGTGGACGAATCCATCCGCCCCACCGGCCACCGGGCGACGTATCTGAACTATTCGCACTTTTACCGCCAGTAGGACGAGAGACCCCGCGCTCGCGCTTGGGGCTTCCTGACCGCGACCCCCAAGAAGCCCCGGGAGGCGTGACCGCCGCCCCCAAAAAGCCCGGAGCGCAAGCGATGGGAATACGCGACGCCTCCAAACAACCCAGCGAGGCTCCCCGATCGTCGGTTTTGAATCCGCCCGTATACCCCGCGCTCGCGCTTGGGGCTTCCTGACGGGAAGCCACGTGGTTGTGAAGGGACGCCGCTCCAGCGGATAAACTGCTGGCCATGAAAGTGCTCGTCACCGGGAGCCGCGGGTTTGTTGGTCGTGGGTTGTGCCCACGTCTTGCAGCTCATGGACACACAGGCATCGCATCAGGCCGCGAGCTGCCACTGGGCATGCCCGCAGGATGGACAGGCGAGACTCGCCAGACCCTGTTTGATGATGCGGCGTGGCCCCGCCAACACTTGCCGGCTTTGGACGCGGTGATTCACCTCGAGGTGAAGCAGCATGTGCCGCGGCCCACACGGGCTGATGTCGATGCGTTTGCCGCCGTCAACGTCGCCGGGACGAGGGAGTGGCTCGAGTGGGCGAGCCGCCGGGGCATCGGGTGTTTCATATTTTTGAGTTCGATCAAGGCGGTCGCCGCCGGCAGGGGGCCGACGGGCGAATCGTCGCCACCGCAGCGGGAATCCCCCTACGGGCGATCCAAAGCCGAGGCGGAAGCGGCCGTGCGGGAATGGGCCGCTGCGGACCCGGGCCGTCGGGCGGTGATCCTGCGACCCGCGCCCGTCTATGGCCCCGGGAACGAAGCGAATCTCACCGCGTTTGTCCGGCGGATTCTTGTAGGCAAACCCTGCCTCATCGGCCGCGGGGAGACGCGAAAGTCGGTCGTGTCGCTCGCCAATCTCTGTGAGGCAATCGAGTTTGCGGCCACGACCGCAGAGCCCGGCTGCGAGGTCTTCAACGTGTCGGACCGCGAGACGCCTTCCTTGGCCGAACTCGCCGGATTGATCGCAGAACTTGCCGACACATCGCCGCCCAAAAGGATCCCCCGATGGCTCGCACGTCTCGCGGCCCCGATCGGGGATGTGATTGAAACCATGACGGCCCGCGATTTCCCACTCACGACGGCTCGGCTGAAGGCGATCGAGGAAACCACGATCTTCCCGAGTGACAAACTCGTGGCCGCCGGATTCGTCCATCCGCAGACCACTCGCGAGGGGCTCGCCGAAATGATCGCGTGGGCCAAGTAGCGACCCCCAAAAAATCCCAGGACGCGTGACCGCCGCCCTACGGCAAACGCATCTCGTCGTGACGGATCGCGGCTCGCTTGGCCGGCTCCATGAGCCCCGCCCGCTGCCATCCCCGGATCGCGAGGCTCTGCGCCGACATCGCGAGATCGCGGCGACCGTCGCCTTCGGCCCGCGACGCCACCTTTTCGGCCACCTCCGCAAGCGCCGCAGCCCGCGGTGGCGACAGGATCCGCAGCGGAATCTCCTTGAGCGCACGGTATTCGGTTTCAACCGCGTCGAACTCGTAGGTGGCTGATGCCAGCACGATCGCTCGGTCAAGCGCGGCCGCGTTGCCCGACGCCGCAGCCATGCGCTGAGCCTCGGCCAGCATGAACCATTTCAGCCCGCGATCCTCCTCGGTGATCGCCGCCTCGATGAGGGCCTCGGCCACGAGGGTGGCGCCGGCGGTTGTGCGGCCGCGAGCCAGCAGGCCCGGGTAGCGGCGGTCAAACTCCGCTCGGGCATCGACCAAGATCCGGGCCGACGGCGGAGCCTCGAGGGAAGCAGCGGCGGGAAGTTGCCGCATCGTGGGCCGCGTCGGAGGGACATCCGCAGGGGGATCCGCGACGGCTGTCGCGGCGACGAGGGCGAAAAGAACGGCAAGGGGTCGCATGAAAAGATCGTATCACGCGCCCGCGCGAAAGCGACGCGCGGGCGGACGGTTGCCCCCAAGAAGCCCGGAGCGCAAGCGACGGGAATACGCGACGCATCGAAGCAACGCCACGAGGCGCCGCACACGCCGGCTTCCAGGCCACGCGTCTACCCCGCGCTCGCGCTTGGGGCTTCCTGACGGGAGGCGGGCCGCCACCAATGCCGCGTGGGCTACTTCGCGGCCGCCAACTCGGCCTTCTTCCGCTCCTCGACGATTTCCCGCTGGATGTTACCCGGAGTCGGCTTGTATTTGCTGAACTCCATCGTGAACACACCCTGACCCTGCGTCATGCTTCGCAGGTCGGTCGAGTAGCCAAACGTCTCGGCCAGCGGCACCTCGGCGACGATCGTGGAGGAGTTGCCCACCGTCTCCGTCGAGATGATCAGGCCACGACGCTTGTTGAGCTCGCCCGTCACCGCACCCTGGAAATCCGCCGGCACCTCGACCTCCATCTTCATGATGGGCTCGAGGAGCACCGGCTTCGTCGCCAGAAAGGCCTCGCGGAAGCCGGCCCGGGCACAGGTCTGGAAGGCCATGTCGCTGGAGTCGACGTCGTGGTACGAACCGTCTTCCAGCGTGGCCTTCACGCCCACGATCGGGAACCCAGCGATCGGACCCTTGCCCAGCACCGCGCGAAAGCCCTTTTCCACCGATGGGATGTATTCGCGGGGCACGCGACCGCCGACGACCGCATCCTCAAACTCGAAGCTCTCGGTCGAGTCTTCGGGCAACGGCTCCAAGTGGCCGATAATGTGGGCATACTGGCCCGAACCACCAGTCTGCTTCTTGTGCTTGTAGTCATAGGGCGTGCCACGGGTCGGGGCCTCACGGTAGCTCACCTTCGGCGCACCCACCTCGACCTCGACCTTGTATTCCCGCTTGATGCGCTCGACGTAGATGTCGAGATGCAACTCGCCCATGCCGGCGATCAACGTTTCGCCGGTTTCGTCGTCGGTGGCCACGCGGAAGGTCGGATCCTCACGAGTGAACCGCTGCAGGGCCTTGCTGAGCTTGTCGAGCCCCTCGCGATTGGTCGGAATGATCGCCATCTTGATCACGGGCTCGGGCACGAACATGTTTTCCAGCGTGCAATACTTCGCGTCGGCGGAGTAGGTGTCGCCGGAGGCCGCATCGACGCCCATCACCGCGATGATGTCGCCGGCTTCGGCGGAGTCGATATCCTCCCGCTTGTCGGCATGCATCCGCACGATGCGGCTAAACCGCTGCTTCTGGCTCGTGCGCTGGTTGATGTAGGACTCGCCCTTCTTGAGCGTGCCCTGATAGAGCCGCATGAACGTGAGCTGGCCGTAGGGATCGTCAACGATCTTGAAGGCCATCGCCACGAGCGGCTTCGTCGGATTCGGCTCGAGGTCGAACTTCTCGTCGGGTTTCGACCAGTTCTTCGCGGTCACCTTCCGCTCGAGCGGGTTGGGCAGATAGCGGACGATGGCGTCGAGCAGGAGTTGGACGCCCTTATTCTTGTAGGCACTGCCACAGAACACCGGCGTGATGCTCTGATTGTGAACGGCCGCCTTCACGACGGCGTGGATCTCGTCGTCGGTGGGCACCTCCTCCGAGAGGAGCTTTTCCATCAGGGAATCGGAATACATCGCCAGGGCTTCGAGCATCGCATGCCGGGCCTCAGCAGCGGCTGTCTTGTAGTCGGCCGGGATCTCTTCCATTCGGACGGTTTCGCCGTTGTCGCCGTCGAAGTAGGCGGCCTTCATCGCGACCAGGTCGATCACACCCTCAAGCTTGTCTTCCTTGCCGATCGGGATCTGCAGCCGGATCGCGTCACAGCCGAGCTTGTCGCGTAGCTGGCCGACCACGCGGTCGTAGTTGGCGCCGGTGCGGTCCATTTTGTTGACGAACGCCAGGCGGGGCACTTTATACCGCTTCATCTGGCGGTCGACCGTCATCGACTGGCTCTGCACGCCACCCACGCTGCACAGCACGAGGATCGCGCCGTCGAGCACGCGAAGGCTCCGCTCCACCTCGACGGTGAAGTCGACGTGGCCGGGAGTGTCGATGAGGTTGATGGCGCAGTCGCCCCACTTCACGCTCGTGGCGGCCGACGTGATCGTGATCCCACGCTCACGCTCGAGGTCCATGTAGTCCATGGTTGCCCCGTCCCCGTCGCCCTTCACTTCCTGGATGCGGTGGATTCGCCCGGCGTAGAAAAGGATGCGCTCGGAGAGCGTGGTCTTGCCGGAGTCGATGTGGGCCGAAATGCCCATATTGCGGATCTTGGTCAGTTCCATGAATAAACGTTCTTCGAGGAAAACTCGGGGAGGGGAATGGGGCCGCCAGGGGGGACGAACGAAGCGCGGCCCACGGAAGCGCGACCGACGAAATATACTCGCCGCTGGAAAAACGTGACAGACGCCTCGTTTGGAGCGGCGTTTCCCGCTACAGGCACCGCCGCCGATGACACACCGAGCACCCGACGGCCCGCCCCAGAGCCGCAAGCCCGATGCGCCAGCACCCGCCGATCACGGCCCCGGGCACCCGTGGCTCACCTGCCTGGTGCCGATGCTGGTCTTCCTCTTGATCGGGATCCTGGAGCCGTCGCGGAACGGCGGCGGTGCGGGCGGCTGGCTGGGGATTCCTTACGAACGCTACCCGGTGATCTATGCTCTTCGCGTGGCTGCCACGCTCCTGCTTCTGGCCTGGGCATGGCCCTCGCTCCGCGGCTGGCTGGGCCAGCCCACGTGGTGGCCGCCACTTCTGGGTCTGGCGTTGGTGGTGCCGTGGGTGGTGCTCGCGACGCTCCAACACCAGGCCGGATGGGTCCTCGCGGGCACCGGCCGGGTGGCCTTCAACCCCTTCGACTCTTTCGGCAATGACTCAGGGCTGCTCTGGGCCTATCTCGGAGTCCGCTGCCTGGGGCTTGTGGTGCTCGTGCCGATCATCGAGGAGCTTTTCCTCCGGGGGTTTTTGCTGCGGTTCGTGATCGACGAGCACTTCTGGAGGGTGCCGTTCGGAATCCTGACGGCCGCGTCGGCGGGCACCTGCGCCCTCTACGCCGCCGGCAGCCATCCCAGCGAGGCGGTGGCCGCGGTGGGATGGTTTGCCATCGTGAGCGGCATCGCCGCCGCGACCCGCAAGCCGATCGACTGCATCCTCGCCCACGCCGCCACGAATCTCGCCCTCGGTGCGTATGTGCTCGCGACGGGCAACTGGTGGCTGCTGTAGCGTGACGCGGCCGTACCGCTTACGCGGGTACGCTTTGTGACCGACAAGAAGCCCGGAGCGCGAGCGATGGGAAGACGGGTGGTGACCGAGGCGGCTCCGCGGAGCGGGTTGGGGTGGTGGGCGGATTCCCCGCGCTCGCGCTTGGGGCTTCCTTGCGGGGGCCGGCGTCGATGCGGGAGGCAGGGCGTGGAGAGCCGGGCTTCCTTGCGGGGGGGCTCGCGTCACCTAGACTCGTGTCCATGAAACGGCTCTGGATCGAAACCGTCGGCTGCCAGATGAACGTGCTCGACAGCGAACTCGTTGTCGCCGCGCTGCGCCGGCAGGGTTGGGAGATGGCGACGGGTAGCGGCGAGGCCGACGCCGTCTTCTACAACACCTGCAGCGTCCGCCAGCACGCCGAGGACAAGATCTACTCGGCGCTCGGCCGCATCCGATTCGAGAAGGAGAAGCGGCCCGACCTCGTCGTGGGCGTGCTCGGCTGCATGGCCCAGAAGGATCAGGAACTGATCCGCAAGCGGGCCCCGTGGGTCGACCTCGTCGTGGGCCCGGGGCAGCTTCACCAGGTGCCGACGCTCGTCGAGGGCGTGCTGGCCGGCGGCGGCCCGCGGATGGAGGTCAGCCTCGACCGCAAGGGCGCCAGTCGTGACGCGATCGCGCGGAGTTTTGAGAGCTACGATCCGGACCGAGACCCGGCGATGCGGCCCACGCCCTTCCAGGCCTTCATCCGCACGCAGACCGGCTGCGATAAGTTTTGCGCCTTCTGCGTGGTGCCCCATGTGCGCGGACCCGAGCAGGCGCGGGCCCCCGAGACGATCGTGGCCGAGGCTCGCAAACTCGTGGCCGAAGGCTGCCGCGAGATCACGCTCATCGGCCAGACGGTCAATAGCTACTCGTGGGCCAACGGCGGTCGGACCACGCGGCTCGCCGACCTGCTCGCGCTGCTCGATGCCATCGAAGGGCTCGACCGCATCAAGTTTGTCACCAACTATCCGCGCGACATGACCGACGACCTGATCGCGGCGGTCCGCGATCTGCCGAAGGTCTGCCGCTATCTCCATGTGCCCGCGCAGCACGGCTCCGACGTCGTGCTCGGGCGGATGAAGCGGGGCTACTCGATCGGCGACTACATGGAGATGCTCGGACGGATCCGCACGGCCCTGCCGGAAGCGGCGGTGACGAGCGACTTCATCGTCGGCTTCTGCGGTGAGACCGACGCCGAGTTTCAGACCACGCTGGACCTCGTGAAGACGGCTGATTTCAAGAACAGCTTTATCTTTAAATACAGCCCGCGGCCCGGAACGAAGGCCTTTGAGCGACTTCCCGACGACGTGCCCGAGGAAGTCAAGAAGCAACGCAACCGCCTGCTGCTCGACGCCCAGGAGGAAGTGAGCCTCGCGGGCAACCAGCCGTTCGTCGGCACGCGGCAGCAGGTGCTCGTCGAGGGACTGTCGACCCGCGAGGAGCGCCGGGCGGTCGACCCCGGCCCCGACGGCGTGGCTCAGCTCACGGGTCGCACGATGTGCGACCGGATCATCGTCTTCGACGCCCCGACTCGGCTTGTCGGCCGGCTCGTCGAGATCGACATCCTTGAGGCGGGCCCGTGGTCGCTCGCCGGCGTCGTCGCCGACGGCCTCGCCGACGCGGTGCCGCTGGAGTCGCTGCGGCTCGCGGGTGAGCCCTCCGCGCTCTACGACATTTCCCTGCCGGTCACCTCTTCCACGAGCGAGCCGCGGGCGGCGGCTGCGGAATCCCCACGGGTGTAAGGTGCCATCCTCCCCACGCAACGAGCCGCGGTTCGAGCCGGCCGGTGCGTCGTTCGCAGCGGTCGACGTAGGCCGCCTGCTCGATGATCCAGCCGCCGCCGCCGACTGGGGCCTGTCCGCTGGCCTCGACGATCCCTCGATCGCCCACCGCGCGGTCGTGGCACTCGCCGCGGCCGGTGTGCCCCGCGACCTGCTCGTGTCGCTCGTGGGCCGGCTGACCGCGCTCTTGCCGCACGTCGCCGACCCCGACCGTGTGCTCGTGGCCCTTGAGCGTTTCATGGCCGCTGCTCGCAACCCGCTGGCGTCCGCCGCCCTGTTCGAACGGGATCCACGGGCGCTCGAGATTCTGCTCGGGATCTTCGCGGCAAGCCCGCACCTTGCCGAGCTCGTGATCGCCGACCCCGAGGCCTGGGAGGCGGTCCGCGTAGGCCGGGGCCGGCCCGAGAAACGGGAGGAGCTCGCCGCGGCGCTCGCCGCCGAGATCGGGGTGAGCAACGATCCCGAGAGCGTGATGCGGGCCCTGCGCCGCTTCAAGCGGCGGCAGACGCTCCGCATCGCCTACGGCGACATCGTCGAGAAGCAGCGGCTGGAGACGGTGGTCGCGCAGATTTCGCACGTGGCCGATTGCATCGTCGACGCGGCCGTGAAGACGGCGCTGGCCCGCGTGGAGCGGCAGCGCGGGGTGCCGCGGGGGAGCGATGGCCGCCGGGCCACGATCGCCGCGATCGCGCTGGGGAAGCTCGGTGGCGGCGAGCTCAACTATTCGAGCGACATCGACCTCGTCTTCGTGCATTCCGTCGACGGCCGCGTTGAGGGCCCCAAGCCCTGCACCAACCAGGAGTTTTTCGATCGCGTGGTGCAGGAGACCGTGCGGCTGATCGGCGAGCCGACCGATCTCGGCGCGAACTACCGTGTCGACCTGCGGCTGAGGCCCCACGGCAGCACGGGCCGCGCCTCGATGTCGCTGGAGGCCATGCTCCAATACTTCGACCAGTCGGGGCGGACGTGGGAGCGGCAGGCGTGGGTCAAGGGACGGTGCGTGGGGGGCGACGAAACACTCGGCAAGCGGCTGCTGGCCGAGATGGAGCCGTGGGTCTATCGTCGCTGGCTATCACGGGCGGACATCAGCGGCATCAAGGCGCTCAAGCGCCGCATCGAGCAGCGGGCGATCCGGGAGGGGACCGACGCCTTCGACGTGAAATGCGGCCGCGGCGGCATCCGTGACATCGAGTTTACGATCCAGTTCCTGCAGCTTCTCAGCGGCGGCGACACGCCACGGGTTCGCACGGGCACCACGCTCGAGGCCATCCGCCGGCTTGCTGAAACCGGCGGCCTCACCGACCAGGAGCGGGAGATCCTGGAGCGGAACTACACGCTCCTGCGGACGATCGAGCACCGACTCCAGATTCTCTACGACCGGCAGACGCACGCGCTTCCCAGGACCGACGACGAACGAGGACGGCTGGCGGCTCGAATGGGTTACGGTGCCGACGTCGCGGCCCGCGAACGGCTGCGGCACGATCTCACGGAGGCGACCGACCTCAACCGGAAGATCCTCGACCACCTTCTGCACGACGCGTTTCCCGAGGAGGAAGCCCCCCAGCCGGAGGCCGATCTCGTACTCGATCCCGCGCCGACCGCCGACGCCGTCCGTGAAGTGCTCTCGCGGCATGGCTTTCGCGACGTTCCGGCCGCCCACCGCGTGCTCATCTCGCTCGGCGAGGAGAAGGTGCGGTTTTTGTCGTCGCGGCGGTGCCGCCACTTCCTCGCCGCGATCGCGCCGCGACTGCTGGCTGCGATCAGCCGCACGCCCGATCCCGACGCAACCCTCTTGAACCTCGCGGCAGTGAGCGACTCGCTCGGCGGCAAGGGGGTGCTCTGGGAACTCTTCAGCTTCAATCCGCCGTCGCTCGACCTCACGGTGCGACTCTGTGCGTCGAGTCCATTCCTCGCGAACCTGCTCGTCACAAACCCGGGGATGATCGACGAACTGCTCGACAGCCTGTTGATCGAGCGACTGCCGACAGCGGAGACGCTCGAGGCGGGCCTCGCCGAGCTCTGCCGCGGGGCGGTCGACGTCGCTCCGATCCTGCACGCCTTCAAGGCCTCACAGCAGCTCCGGGTCGGCGTTCGCGACATGCTCGGCAAGCAAGATGCAGAGGCGACGACGGCGGCCCTGACCGGCATCGCCGAGGCTCTCGTCAAGCAGGTGGTGGCGATCGAACAGGCCAGGCTCGTCGAGCGTCTGGGGCAGCCGCTGTCGCCGGCGGGCGAACCAGTCGGCCCCGTCGTGCTTGCGATGGGGAAGTTCGGCGGCCGCGAGATGAACTACGCGAGCGATCTCGACGTGATCTTTCTTTACGACCACGACGGCACGACATCGCCCTCGAGGCGGAGCCGCAAGTCGAGCGACGGCACGACCAACGCCCACTTCTTCGGCGAACTGGCCCAGCGAACGATGCGGGTCTTCAACACCTTCGGTCCGCAGGGCCGGCTCTCCGAGATGGATTCGAGGCTCCGGCCCAGCGGCCGCAGCGGCCCGGCCGCGGTTTCGCTGGCGGAGTTTGCCCGCTACGTGGCCGACGACGGTCCGGCCGCCGTCTGGGAGCGGCAGGCGCTCGTGAAGGCGCGGCCCGTGGTCGCGGGGCCTGCGGTGGCGGCCGAGGTGCGGCGGATCATCGACGCCGCGACCTACGATCGCAGATGGCGTGCCGACGAGCTCGAGGCAATCCGGCGGATGCGGTATCGGATGGAGGAGGGGGCGAAGTCGTCGAACCTCAAGCGCGGCCCGGGCGGCGTCGTCGACATCGAGTTCATCGCGCAGATGCTCCAGCTCGTGCATGGCAGCCGCGAGCCGAGCCTGCGGACCACGGGCACGCTCGCGGCTCTTGTCGCCCTTCACGACGCCGGCCTGCTCAGCGATGAGCGGTTTGACTTCCTGGAGCGTGCGTACCGCACGCTTCGCGCGATCGAGGGCCGCCTTCGCCTCCTCGACGCCGCCGCCCGCCATGACTTCCCCTCGTCCCCGGACGAACAGCGGACGCTCGCCCATCTCCTCGGCTACGACCGCCCCGACGCGCTTGTCAACGACGTGCAAAACATCACCGCCCGCACCCGCGCCGAGTTCGAACGGATCTTCAACGAAACAGAAGCGCGGCGCTCAGGAAGCCCACCGGCGTAAGCCGTGGCGACCGCGCGAGCATCACGATGCATGGTGCTTCGCGCGGCGACGGGCCGACCACATTTCCCAGGCGATCGGCAGCACCGACACCACTACGATGCCCACCACGACGAGTTCGAAGTTTTCCTTGACGACCGGGAAGTTGCCGAAGAAGTAGCCGGCCAGCGTGCAGATCAGCACCCAGGCGATGCCCCCCACGACGTTGAAGAACAAAAACTGCGGATAGTGCATCCTGCCGACGCCGGCCACGAACGGCGCGAAGGTGCGAACAATCGGCACGAAGCGGGCGAGCACGATCGTCTTGCCGCCGTGACGGGCGTAGAACTGCTGCGTGCGTTCGAGGTGCTCGTGCTTGAGGAACCACTTGTCGATCGTGAAGGCCCGCGGACCCAGCCAGCGGCCGATCGCATAGTTGATCGTGTCACCCAGGATGGCCGCGATCGAGAGCAGCACGATCAGGGCAACGACGTTGAGGTCGTCGGAATAGAGGGCCGCCATGGCGCCGGCCGCGAAGAGCAGCGAGTCGCCCGGCAGGAAAGGCATGACCACGAGGCCCGTCTCGCAGAGGATGATCGCAAACAGCAGGACGTAGGTCCACGGGCCCCAGGTCTGGAGCACGCCGTGCAGGACCTCGTCGAGCTTGAGGAAGATGTCGAGGATCGAGCTGGGCGAGTCCATGATCGAGAGCCTGCTGCGGAGGGGCGTTGAAGCGACGCGGCAGTGTAGCCGGTCAGGAGGCCGGGAGCCCGTCCTTGAGGGGCCTTCGTACCGCGGCGACGACCGCGATCATCGCGGGCACGGCGAGCGAGGCGACGGCCACCCACTGGAGCGAGTCGCTTTCCCTACCGAGGGCCCCGGCGAGGCTCCAAGCGAAGGCGATGGCGAGGTTGGCCGTGCCGGCTGCGGTGAGAAACGTGCGGCATGGCATCCCGGCGGCGCCCGCCATGAGCGCGGCGGCCTCGGCGAAGATTGGCAGGGGCCGCGTGAGCACAACCAGGAGCGGCCCGAACCGCTGCCGGCGCCGGTCGAGGAGAGCCCGATCCGTGGGGGCGAGGGTCGCGAGCCGCCGCCCGCCGGCAGCCCGACCGAGCCACCAGCCCGCCAGCGAGCCGAGCGTCATGCCGGCCCAGGCGCAGAGCGTGCCCGCGGCGACGCCGAGACTCGCGCCCCCGAGCGTGGCAACGAGGCTCGACGGCACCGGCAGGATGATGTCGGCCGCGAGCACGCCTACCTCGGCTGCGGCGAGCATCGCGGCCGGTGGTGGAGGATCGAGCCAGGCGGCGACGGCGTGATCGAGCCGCCCGCCCCAGAGCAGCCACGGCACGAGCGGCACGGCGATCGCCGCTGCTGTCAGGCTGATCAGGAGACGCACCGACGAGGACATGATGCCGCCGCTTTCACGCCCGGCCAGCCCGGGAGGTCGCCGAGACACTCATGGCCGAGCGACACTGGAAGAATAGGCTCCGATCGAGAGGCTCGCCAGATTGCGAAGCACGTGTCGGTGCGGGAAGCAGAAGAGTGAGGTCAGTCCGTCGTCGGCGTTGTATTCATCGGTCGGGACGGCCGCCTCACGAGCAGTTGCGAACGGATCGTCCCGAGAAAGGATGGCGAGGGGGTCGGCGAACGCTCGAGGAGCCTTGGGCGGATCCTCGCCCCGACGACGAGATTTTTGCCGCCCCCGAGCCGGCGATCCACGTACGTCGAACGCGCCCAAGGGGCCGTATGAGCAGCTGCGAGGCTTGGGAGGTTTGCGCATATTCACACGGCCGGGTGGATTGTGCCGATAAAAACGTCTGTGCGCTTCGCATGTGCAGACGTGAAAAAACAAAATCCCCCGAATGACGCCGCGACGCCTTGGCACTGCCGGGGCTTTTTCTGCGCGCTCGTCGCGGCGATGGGAGGGCTCGTTCGCGTGGCGTCTGGTCAGGCGCCGCTCTCCTTTGAAGAGATTCCGCCGCCGCCGTCTGTCATCGTAGGCTTGCAGGACGACATTCGCCGGCTGGAAAAGGAGATTGAGGCCCTCCGCGGCGAGCAGGAGCCGGCCTCCACTGCAGCCGAGACGAAGTCGCCCGATGTGAAGCCGTCGTTCATCTTGAGGGTCCTTCGGGGAACTTTGTGGGCGTGGGGTTGCCCATGCAGTGCGCCCGTGGGGTCGCGGGCGAAACGGTGCCGGATTGGTTCACCGGGGGTGACATGCTCGCCGCCGGGGGATTTTGCTACAGGATGCTCGGGTGGCCGACTGGGGAATTGCTCGTGAGTCGCAAAGATTCCCC
>CAMBPQ010000040.1 GCA_945869735.1 Planctomicrobium piriforme
TGGCCGCGATCGTCGACCGGCTCCCGCAGCATGGTGGTCTCATCGATACCGTGGATGTCGAAGATGCTTTTTACCGGCACGGGGGCAACGTGCGAGAGGCGCTCTACGACCTCTACGACCGCTTCGAGCGACAAATCCGCTGAGTACGCGGCAGAATCTCTGCCGCTTCGGTATCGGCCGATGCGACTGGCGTATGCAGCTCGTTCGCCGCGAGGCGGTCGCGGTCGGAGGCCGAATGTACCGGCGGTGCCTGCCGTACGGGTCGTGCGGGGTGACCACCTGAAATTCATGAATCGTTCAAGGCTTTTTTCCCACAGCCTCATCGACGCGCAACCTAGGCTTTGGGAGTCGCCTCAAAAACCGTGGGTTTTCCCGGTGCAGGCGGCAAGCGGAGAACTATGTGATGACGATGCGTCGTGTGCCCGGGATCATCCTGATGGCCGTTGGCTTCCACCTCGGAACCGGCTTTCAGGCTCACGCTCAGTGCTGCTTCAACGACCTTTTCGCCGGTTGTGGCGCCTGTTTCCGAAAGGCGCCGGTGTATGCCATCGCTCCCGTCGCGGCTCCGGTCATGGCGCCCATCGCCGCCCCCCCGCAGCCGGTGATGGTGCCCGTGCAGCAAACCAGTTACGTGCCAGAGACGACATATCGCACGCAGTATCAAAACGTGCCGGTCACGACCTACAAGCCATCGTGTGAAGTCGATCCCTGCACAGGCTGCACGCGGGAGTGCATGCAGCCGGTCACCCAGTACGTGCAGCAGGCGGTCAACGTGCCTGTCACGCAGTATCGGGCCGTGACGACCACGAAATACGTACAGATGCAGCCCGGTGCTGGAGCGTATCCCGGCGCCGGAGCGTATCCCGGCGCACCGCCGGCCTTCGCGGCGCCCGCAGCCGCGCCGATGATGGCTCCTCCACCGGCAGCCAGCCCGTTCGCGGCACCCGTCCAGACGACACCCCAAGCCTGGGGCGCCGCAGGCGCCGACATTCCGCAGCAACTGGTGCCGGGTGGCAGCCTGCCGGCCCTGCCTCCGGGCGGAGTGCCCCAGCAGACGTACCAGCAGCCGATCAGCCCGCAGGCTGGCACCTACGTCCCAGCCGCTCCGCAGGCCATGGTGCAGCCCCAGCCAACACAGCCCCCCACGTTCGCGCCGATGCCGTCGGCGGCTCCGGCACCGTCGCTCAAGCCAATACCCGAGATGCCGCGAAACGGAGCCGGGCCGGCTTCGGCACCTGCGGCCGTTGGCCAAACGGCAGCCCCCGCGCTCACGCCGCTTGGCGGCACCAACGGCTACCACCAGCCCAGTGGCACCAATGGCCTGTCGACCCCGAATGGCACACACGGGCTGCAACCGCCCGCGGCGCCGGCGCAGCAGGGCATGCCCGTGCTTCCCGGCGATGGCCCGAAGGCCTCCACGAATGCGTTTCCTCGTCTTCTTGAGCCGACCAGTCACACCACATCGTGGCAGGCCTCGCCCATCGGCTTTCCAGCGGCTCGTCGGCCGGGATATCCGACCGCCTCTCTGCCTTCGCGGCTGCAGCAGTAAAACCGGCTCCCCTCCGCCCGCAGTGGCTTGCCAGCCCGGATGATTCCCCCGACACTTCCGGTTGCTGGGCCGCCGTGGCCTCTCGATCCGGAGTGCGGAGGATCCCGTGACTAACGCCGAGATCGCTGCCACCTTCGACCATGTGGCGGACCTCCTCGAATACCAGGGGAGCAACGTGTTTCGCGTGCGTGCCTATCGCAACGCGGCCCGGACAATCGGCTCAATGGTGGACTCGATCGCGACGCTCCGTCGTGATCCTGCTCGTGCCCTCACCAACCTAGAGGGAATCGGTGCCGATCTCGCGGCAAAAATCGAAACCCTGCTCGATACCGGCCGTCTTCCGCTCCTCACCGACCTGGAGCAAGAGGTGCCGGCGGTCATCTTCGAACTGATGCGGGTGCCGGGGCTCGGACCCAAGAAGGTCAGGGTGCTCGTCGACGAACTGGGGATCGATTCGCTCGACGCGCTCGAGCGAGCATGCCGGGACGGACGCGTGCAGGACGTGAAGGGGTTTGGTGCCAAGACGCAGGCGGCCATCCTGGAGAACATCGCGTTCGCGAAGAATCCCGAGCATGCGCGGCTCCTGTGGAACGAGGCCGACGTCATTGCGACGGATCTGATCGGCTGGATGCGACAGTGCCCCAGCGCCAGGCAGGTCGAAGCCGCGGGCAGCTGGCGGCGTGGCCGGGAGACGGTTGGGGATCTCGACCTCGTCGTCGAGAGCGATGATCCGGCGGCCGTGATGGACCACCTCGGGCAGTGGCCCGAGAGCGGTGCCGTCCTGCAGCGGGGCGACACAAAGACGAGCATTCGTGGGCCGAGCGACATGCAGATCGACCTGCGGGTAGTCGAAGCTACCTCGTTTGGCGCCGCGCTCCAGTATTTCACCGGTTCGAAGGAGCACAACGTCCGCCTGCGGTCCCGTGCCCGGGACCGTGGGCTGACGATCAACGAGTACGGCGTCCACCAACTCGAAGCGGGAGCGTCTGGCGGCGCTTCGCTGATAAAAGGCCGCCGCCTAGCCGGCCGGACCGAGGCGGAAGTCTACGAGGCGGTCGGACTGCCCTGGATTCCGCCGGAGCTTCGCGAGGGGAGTGACGAGATCGACCTTGCGGAACGAGGCGAACTCCCCGTGCTCGTGGAACTCGCTGACATCCGCGGCGACCTCCACATGCACACCAACGCCACCGACGGTGAGGACACGCTCAGCGAGATGGTCCGCGCCGCCGTCACTCGCGGTCTCTCCTACATCGCAATCACCGACCACGGGCAGCGGGTGACGATGGCCCGTGGTCTCGACCGCAAGCGACTCCTGAAGCAGTGGGATGAAATCGACTTGCTCAACGAATCACTCGCCGCGGACGGGCCGCCCCCCATCGTCGTACTCAAGGGGATCGAGGTCGACATGCTCGAGAAGGGTGGCCTTGATCTTCCTGACGACGTGCTCGCCCGGGCCGACTGGGTGGTCGCAAGCCTGCACTACGGCCAGAACCAGCCCCGTGACCGAATCACGGCCCGGATCATCGAGGCGATCGAAAATCCCTTCGTAAGCGTGATCGGTCATCCGACGGGACGCCTCATCAACCGTCGCCCGCCCTACGACGTCGACATCGAAGCGCTGCTCGCGGCCGCAGCCCGCACTGGCACGTTCCTCGAAATCAATGCTAACCCGTGGCGACTCGACCTCGACGACAAGCACGCCGCCGCCGCGAAAAAAGCCGGTGTGAAACTCGTGATCTCGACCGACGCCCATTCGACCCGCGGACTCGACGTGATGCGCTGCGGGATCCTCCAGGCCCGTCGCGCCGGCCTCGAGAAGGATGACGTGGCCAACACCCGGACCCTCGAGAACCTTAAGAAGGTGATGGCGAAGAAGGGCTGACGGGCGTCTTCCCCGCGCTCGCGCTTGGGGCTGCCTGGCGGGAGGCGGTGCGAACCGCTGTTCACGGCGACTTCACGCAGCGGAAGCCAATGTGGTTGGTGGCGCTCGACACCTCGCCCTTGCCGCGGGTGCCCACGATGTAGCGTGCACAGTATTGGTCGCTGCAGAGGTATGAGCCGCCCCGCTGCACCCGTTTGGCCTGGCCGGGCTCCGCTGGGTCGAAGCTGTCACCGGGTCCCTGCGGGTCGATCGTCGGCACGCTGCGTTCTAAGTCGGTGGCGTACGTATCGGGGCGATACCAGTCGCTGCACCACTCCCAGACGTTGCCCGACATGTCGTGCAGTCCGTAGGCATTGGCCGGGAAGCAGCCCACCGGGGCGATCCCTGCGAAGCCGTCCTCCGCGGTGTTCTCCTGCGGGAAACGGCCCTGCCAGGTGTTGGCCATCCATTGGCCGGCCGGCTTGAACGTATCGCCCCAGGGGTAGAGAGCGCCGGCGACACCGCCACGGGCGGCAAACTCCCATTCGGCCTCGGTCGGCAGACGCTTGCCAGCCCACACGGCGTAGGCCGCGGCATCTTCAAACGCGATGTGGACGACCGGAGCGTCACCGCGGCCCTCGAGATCGCTCTGAGGCCCCGCGGGATGCTGCCAGCAGGCGCCGGGCACGTAGGCCCACCACTGGAGGTGGGCCGCGCCCGTTTCATCGCGGAGCGGCACGGGTTCCGTCGGCGGCGCAAACACGATCGATCCCGCCACCAGATTTTCAGGAGGAGCCCCGGGGAAATCCTCGGCACGCGGCACCCGCTCCGCGACGGTGACGTATCCGGTGGCTTTCACGAACTCGGCAAACTGCATGTTGGTCACCTCATGCACGTCTATCCAGAAGCCGCCCACGCCGACACGATGAATCGGCCGTGCGTCGGTCATCGGATCGGAGCCGCCGAACGAGACGCCACGGGGGTCTGCGCAGCCCATCGAGAACTCACCGCCGGAAATCCACGCCATTCCGACCGGGGACTCACCCGACGACGGGCTCGGGGCGGGAATCGTTTGGGCAAATACCGCCCTACGAGGTTCCAGATTTGATCCCCCGCCCTCTCGCTGCCGGGCCGGGCGGCCAACGGCCCACACGGCGACGGCGAGCGCAACCGGTACGAGCCAGAGTGTTCTCGCCTGGAAGCGTCCGCGCGATGCTCGCGCTCCCACAGAGATCTGACGTCCGCTCATGCAATTGCCTTCCGTAGCGTGCGCTCGAACCGCCGACGCAGAGCACGACGGCGGGACGGACTCCACCATTTTACAAAGGCCCTGCGGGCCTGATCTGCCTGGTGCGCCTCGATCCTTCTCAGGGCAACGATCGCTTTCCGCTCTCCCACGACCCCGTCCTGCCGCGACCACCGGCCAAGACGATCGGCCGCGGCGGCGTGGTCGGTGAACTCGCCGAGATTCTCCTGAAGTAGCTCCAGCGCTTTTTCACACTTCGACCGCACCCGTGTGGGAAACACCGCCGCGAAAATCTCGAGCGTATACCGGAGCTTTTTGCCCCCAATCCGCAGGCGATGAATCTCCTCGGCATCGCGAAGCCGGTGGTCAGCCCGAACGAAGAAGCGTCGCATCAGCGGCTTGAACCGTCGGCGGGCATACTGCCGGAACGTGGTGCGCCCGCGGCCAGCGGCCAGCGCATCGAGTAACCTCTCGACCCGGGCGTGCCAGTCGTCAGCCAGCAGTTTCTCACGAACCTCTTGAATGGGCTGGCGGGAGCCGGCCCGCTTGAGCGACAGCATCGCGATCAGTCGTCGCCTTGCAGCGCCGCCCGCGGGGGAACGGCCTTGCGGTACGGTCCCCCGCTGTCCCTTCAGGCGATCGGTCAGCACGTCCAGATCACGGGCATTGCCGGCGGCTCTCCGAATCCGACACAGCCACTTTTCGAACCAGCTTCGTGACTTCCCGGGCAGCAGGTCGCGAAACGCATCGATGGCCGCGATCGTTCGCCGGGTCGCGACCCGCAACTGGTGAATCCGTTCCGGGTCATGCCTTGGGCCGCACGACTTGTCCAGTTCCGACCAGACCGCCTCAAGCCGCTGTCGCAGGGTGCGGATCGCCACCTCGTCGACAGGGGTGTCGGGGTCGTCGGTCACAGCCCATGAGTGGACACGTCCGCTTCTGGCACGTCGCGGCGCTGACATGGGGGTGAGGCCCAGCGGAGTTTCGTGGCTGGGGCTCGATCCGCCGAGGCCCCGTCACTCCGTCACTCTAGGGTCCAGCACGGCTGTATTCCAGCCACCGCCGCCCCGAGGCACCTTTCAACGATCAACGAGCACCGACGGCCCTCGACCCCGGAGCCGCGGCGGGGTGACGCTCAGCCAGCGGCCGCTTGGTGACAAGCACATCGGAGACGAAGACAGTCCCAGCACCCATGGCTCCCTCGCCCGTCCAGAGCCGCCCTTTCGCCTCGATCGCATCTCCTGGGCCGACCAAGTCGAGCCGGGCGGCGTCAATCGTGGCGATGGCATCCTCCGCCAGCACCAGCGTGAGCCGGCGGAGCTTTCCGGCATCGACCCGCAAGGAAATAACACCCTTGCGGAAGGTGATGACCGTCCCGACGATCGTCTCGATACGGTCAGGGCGGACCTCGTCAGGCGTAAAGCCCGCAGGGGGCGTCACGATCTCAAAGGCTGTGATGGGCGCCTTGGACCGTCCCTGTTTGTTCACCTCCGCCCGCATCCGGACGACCATGCCCGATGCCAGGATCGTAGCCGGGGCCCTGCCGCTGACGGTGAACCGCGTTACGCCGGCGGGATGAAAATGGGCCACGAACGGTTCGGCATGCATCGCGTCGGCATCGGCCTCACCGAAAGCCAACCAGCCGACGGCCAGGTGACCAGCGGCGGCACGTACCACCCCGTGAAACTCGGCCTCCGGTAGCCGGTCGATGACAAGCTTATTTTCGGCGACTGGAACGGTGATCGCCTTGTTGGTCCCGCGGCAGGCGCCGAGATTCCAGAGCCGTTCATACGACTGCTGCAGCGCGGACGACTTGTAAAACGTGCCCCAGTGGATCGTGCCATCGGCGGAGATCGGGGGCAGGGCTTCCGCGGCCTCGGCATACGGGTTGAACGGAGCAGCCTGTCCGCAGGCGGTGGTGGCGGAAAGCGCGACCCCGAGCACGGCAGCGCACGAACACAAACGTCTCATCGGAAGGCTCCTGGCGGGTGGCTCAACACGCGTTGCCCACTCGACACTACTTCGACACGGGCACGCCTGCAAAAATGCAACGCCCATGCCGATGCCGGTGATGCCGGATGTGCCGACGGGCGTGGCCACGATCATCGATCATGGCCACGCCCGTGCAGCCCGCATCAAGGCAAAAGGCCCCAGCTACTCGCTGTCGGCGGCCGTTTCCAGGGTGGCGACCTCACCCGTTGCGAGGGCGCCTTCGGCCAACCCCTCACCCGGGACAGCGGCTTCGAGCAGTGGGAACTGCCGTGCAAGGATGTTCTCGCGGTCCATTCGCAGCGACTCGAGCGCCTCAGGACGCACCCGCACCTCCGCCGATTGGAACGTTTTGAAACCCGTCCCAGCGGGAATGAGGTGGCCGAGGATGACGTTCTCCTTGAGGCCGACCAGGTTGTCGATCTTTCCGGCGAGGGCGGCCTCCGTGAGGACCTTCGTCGTCTCCTGGAAGCTGGCCGCCGAGATGAAGCTCGAACTCTGCACACTCGCCTTGGTGATGCCGAGCAACTGCGTGCTCGCCGTCGCAGGCTTCGGCTTCGCTCCCTTGGCGGCGGCACCACCCAGCGTCTCGATCTGTGCGTTGGCCTGAGACAGCACGTCCTTGGGCACAATGCTGCCAGCGGCGTATTCGCTGTCGCCCTTGTCCGTGATCCGGACGCAGTCGGCAAGCCGATCATTCGCCTGGCGGAACTCGAACTTGTCCAGCACGCTGCCGGGGAGCAAGTTCGTGTCTCCGACCGTCTCGATCTTCACCTTCCGCAGCATCTGCGAGACGATGATCTCGATGTGCTTGTCGTCGATGTCCACCCGCTGGCTACGGTAGACGTTTTGGATCTCGCGGGTGAGATACTGCTGCACAGCCTCCTCGCCCGAGATCCTCAGGATGTCGTGCGGCACAAGCGGGCCGTCGACGAGGGCCTCACCAGCCTTGACGATGTCACCGGCGTGCACCCGCATATGCTTGCCGTGCGTGACGAGGTGTTCCCGCTCCAAGCCACTCTCGTTCTTGACGAGGATGGTCCGCTTCCCACGCCGCTTCTCGCCGAGCAGTTCCACCTTCCCGTCGATCTCGGCCATGATCGCAGGGTCCTTCGGCTTGCGAGCCTCGAAGATTTCCGTGACACGGGGCAGACCGCCGGTGATGTCCTGCGTACCCGATGCCTCGCGGGGCGTCTTGGCCAGAATGTGGCCGGCCGCCACCGTCTCGCCCGGCGAGACCTCGATGTAGGCTTTTTCAGGCAGGTAATAGAAGTCCAGGATTTTGCCCGACTCGTCCTCGAGCACGATTTGCGGGTGGTAGATGCCCTTGTGCTCCATCACCATGCGCCGAAGATGGCCGCTCGGATCCTTCTCGACGCGAAGCGTCTCGCCCTCGACGACATCCTCGTAGCGAACCTTGCCTGCGACTTCCGAGAGGATTGGGATGGAGTGCGGATCCCACTGCACGAGCACCGTACCGGCCTTCACTTCCTCGTCGTCCTTCACCTTGAGGATCGCGCCTGCGGGAATCTCGAACTTCTCGAGTTCGCGGCCCTTAGGGTCGATGATCGCCATCTCACCGTTACGGGCGAGCACCACGGCCTCTCCCTGTTCGTTCTGCACGGTACGAAGTCGGGTGAACTTCACGGTGCCGGGCCGTTTCGCCTTGTTCTCGCTCTCCTCGATGGCCCGCTGTCCTACGCCACCGATGTGGAACGTCCGCATCGTGAGTTGAGTGCCCGGCTCGCCGATGCTCTGCGCGGCGATGATCCCGACCGCCATGCCTTCCTCAACCATCGAGCCGGTGGAGAGATCCATGCCGTAGCACAGCCGGCAGACGCCCAGCGATGCCTCGCAGGTGAGCGGACTGCGAACCTGGATCTTCTCGAGGCCCAAGTCCTCGACCTGACGGGCCGTGTTCGGCGTGAGCATTTCGTCCTCTCGGACGATCACGTCATCGGTGATCGGGTTGCGGATGTCGGCACGGCTCACGCGGCCCCGAATGCCGTCAGCGAGGCTCACCTCGACCTTTTCACCCCGGTAGATCACTCCCTTCGTGATACCCTGGGTCGTGCCACAGTCGTGCATCGTCACGACCACGTTTTGCGCGACGTCGGCAAGCTTCCGGGTGAGATAGCCCGAGTCAGCCGTCTTGAGGGCCGTGTCGGCCAGGCCCTTACGGGCACCGTGCGTCGAACTGAAGTACTCGAGCACCGTCAGCCCCTCACGGAAGTTGGCCTTAATCGGCGTCTCGATGATCTTGCCCGACGGCTTCGCCATCAGGCCGCGCATGCCGGCCAACTGACGGATCTGCTCCACGCCGCCTCGGGCGCCGGAGTGGGCCATGAGGAAGATCGGGTTGACGTAGCCCTTGGGACGTGTGTCGCGGGCGTCGGTATCCTGCTCCAACTCCGCCATCATCTCCTTGGTGATCTGCTCGCGGGCATGGGTCCAAGCGTCCAGCACCGAGTTGTATCGCTCGCCGTCGGTGATCACGCCTTTCTGGTAACGCTTGAGGATTTTCATCACTTCCTTCTCGGCTTCACCGATGATCCGCGACTTGTTCGCGGGAGTGATGAGATCGTCCGTGGCGAACGACAGGCCGCTCTTTGTGCTCCAGCCGAAGCCGACGCGGTTCATGTCGTCCAGCAGGTCGATCGTCTTGCGTCGCCCAAGCGCCTGATAGCAGTCCGAAATCACGCGAGCCAGTTCGCTTGAGCGCATCGGAATGTTGTAGAAGAGCATCCCTTCGGGCAGCGCTGAGTTGAAGAGCACGCGGCCGACCGTCGTTTCGATGACGGCGCCGGGTTTACCGAGCGCCTCGACATCGGTCTTAAGGCGACGGTTTGCCGACAGCTTGACCTTGATCTTTGCGTGGGTGTGGACCTTGCCCAGCGAGTGGGCGATCTCCACCTCGGCGAAGTTCTTGAAGATCATTCCCTCGCCCTTGCGGCCGGGAATCAGCATCGTCAGGTAGTAGCAACCCATCACGACGTCTTGCGATGGCGAAATGATCGGCGCACCGTTGGCCGGGCTGAAGATGTTGTTGGTCGACAGCATCAGCGTGTGGGCCTCGACCTGAGCCTCGATCGAGAGCGGCAGATGCACAGCCATCTGGTCACCGTCGAAGTCGGCATTGAAGCCCTTGCAGACAAGCGGATGGAGCTTGATGGCATTGCCTTCGACGAGCACCGGCTCGAAGGCCTGAATGCCCATGCGATGGAGCGTCGGGGCACGGTTGAGGAGCACCGGATGATTGCGGATCACCTCCTCGAGGATGTCCCACACCTCGGCGTCTTTCCGCTCGAGCATTTTCTTCGCGCTCTTGATCGTGTCGGCGTGGCCGAGTTCCTTGAGCCGTCGGATGATGAACGGCTGATAGAGCTCCAGCGCGATCTTCTTGGGCAGGCCGCACTGGTGGAGCCGGAGATGCGGACCAACCACGATCACCGACCGGGCGGAGTAGTCGACTCGCTTGCCGAGCAGGTTCTCACGGAACCGGCCCTGCTTGCCCTTGATCATGTCGGTCAGGCTCTTGAGCGGCCGATTGCTCGAAGCCAGCACGGGCCGCTTGCAGCGGTTGTTGTCGAAGAGGGCGTCGACCGACTGCTGTAGCATCCGCTTCTCATTGCGGATGATGACCTCGGGCGCATTGAGATCGACGAGTTTCTTGAGACGGTTGTTGCGGTTGATGATCCTGCGATAAAGATCGTTTAGGTCGCTCGTGGCAAAGTTGCCACTGTCGAGCATCACGAGCGGCCGCAGATCGGGCGGGATCACCGGAATCACATCGAGGACCATCCACTCCGGCTTGTTCTCGCTGTCGCGGATGCTCTCCACGATCTTCAGCCGGTTGACGAGGTCCTTCTTCTTCTGCTTCGAGTTGGTGGTGGCCAGATCGATCCGCAGGTCACGCGAGAGCGTCACGAGATCGAGGCTGAGCAGGAGTTTGCGGACGGCCTCTGCCCCCATCTCGGCCTCGAAACTGCCTTCTCCATACGTGGCCCGGGCCTCACGAAACTCCTCCTCCGTCAGCAACTGCTGCCTCTTGAGGGGCGTGTCCTTGGGGTCGAGAACGACGTAGTCCTGGAAGTAGATCACCTTCTCCAGACTCGACGTCTTCATTTCGAGCAGCGCGCCCAAGCGGCTGGGCATCGCCTTGAAAAACCAGATATGGACCACGGGCGCGGCCAGTTCGATGTGGCCCATGCGCTTGCGGCGAACGCGGCTGTGCGTGACCTTCACGCCACAGCGGTCGCAGATCATGCCTTTATATTTCATCCCGCGGTACTTGCCGCAGGAGCACTCCCAGTCCTTCTCCGGTCCGAAGATCTTCTCGCACATCAGGCCGTCCTTCTCCGGACGGAAGGTGCGGTAATTGATCGTCTCAGGCTTCTTGACCTCGCCGAACGACCAGCTCCGGATGTCGTGCGGCCTGGCTAGGCTGATCTTGACGGCTGAATAGTCGTTGACGCGATCGTAGGTGGATTCACCGATGCTCACGTGTCGTCTCCTCGAAAGTCTTTCGGTCCAAAGTCTTCAGCCTGTGTCATCAACCCTCGGCCGTCACGCAGGAATCGTGACAGTCAACGAAACCGACGAGGCCCACGGCCCCGGCGGCTTCCTCAGCGGGCAAAAGCCACGATGGCCTCGCCCGCGTGAGACTAGACCCGTCGCTTCTCCAGTTGCATATTCAGGGCGAGTCCGCGGATTTCGTTCGTCAGCACGTCGAAACTGGCTGGCGTGCCGGCCTCGAGCGTGTTCTCGCCCTTCACCATGCTCTCGTAGATCTTCGTTCGCCCCTCGACGTCGTCGCTCTTCACCGTGAGCAACTCCTGGAGGATGTAGGCCGCCCCATACGCCTCTAGCGCCCACACTTCCATCTCCCCGAATCGCTGGCCGCCGAAGCGAGCCTTGCCACCCAGCGGCTGCTGCGTGATGAGCGAGTAGGGGCCGGTCGACCGGGCATGCACCTTGTCATCGACGAGGTGGTGGAGCTTCAACATGTAGATGTAGCCCACCGTCGTCTCCTGCTCGAGTGGCTCACCCGTGCGGCCGTCAAACAGCTGTGCCTTGCCGTGAGAGGGCAGGCCCGCGTCGACGAGCACCTTGTTGATGTCTTCCTCGCTGGCTCCATCAAACACAGGCGTGATCGCCTGGAAGCCGAGGAGCTTGCCGGCCCAGCCCAGGTGGGTCTCGAGAATCTGACCCACGTTCATACGGCTGGGCACACCGAGAGGGTTGAGCAGGATCTGGAGCGGCGTTCCGTCGGCAAGAAACGGCATCTCTTCCTTGGGCAGGATCTTCGCGATCACACCCTTGTTGCCGTGCCGGCCGGCCATCTTGTCGCCGACCGAAATCACCCGCTTAGCGGCAACATAGACCTTCACCATCTGGAGCACGCCGGGCCGGAGTTCGTCGCCCCGCTTCATGCTGTTGAGCCTGCGATCCTTGCCGTCGATGGCCTCCTCGACCGCCGGCCACATAGCCTTGATGATCTTGTCGACATCGGCCTTCCGCTGGGGCGAGCGGATATCAAACTCATCCGGCTTGAAGGCCACGGCCCGCTCGGCCACCACCTTATGATCCTGGTTCCGAACCAGCGGACTGCCGTCGTCGGCCATGAGCGGCTTCTGAAGCACCTTCTCGATCTCCGCGACCATCGCGACGAAGGCTTCGGCA
Source organism: Planctomicrobium piriforme (assembly GCA_945869735.1). Classification (GTDB taxonomy): domain Bacteria; phylum Planctomycetota; class Planctomycetia; order Pirellulales; family UBA1268; genus QWPN01. Next base: position 12,328 of record CAMBPQ010000040.1, read on the forward strand.
ATGCGGAGATTTCCCTGACTTTCGGCTTCCTTGAGCTGCTTTTGAAACTCGCGACGCTCGTCCTCGGAAAGACTCATCTGCCGCGAGAACTTCTCCGTCGCGGTCACGATGCCCTCGACGCCCGAAGGCACTTCCAGGGAGTCGTTCTTGACGTCCTCACCGGCACGGCCAAAGATCGCGTGGAGCAACTTTTCCTCGGGAGTCAGTTCCGTCTTGCTCTTGGGCGAAACCTTGCCCACGAGAATATCGCCCGGCCGCACGTAGGTGCCGATGCGAACGATGCCGCTCTCGTCGAGGTTGTGGAGCGCCCGCTCACCAACGTTGGGGATGTCGCGAGTGAACTCCTCACGACCGAGCTTCGTGTCACGGATCTCAATGTCGTATTCCTCGATGTGGATCGAGGTATAGACGTCGTCCTCCACCAACTCCTCGCTGATGATGATGGCGTCCTCGAAGTTGAACCCGTCCCAGGCGATGAAGCCCACCAGCACGTTGCGGCCAAGGGCGAGCTCGCCCTTGTAGGTCGCGGCGCCGTCGGCAAGGACCTCGCCCTTCTCCACCTTCTGACCAAGCGTCACGATCGGCTTTTGGTTTTGGCAGGTCCGTTCGTTGAGGCCCACATACTTGCGGAGCTGATACACATCCGGGGCCGCGCCGGAAGTCGGCGGCGTGATCTCAATCGATTCGGCATCGACGTAGGTGACCACTCCCTTGCGGGACGCCCGAACGAGCAGACCCGAGTTTGTAGCGACATCCCGCTCCATACCGGTCGCCACGATCGGCGGCTCGGTGACCAAAAGCGGCACGGCCTGCCGCTGCATGTTGGAGCCCATGAGTGCGCGATTGGCGTCGTCGTGCTCGAGAAACGGAATCAGGCCCGCCGACACACCCACCATCTGACTGGGCGCGACGTCGATGTATTCAATGTTATCGGCCGGCACGAGCACGAAGTCGCCGCGGTAGCGGGCAATGACCGTTTCACCAACGATCCTGCCGTCCACCACGCTGGCGTCAGCCGGCGCGAGGTGCGCGTCGTGCTCCTCGTCGGCCCGCAGCCAGACCACGTCGTCGGTGAGCTTGCACTTTGAAACCTTACGATACGGCGTGACAAGGAAGCCGTACGAGTCGACACCCGAATAGATCGCAAGGCTCGAAATCAGCCCGATGTTCGTGCCTTCCGGCGTTTCGATCGGGCAGATCCGGCCGTAGTGCGAGATATGCACGTCGCGCACCTCGAACCCGGCCCGCTTCCGATTAAGACCGCCAGGTCCGAGGGCAGAAAGCCGGCGCTCGTGCGTGAGCATCGAGAGCGGATTCGTCTGATCTACCACCTGCGAAAGCTCACCGCGGCCGAAGAAATACTCGATTGCCGCGGAAATACTCTTCGGATTGATGAGCGTTCGCGGTGACATCTCGGCGACGTCCTTGAGGCTCATCCGCTCCTGCACGGTTCGACGGAGCTTGAGGAAGCCCTTGCGGAGTTCGTCACTTGCCAGTTCGTCGATGGTGCGGAGACGACGATTGCCGAGGTGGTCAATGTCGTCCACCTCCACCTCACCCTCGCCCTCGCTGAGTTGCAGCATGTATTTGATCGCTGCGATCAGGTCGTCAGACCGCAGCGTCATTTCCGTCTCGGGCACGTCGAGGCCGAGCTTCCGGTTGATACGGAAACGTCCGACGCGGCCGAGGCGATACCGATTCGTGTCCTTGAACTTCTCGTCAAACAACGCGCGGGCCTTGTCGAGCGCCGCTGGATTGCCTGGCCGCAGCCGCTGGTAGATGCGAATGAGGGCGTCTTCGTGGCTCGGAGCCACTCCCGTCCGCCGCTTCGACTCGTCGGCGTCCTCGCGGAGGCTGTTGACGATCAGTGGCACCTTCTGCTCCTGCATCACCTCCACGGCGGGCAGGCCCGAGGTGCAGATGAGCTCCGCCTGATCGTGTGTGATCTTGCAGCCCGCATCGACGATGATCTCGCCGGCGCGCTCGCTCGCCTTCGGATAGACGATGTCGTCGACGGCGATCAGACCCTCGAGCTTGGCGACACTCCGGCCTCCCAGCACCTTTTCCTTCGAGGTCTTGTAGAACAGTTTGAGGATCTCGGCGTCGTGGGCGTACTTTGGATCCATCGCCCGCAGCAGCGTAAGCGCTGAAAACTTACCACTCTGATCGATCCGCACCTGGAGCGTGTCCTTCTTCGACACGTTAAATTCGATCCAGCTCCCACGTTCAGGAATGATGCGGCAGTTGTGGGTCTTGCGATCGTTCGACTCCGTATCGGCAACGAAGTCGATGCCGGGCGAACGGTGCAACTGACTCACCACCACCCGCTCGGCACCGTTGATGATGAACTCGCCACCGCCGAGCATGATCGGAATGTCGCCAAGGTAGACCTCTTCCTCGATCGGCTGCTCACGAGTCAGCCGGAGCGACACGCGGAGCGGACGGCCGTAGGTCAGCCGCAACTGGCGACACTCGTCGGGGCTGTACCGCGGCTTGCCGAGTTCGTACTTCAGATACTCGATCTTGACCGTGCGGTCGTAGCTCTCGATCGGAAAGATCTCGCGAAGCACGCCTTCGATGCCGTGATCCTTCCGCTTGCCAGACGGCACGCCGTACTGGAGAAACGCGTCGAAGAAACGCGTCTGGATCTCGGTCAGGTCTGGAATCTGATGACTGGCACGGCGACTGCCGAAGTGACGGACCTCGGAGGGCTGAAGACGACGAACAGCGCGGGTTGCCATTGACTAAAAAACTCCTCAGATTGGTCTCGTGGCGAGCGCGAGCGGGCGCGATCCGAATCAGGACACTGTCGTGAATCGGAGCCGTCGACTCGAAGTTGGGTCACAAAGCGAACACCCAACCGCGATGATCCCGTCGGTGCGCATGTACCAACGGAAAAGACGACCTTCAGGGGCGGCCATCAACAAGGGACAAATGGCGAGACAAGGAAGGGGAGGCAAGAATGACTAGGTAAACCGCAAATACTATACCGTTTGGGGGCGGTGATGCCAATCACCTGCAGCCAAACGGCTTTTGTACGGCTTTTTACTTAATCGAGACCTTGGCGCCGGCGTCCTCAAGCTCCTTCTTGAGCTTCTCGGAGTCGGCCTTCGAGATGCCTTCCTTGATCTTCGAAGGAGCCCCTTCGACCAGATCCTTGGCTTCCTTGAGACCCAGACCCGTCGACGCACGCACCACCTTGATGACACCGATCTTGTTTTCACCAAAAGAGTCGAGCATGACGTCAAACTCAGTCTTCTCCGCAGCGGGCTCCGCACCGCCAGCAGCACCGGCACCGCCAGGAGCGGCCATCATGACCGCGCCGCCGGCAGCCGGCTTAATACCGTGAACTTCGTCGAGGTAATCGGAGAGTTCCTTCGCTGCCTTCAGCGTGAGGCCGACGATCTTGTCGCCGAGGTCCTTGGTATCCTTCGTGAATTCACGTGTTGCTTCTGCCGTTGCCATCGCTCGAGGTCCTTTCCCTTCGAAAATGCGGCCGTGCCGAACAAAAGGTCGGCCGCTGGTAGTAGTGTGAGAGGTGCCGAAAATGAGTTGTTGTGCAGGTCGGCAGTGTCAAGGGCACCCTGACAGCCGAGTCGATTGTCATACCATGAAGATTGAACGAGAGAAGCCCGCCCTCGAAAATACGCCCGGAAAGCCTATCACGAGGCCGCTGCCATGCCTTCCTCTGCCTTTTCAAGGTCTTCAACCCGAGACTTGATCTGCCCGGCGAGCGAGCCGCCAGCCGAGAGGATTTGTCCAGAAATCGTCGAGCCGAGTGAGGAAATCTGTCCCGAGAGGATCGAGAGCTGCTCCGATCGCGTGGGCCACTTGGCGACCCGCTTCACGTCGGCGGCCTCAAGCCTGGAGCCGTCCAGCGCTCCGCAGCGGCACTCGAAGCCTTCGAAATCCTTGACACCTTGCAGACGGTCGAGCTCCTTCGCTAGATCGACAACGTCCTCGCCGCCCCAGGCGATGGCGAGCATTCCCTCGGCCTGCTCAAACGCCGGCGCCAGGGGTGTGTCTGACATCGCGCGGCGGGCCAGGCTGTTCTTCACGAGTTGCAGGCTGATTCGCTTCTTGCGGAGGGTCTGCCGCAACGCCGTGGTTTTTTGGGCGTCGAGCTTTCCGAGACTCACGACGATTACATCGCCGACCTCGCGGAGACGGCTCTTGAGGTCGTCGACCAGCATGTCCTTGATGGCTTTGCTCATGGCGAAATGAATCCGTTGGAGACGATGGATTGGGCGAAAATAAAGCGCCGGCGAACTATGCCGTCACCATGACCCCGGGCGTCATCGTCCCGGAAATCGAGATGCTTTTCAGGTATTGGCCGCGGACGCTCGACGGCTGTAGGCCGACGACGTGCTCCACGAAGGCGCGAATGTTGTCAGTGAGTTTGGCGGCATCGAAACTCGCCCTGCCGACCACGGCGTGCACAATACCGGTGGGATCGTTGCGGAACTCCACCTTGCCCGCCTTGTATTCGCTCACGGTTTTCTTGATATCGGCAGTGACCGTACCGGCACGAGGGCTCGGCATCAGGCCACGAGGACCAAGCACCTTTCCGAGCGGACCGACGAGGCCCATCATGTCTGGCGCTGCGATGCAGACGTCGAAGTCGGTCCAGCCTTCCTTGATCTTCTTGGCCAGTTCATCAGCGCCCACCTCCTCGGCACCCGCGGCCTTCGCGTCGTCGGCGAGGTTTCCCTTGGCAAACACGACGACCCGCTTCGACTTGCCGATGCCGTGGGGCAGCACGAGCGAGCCACGGATGATCTGGTCGGCCTGCTTGGGGTCGATACCCAACCGCATGTGGATCTCGATCGACTGGTCGAACTTCGCCGGCGGAAACTTCTTCAGCACGGCGACGGCTTCCTCGAGCGGCAGGGCGTCGTCGGTCTTGGGCTTCACTGCGAGCATTGCCCGCATGCGCTTGGTGGTGGCCACGGTCATAAGTCCTTGAAAATCGCTGCGTGTGATGAAACGGGAAACGGTAGATGGTACTCGGAAAACGGCCAAATGCACGGGCCGCCCAGTTTCTAGCCTTCGACGGTGATGCCCATGCTGCGGGCAGTGCCCTCGACCATACGGCGTGCATGCTCGCCGTCACGGGCGTTGAGATCGGCCCCCTTGAGGCGAACGATTTCGTCAACCTGGGCCAGGGTGACCTTACCGACCTTGTCCTTATTGGGCACGCCCGACCCCTTGGCAAGACCCGCCGCCTTCTTGAGGAGCGCAGCAGCCGGCGGACTCTTCGTTACGAAGTCGAATGAACGATCGTTGTAGACCGTCACGACGACGGGGATGGGCATGCCAGCCGCTTCGCGGGTGCGGTCGTTAAACTGTTGAACAAACTGGCCGAGGTTGATTCCATACCGGCCGAGCGAAGTGCCCACCGGGGGCGCCGGCGTGGCCTGGCCGCCCGGCACCTGAAACTTCGCCTGTCCCACCATCTGCTTTGCCATCGCAATTGCCTTTCTTCAGTCCATCTTCTCGGATTCTTTTCGTCAGACCGTTTCGATCTGCCAATACTCAATGTCGACTGGCGTCGATCGCCCGAAAATGCTGAGCATCACGGTCACGCGGCCATTGGCCTCGTCGATCTCCTCCACCTCGCCCTCGAAGTTTTCGAAGGTGCCATCGTTGATCTTCACGCGGTCGCCCTTCTTGAAGGTGATCTTCAGTCGGGGCGACTCGTCGGTCTTCTCCTCGGTCTTATTCAGTAACTTGGCGACGTCCTGCGGCAGCATCGCGCTGGGCCGGCCGGCCGAGCCGGTGAAGTCACCAATCCCGCCGGTTTCCCGCACGAGGTACCACGTCTCGTCGTTCAGGATCATGTTCACCAGGATGTATCCCGGGTAGAGCTTGCGGGAAACAACGCGTTTTTTGCCCCCCTTGAACTCGGTGACCTGCTCTTTCGGGACGATGACCTCGCCAAACCACTTATCCATGCCCTGGATGGAAATCCGTCGCAGGAGGGTCTCGCGAATCGAGTCTTCGCGATTGCTCTGGACCTTGAGGATGTACCACTTCTTATCGCCCAACACGGGCGCATCCTCAGCGGCCGCAACCTCCACGGGCTTGGCGTTTTCGTCGCCTTCAAACGGATCGGCGAGTTCGGCAGGAGTGCCGTCATCTTCGTCCAAGTTACCTTCGTCCACGCGGTCGATTTCGACGACGTCAGCCGGGGCAACCACCAAGGGCTCATCGCCCGTCAACTTCTCGGGATCTTTTGTCTCGTCGCTCATGGGCCTCGACCCGAATGGATGAAAACGGCTACTTGAAAAGGGTGCTACAGCGCGGGCTCAACCGGTTCTGAGGACATACCGCAGCACGAACCACCAAAACAAATCGTATCCGGCAAGAATCGCCGCCAGCGCGAAGATCAGAAAAATGATGACCGCAGAACTACGAACTACATCCCCTGCCGTCGGCCACGACACCTTGGCAACCTCCGATTCCACCGCGATCAGGAAATCGGCAAACTTTGGAACATTGACGATCCGGAAGCAGAGCCAGAGCCCGGCAGCAAGCAGGGCCCCTGGTAGCAGGAACCTCACCACGCCGACGTCGGTAGCACCGCCCGAGATTGAGGACAGGGTCGAGTCGCCCCCGCCGTACCAGATGGCCAGCAGTTGCGCGAGCCGCCAGATGCCCAAGCTCACGATCACCGCCAGCGCAGCGAACGTCACCTGCCGGGTCATCCGACCTTGGTTCCGCTTATACACGGAAAAGCTGAGGACATCTCCCCAGAGGCTGGCATTTTTTGCGTTTTCTTGCATATCCGGTCTCAAGCGATCCGTCGCTCGCCTCACGTCCTGATCGAACCCACCGCCAAGCCAAACCGCCCCGCGTGTACGCACGCGACGCATCACGATCCTGCAGGGGCGGCGGGGATCGAACTCGCAACCTCTGGTTTTGGAGACCAGCGCTCTGCCAGTTGAGCTACGCCCCTGTAGAGAAGGCGGGGGCCCTGCCGGACCCCCGCCCCTCAGTTCATTCAATCCAAGATCTTGGTGACCACGCCCGAACCGACCGTCTTGCCTCCCTCACGGATGGCGAACCGAACGCCGTCGTCCATGGCGATCGGCACCATCAGCTCGACCTCCATCTTGACGTTGTCGCCGGGCGAGCACATCTCGACGCCGCCGAGCAGTTTCGTTGCACCGGTCACGTCCGTCGTGCGGAAGTAGAACTGCGGGCGGTAGCCGGCGAAGAACGGCGTGTGACGGCCACCCTCCTCCTTCGACAGCACGTACACCTCGCACTCAAACTTCTTGTGGGGCTTGATGGAGCCCGGCTTGGCCAGCACCTGACCACGCTCGATACCCTCACGGGCGACGCCGCGGAGGAGGCAGCCGACGTTGTCGCCAGCCTGGCCGCTCTCGAGCAGCTTCTTAAACATTTCGACACCCGTGACCGTCGTCTTCTCAGCCTTTTCCTTGAGGCCGATGATCTCGACTTCGTCACCGACCTTGATCTGGCCTCGCTCGATACGGCCCGTGGCGACCGTGCCACGACCCTCGATCGAGAACACGTCTTCGATTGCCATCAGGAACGGCTTGTCGAGCTCACGAACCGGCTCGGGGATGTACGCGTCGACCGCATCGAGCAGGTCGGCGATGCACTTGTTTTTCGCCGGGTCGGACGGGTGGTCATAGGCGGGCTTGCCGGCACCGCGAATGATTGGCACGTCGTCGCCTGGGAAGCCGTACTTCGTCAGCAGTTCGCGGATTTCCATCTCGACGAGGTCGAGAAGCTCCGGATCGTCGACGAGGTCGACCTTGTTGAGAAACACCACCAGCGCCGGCACGCCGACCTGCTTGGCCAGCAGGATGTGCTCGCGGGTCTGGGGCATCGGGCCGTCGGCCGCACTCACCACCAGGATCGCGCCGTCCATCTGGGCGGCACCGGTGATCATGTTCTTGATGAAGTCGGCGTGCCCCGGGCAGTCGATGTGGGCATAGTGCCGCTTCTCACTCTCATACTCGACGTGACTGACCGCGATCGTCACGGTCTTCGTTTCGTCGCGGACGGTGCCGCCCTTGGCGATGTCGGCGTAGCTCTTGGCCACGGCGAGATTCTTGGCCGCCTGGACGGCGACAAGGGCACCGGTGAGGGTGGTCTTGCCGTGATCGATGTGCCCGATCGTGCCGACGTTGACGTGCGGCTTGCTCCGCGTGAACGTGTCCTTTGCCATGCTTTTTCCCTGGGGGGTCCTCTTCTGGTGGTGGTGGTTAGGGGGTACGAACGAACAAAAAGCTGCTGATGGGACTTGAACCCATGACCTCGTCCTTACCAAGGACGCGCTCTACCAACTGAGCTACAGCAGCGGATGGAAGGCGAATGCCGCGGTCATGGATCGTGAAATCGGAGGTCGTGGTGATGGGATGTCTATCGGTGTGGTGTTGGGTAAGGATTGAGGAACGAGTGCGGATAATCAAGGAATGAGTGCGGATAATCGAGATATGAGTGTGGATAATCTAGAAATGAGTGTGGATGGTGTGGCCAAAGCGGGTAGAGGGAATCGAACCCTCGTCTTTAGCTTGGAAGGCTATTGCTCTACCATTGAGCTACACCCGCGAATGCAGCCACGTTGCCCGAGTTTCCGCCTGAGAAGTCCGATCCAGGCGGTGAACGGGACGAGACTGGGGAGTGCAGGATTCGAACCTGCGAAGGCATAAGCCATCAGATTTACAGTCTGACCCCTTTGACCGCTCGGGAAACTCCCCTGTGGTGTACGGCGGACTCCTCTTCGTGTTTTTTGGCGCTCGTTTTGGGCACTACTGGCGAGGACTCGTGTTCCGTTCGGCCGCTGCGGACAGGCACTGCCGCAGCGATCGTCGGCTTTTTCACCGCCGCTCTCGATCGACTGTGCCGCGCAAGCGCCGTCAAGCTGAGCTAGCGGCGGGAGTTGAACCCGCAACCTGCTGATTACAAATCAGCTGCTCTGCCAATTGAGCTACGCTAGCGGCCGGCCGGAACCGCGAAACCTTGAAGTGTACGGATTCGATCGGCCCCTGCAAGATGGACGATTTCGAGGGCCAAGAGCCGCTTTTTAGCTGACTTTTCCGTCCCTGAGGGCAACGAGCCCGGTCATTCAAGCCCGGTTATTTAACCCCGATCACTCGAAGACGAGTGCCATCATCGAGAAGTCGTCGTTGAAGTCGTCTTGCCCGGACAGGGCCCGGACGTGGGTCACGAGGGCGTCCATCGTGTTTTCAGGCCCCCGGGGTGCGGCGGCGAGCGTGGCGACGAAGTCGTCGAATGCCCACATCGACCCGTCCGGCAGGTTGATTTCAAACGCACCGTCGCTGTAAACGAAGAGCCGCGCGGACGGCGGAACGACGACCTCGCTCGACCCAAAATCCAGCCCGTCCACCGCTCCGATGAGGGGACCATCCGAATCGAGACGGCGTGGCGTACCCCCATCAACGGTCATAAGGAGCGCCGGGGGATGGCCGCCACCGGCCCACCGCATCGTGCGGCTGCCGCGGTGAAACACGCCATACCACGCCGTGAAAAACATGTCATTTTGCCGCTCCATCGGAAAGGCCTTGTTGAGCGCCGCCAGCACGGCTCCCGGGTCGTGGAAGTCGGTGGCGGGCAGAGCCTCGCTGCGGATCGCATTGAGTGCCGAGACGGAGAGCAGGGCCGCCCCCACGCCATGGCCGCAGACATCGAGCAGGTAGACGGCGAAGTGGTCGGCGTCGAGATCGTGGTAGCCAAAGGCATCGCCTCCAAGAGACGCCGACGGAATGAACCGCCAGTCGGCCTGGATCATGCCATTCGACTGCGGAGGCGGCAGCAGCGATCGTACATACCGTGCGGCCGTGGTGATGTCTTCGGCAAGGACCTTGCGGCTCGCCTCGAGAGCCGTGAAGGCCTCGTTGCGTTCGAGAAGCGCCACGTAGCCCCGCGAGTGATACCGCACGCGGGCGAGCAGTTCGAGGCGGTCCGGCAGTTTGACGATGTAGTCGTTGGCTCCGACGGTGAAGGCCTCCGCCTTCACGGCCGGCTCCTCCTTGGTGGAGAGCACGATGATCGGCACGTCGCAAAACCGTTCGTCGGCCCGAAACTGCCGCACGAGCGAGAGGCCGTCGATCTCGGGCATCACGAGATCCTGCAGGATCACCGTGGGCCGCACCTCCGCCGCCTTGTCCAGGGCCGCGGGAGCGTCTTTGCAGTAGTGGAAGGAGATTCCCTCCTCTCCGGCGAGCATCCGCCGCACGGCCTCGCCGATGATCGGCTGGTCGTCGACGAGCAGCACGGAGACGCCGCGGTGGGCGGGAGTTTTGACGACGGTCATGGCCGCAGAACGGACGGGTCGAGGATAACGCCGCGATGCTACCATAGCCCGCCCAGGGGTGACCTCCACGCCGGGCAGATCCACACCCCCTTCAGGGCTTCCGCTTCCCGTTCACACGGCAGGCGGGGGGCTCCTTGAGTGAGAACACGAGCACCTCTTCGCCGGTGAGCGTCGAGATGTCGTGGTGCACGCTCACGAGGGGCACGGCCGTGGCCGTCTCCACGATCTCCTGCAGCCGTGGCCGTCCCGTGGCCACCATGTGCGCCCGCACCTGCTTGAGGAGGGACCGTCCGTTGCCATTGTCACCGCCGTGGCCATTCCCATTGCCATTCCCATTCCCATTGCCAACCCCAAGGCTGTGCCCATCCCCGTCGCCATCAGCATCGGCCGCTGTCATTTGGCTCGAGGCCATGAGCTGCCGCTCCGCGGGCGTGAGCACGCCCTGCAGCCGCACTACTAAGAGCAGGCCGACGAGATGCGCATGGATGTCACTCGGCCCTCGACCGAGGAACTCCTGCTGAAACCGCGAAATGCCCTCGCAGACGGCTGCCTCGATTTCGCCCTGGGACTTCATGGTCAGGCGCCCGCCTGGCGGCGGGTCTCCATTCTCGACACGGCCTCGGCGAGCGGCTGAGTGCCCGCCGCGCCATTGCCTTTCGCATGTCCATTGCCATTCCCATTGCCATTCCCATTGCCATTCCCATTGCCATTCCCATTGCCATTCCCATTGCCATTCCCATTGCCATTCCCGTTGCCATTCCCATTGCCATTGCAGATTCGGTCCCACACCTCGCGGCGGTGGATCGGCATGCGGGCGTCGGCCTCGAAGCCGAGCCGCACCCGCCCACCCTCAATTTCCAGGACTGTGATCTCGAGCATGATTTGCATCTCATCGTTTCCGCCGATGACGACGCTCTCACGGTTTTTTCTTGTCAGTACCAACATGGTTCACCTTCCTCGTGTGTTGCGGGTCCCTCCTCGTAGAATCCAATCAGCCGCGGACAGCTCCATTGCCACCCGCCATGATCGATGCATTGGTCTGCAGGTGGGCGTTCACCGGCACACCCAAGGCCGGCAGCCCCGTTCCCAGCAGAAAGAGGTCGACTGCCGGCTGGGTCGTCAGCGTTTTGAGCACGCTGCCCGTCTGCGTGTCGACGTGTGCGATGCCGCCGCGAAGTTCCACGCCCGTGCGCTGACGGATCTGCCGCAGCAGCGCGTCGAGCGAGTTGTCGAAGATGTAGCGGTGGAACTCGCGGACTTTCCTCGCGCCCTCCTCGTCGCCGGCCAAGCGCCGCTCCGTCGGGGAAAACGGTTCGTGCAGGTGCACGACCATCCAATCATCTTCCGCCACCACGCTGACGCTCGTCGGGGCGCGGCCCAGAAGCACATGCTCGAAACTGGCGGCGACATGGGCCACCGTCCGAGCGAGTCGTTCTGACGAGATCGTTGTCATCGTGGCGTTGCCAGTGTCCGAATGTGCCGGATGGAAACAAAAAAAGCCGGCGGGAAAGAAGGCCCGAAGGCTTTCTCTCTCGCCGGCTTACGCTGCGACGGACCTTCCGGCTCATGCCGGACTGACCCTCGACCCGTCTTCCGATCGATACTGTTGCTCTTTCCTCAGCCGCGAGCGGTGTTTTCACCGGTCACGTCGTCGGAACGCGCCGATTGTACTTTGGGGGTCTGGGTAACTCAAGCAGATTTTTCTGCCTGGCTCTCCTGTGAGCCTAGGAGCGCTTGCAGCGGCAAAAAGTCGTCAACGACACTTTGTCGGCGAGCGGAGGCGGCGGCGTTGCTCGCCCTGCTGCTGCCAGCCGTGCGCGCACCACGCCGCCGCGAGCTGTCTCCAGCGCTGATGCCATTTCGATTCATGTTCGGTCGTCGCACGGTCCGAAAAGGTAACTCTACAACCAACCCCCCCCTAAGGGGGTATCTGCTGCGTGGGAGCGCCGTCATGAAGTCGCAAGGCGAGATCGAGGCCGCTGTCTGCGATGCGGTGTCGCGATTTCAGCAGGAGTTCATGGGACGCGGGCCCCGCAACGTCCACGCCCACCTCATCGACAACCGGTTGTTCGTCCACATGGATGGCGTACTCACCGCCGCCGAACAGCGACTCCTGGCGGGCCGCGGCGACGGCAGCGAAAGCGGTGCCGATCTGCTGAAACAGCTCCGCAGCCGACTCGTGACCGCCGGTCGATCGGTGCTCGAATCACTGGTCCGCGAGGCGTCCGGAGCATCGCCGGTCAACTTGCACCACGACATCAGCCCGGTCACCGGGGAGGAGGTGATCGTGATCACGCTCGCCGCTGCCCCGCAGTGCCGGGACCGCAAAAAACGCTGACATAGCGCGTCATTCAACTCACCACGACATTCCGTTCCGACCCCAGTCGGTGGCCGAAGGCGTTCGGCCCATCGCTTCGTCGGCGGGCCGGGGATCCAGCGTGACTATCCCCGCCCGCCGGCGATTTGCGGTCTGCACACAGGTCGCTCCCGGTTGCTCTGCGACGGCTCCACCGCGAGCCATTCCGCGGCTGGGTTGCACGATTCCACGTCGCGACGTTGAATCGTGTCAGCTCATTGAGACCGATGACCGGCGGAGAACCAGCGATGGCGACCGAGAAACAGCGGCCGACGCGGAGCACGCCCAAGGATGCGATCCCTGCGGCTATCGAGGGCCTCGGCGTCTTCTACCTCGGCCAGAAAATCGACGGCGTCAGCGGCAAGTCAACGGGAGAGCCGCTCCTCATCGACGCCAAACGGCTCACCACCCATGCCGTCTGTGTCGGCATGACGGGCAGCGGCAAGACGGGCCTCTTGATCGGGCTGATCGAGGAGGCGGCGCTCGACGGCATTCCGACGCTCGTCATCGACCCCAAGGGTGATCTGGCCAACGTCCTGCTCTCATTTCCGAATCTCGCCCCGACTGATTTCCTGCCGTGGCTTGAACCGGAGGCGGCGAAGCGCGACGGAATCACACTCGAGGAACTGGCCGAGCGGACGGCGAAGAAGTGGTCGGATGGCCTGACGGCCAGCGGCCAGTCGGGCGACCGGATCCGTCGCCTGCACGAGGCTGCCGACATGGTCGTGTATACGCCGGGCAGCCGCACCGGCCGCCCGCTGGCGATGCTCGGCAGCCTCGACGCGCCCGCCCCCGCGATCCTCGACGACCTTGAGGCTCGCCGTGAGCGGATCGAATCGCTCGTCTCCGCCATCCTCGCGCTGGTTGGCATCGACGCCGAGCCGGGCCGCAACCGGGAGCACGTGCTGCTCTCCACAATCCTCGATGCCCTGTGGAAGAGTGGCCAGAAGGTCGACTTCGGCACGCTCGTGCGGGCGATCCCCGCGCCGCCGATCGAGCGGGTCGGCTTTCTCGATCTTGAAAACTTCTTTCCGGCCGGGGAGCGGTTTCAACTCGCCAGCCGGCTCAACACGATCGCGGCAGCGCCAGGCTTCGAGGCCTGGCTCGACGGAGAGCCGCTCGATATCGGCCGCCTGCTCTGGACAGCCGAGGGCCGGCCCCGTGTCGCCGTCGTGTCGATCGCTCATCTTGCCGATGCCCAACGCATGGCGTTTGTCACGCTCATTGCGGGGGCGACGGTGTCGTGGATGCGAGGGCAGGGGGGCACGTCGTCGCTCAAGGCGATGTTCCTCATGGACGAGGTCTTCGGCTACGTGCCACCGACCGCGAACCCGCCGAGCAAGACGCCCATCCTGACGCTCATGAAGCAGGCGCGGGCCTACGGCCTCGGCGTCGTGCTCGCCACCCAGAATCCTGTCGACCTCGACTACAAGGGGCTCTCGAATGCCGGCCTCTGGTTTCTCGGCAGGCTGCAGACGGCGCGGGACAAGGCCCGTGTTCTCGACGGCCTCGAAGGCGCGGCCCAAGCCGCCGGCGGCTCGTTCGACCGCGGCCGACTCGACGCGCTGCTGTCGGGACTCGAACAACGGCGATTCCTCATGCACAGCGTGCACGGCGACGATGAGACGCTTTTTCAGAGCCGCTGGACGATGTCCTATCTCCGCGGCCCGTTGCTCCGTGACGAAATCCGGCGACTCTCGGCGCGGGCCGCGGGAGCCGCGGGCACGGTGGCTGAGCCGGTCGCGGTTGAGGCGTCTTCCCACGGCCGGCCGCGGGGTGGCCCACGGCCCATCCTGCCGCCTGGCGTGCGCGAGGTCTTTTTTGCACCGCAAGGAATGGTGCCAATCGAGGCGGCGATGCGTTACGAGCCCGCGATCCTCGGCCGGGCTCGCGTCCGCTATTCCAAGCCGACGGCAGGCATCGAAGTCGACCGCGAGATCATCTGTCTCGCGCCGGCGAGCGATTCGCTCGGCGAATCGGCCTGGGAATCGGCCCAGCCGTTCGCGGAGACGCCGCCTCTGGAGCCGGCGCCGAGGACCGGATCGTTCGCACCGCTGCCAGCGGCGCTCGCCGGGCCGCGGGGCTATGTCACCCTCGCGGCCTCGCTCAAGAGTCACCTTGGCCGCACGTCGAAACTCACCGCCTGGTCCGCCCCGGCGATCGGGGCCGTGTCGCGACCGGGCGAGTCGGAAGGCGACTTTCGTGTGCGGATCGCCCATCGCGTCAAGGAGTGGCGCGACGAACAGATCGAAAAGGTCCGCGACAAGCAGTCGGTAAAACTCGCCACCCTCGCCGACAAGATCGATCGGGCCCGGCAAAAGGTGGAGCGTGAGAAGGCCGAGGCCAAGAACCAATCGCTGCAGACCTATGTCTCGATCGGCACGGCCGTGCTCGGCGCCCTGCTCGGCCGCAAGAAGGCCAGTGCCACCACGATCGGCCGGGCGGCCACCTCGATGCGGTCGGCGAGCCGCGCCGCCCGGCAGCAGGCCGACGTCGCCCACGCCGAGGAGAGCCTGTCTTCGCTCGAGGAAAAACGGCTGCTGCTCGAGCAGGAGATCGAGCAAGAACTCGACCGCATTCGGCTCGAGTCTGGCCCCGAATCGCTCGCGCTGGAACAGATCGACGTGCCGGCGAAGAAGACCGACATCGCCGTCGACGAGGTCGTACTCGCCTGGGTGCCCGCTCTGTCAACCGACAGGCCGACCGACAGACCGCTGGCCGAACGCGGGGTCTGGGGATGAACGCCACCCGCGGCCGTGAGATCGTGCTCGTCGACTGTCCGGACGAGGTGGGGCTCATTCACCGCATCACCGGCGTGCTTCAGGCGCGGCGGCTCAACATCGAGAGCAACCACGAGTTTGTCGATGCGTCGGCCGGCCATTTCTTCTTCCGGGCCGAGGTGACGCCGGCCGGGGAGCCCGTGACGGCCGATCACCTGCAGGCCGATCTCGCGGCCGTGCTCTCCCGCGAGGCACGGGTGCGCGTGACCCGTGAGGATCGGCGGCCGATCGTCGTCTGTGCGACCCGCGAACCGCACTGCCTGGGCGAACTGCTCCTGCTCGACGCCGTCGGTGAACTTCCAGGCCGGATCGTGGCGGTGGTCGCCAACCACAATGAGCTTCGCACGCTGGTCGAGCGGTTTGGCGTGCCCTTCCACCACGTGTCGCACGCCGGCCTTTCCCGCGAGGCACACGAGGCGACCCTGCTCGAAGCGATCGCCGGCTACGCGCCGGATTACCTCGTGCTGGCCCGATACATGCGGGTGCTCTCGGCCGCGGTGATCGCTCACTACCCAGACCGAATCATCAACATCCACCACTCATTCCTGCCGGCGTTCGCCGGGGCGAGCCCATACCGCCAGGCGTTCGCCCGCGGTGTGAAGCTGATCGGAGCCACCGCGCACTTCGTCACCGAACAGCTCGACGAGGGGCCGATCATCGCCCAGGACGTCACACCCGTCGATCACACGTTCACGCCGGAACGGATGGCCCAGGCCGGCCGCGACGTGGAGAAACTCGTGCTCGCCCGAGCCGTGCGACTGGTACTGGAAGAGCGGGTCTTTCTCAACGGACCGCGCACGATCGTCTTCGAGTGACCGTCGCGCACGGTTGGTCCGTCTGCACCGCGCCATCGCGCACGGTTGGTCGTGATGCGAATGGGCCTCC
>CAMBPQ010000041.1 GCA_945869735.1 Planctomicrobium piriforme
TATCCGGGTCGCATCGAGACGGTGCCGGATTGGTTCGCCCGCGGACGCTCAAAGGCCTGGTGGCTCCCGCTCCACAAAACCCGTCCAGACCACAGATGTGATCGCCCTGCGCGGCGGCCGTTTACCGCTCTGCCCATGAAAACCCCGGATGGACCGCCTATCCCAATGCTTCTGCGAAGCAGATCCGTGACGCCATCCCCGTCTCGACAAAGGTGACGGTGACGTACGTCACATCGAACGGCACGGCCGTGTCGGGCCGCACCGGAGACGACACCACCGCCAGCGGCACGCTGACCTTCAATCCCAGCGAAACGGCAAAGACGATCGCGGTAAGCATTGCCGGCGACTCGCTCGTCGAGGCTGACGAGCCCTTTTTCGTGACGCTCTCCGGGGCGTCCGGCGCCGGCATCGCGGTGGCCAAGGCGACGGACACGATCGTCAACGATGACGGGCTCACTGCCGCGAAAATCGCGGCCTTCGCGACCGTCGGCAGCTTTTCGATCGACGACGGCGATGCCGACGAGTCACTGCTGCAAAAGTCACGGCGGTGATCATGCGACTCGGTATGACCATCGCGTTGGTCAGCGGCCGTGCCATATCTGAGGCGGATTGCCCGTTCATTCATCCGCCGCTAGACTTCGGCCACTGACTGGCAGCGGCGCTCCTGTCGCAGCCGACACGTGCCGGAGACCCGCCGATGACCTCCCCCGCCCGGACTTCTCCACCCCCCTCCAGTGTGGCCGCAGCAGCCCCGCCGTGGTCCGGCACGAAGGCCGACGGCACCGCGAGGCTGGAGGTCAGCGGCGCGGCGTATGAGCTTCCCGTGATCATCGGCACGGAAGGCGAGCGGGCGATCGACATCGCCAAACTGCGGGCGCAGACCGGCCTGATCACGCTCGACGAGGGCTACGTCAACACCGGCTCGACGACGAGCACGATCACGTTCCTCGACGGCGACAAGGGCATCCTCCGCTACCGGGGTTACCCGATCGAGGTCCTCGCCGAAAAGTGCGACTTCGTGGAGGTCGCCTATCTCCTGATTTACGGAAACCTGCCGACGGTCGCCGAACTCGACTCCTTCCGCACGTCGCTCTCGCATCACACCATGATCCACGAGGATATGCGGAGCTTCTACGGCGGCTTCCCCCGCGACGCTCATCCGATGGCGATCGCGGGCAGCGTCGTCGGCGCGCTCTCGACCTTCTACCAAGACTCCCTCGACGTCCGTGATCCGAGACAGGTCGAGGTGAGCATGCACCGGCTGCTGGCGAAGCTGCCGACGATCGCGGCTTACAGCCACAAAAAGTCGTGCGGCCAGCCGCTGATGTATCCCCGCAACGACCTCACCTACTGCGAAAACTTCCTCCACATGATGTTCGCGGTGCCGTGCGAGGAATTCCACATCGACCCCGACTTCGCCGACGCCCTCGACATGCTCCTGATCGTGCATGCCGACCACGAGCAAAACTGCTCGACCTCGACGGTGCGGATGGTGGGCTCGAGCGACGCCAACCTGTTCGCCAGTATCTCCGCCGGTATCTCCGCACTCTGGGGTCCGCTGCACGGCGGTGCCAACCAGGCCTGCGTCGAGATGCTCGAGAAGATCGTGGCCGATGGCGGCGACGTGCAAAAATACGTCAATCTGGCCAAGAAGAAGGATTCGGGATTCCGGCTGATGGGCTTCGGGCACCGCGTCTACAAAAACTACGACCCGCGGGCCAAACTCATCAAGGCGACCTCCGACAAACTGCTGGCAAAGATCGCGCGGCACGACCCGCTCTTCGACATAGCCCAGCAACTCGAGGAGGTAGCCCTCGCCGACGACTACTTTATCGAGCGGAAGCTCTACCCCAACGTCGACTTCTATTCCGGTGTCATCTACCGGGCCATGGGGATTCCCGTGCAGATGTTCACGGTGCTGTTCGCGATGGGCCGCCTTCCCGGCTGGATCGCCCACTGGAACGAGATGCACCACTCGCCGACCAAGAAGATCTGCCGACCCCGGCAGATCTACTCCGGCGAAACCCTCCGCGAGTTTGTGCCGATCACGTCACGATCGTGATCGCCGGCCGGTGAACGAGAGCGCATCTGCTTGCGGGAGAGCGGCGAGATGGCACCTTGGGGGAGGAAGGCAAGGGGGTCGGCGAACGCTTGAAGAGCGCCTGAGCCGCCGCGGCGATAGAGCGACGAGACTTTTGCCGCCCCCGAGCCGGCGATCCACGTACGTCGGATGCGCTCTCAAGAGGGGCGGCTTCACCCGCCCGCTCCTGGCCCGCGCCGCTTTCCCCGGAAGAACTCCGTGAGCACCCGCCCGCATTCGTCGGCAAGCACGTGGCCGACGTGGTCGACGCGATGGTTGAGACGCGAGTCTTCGAAGAGTTTGTAGAGCGATTCGACCGCCCCGGCCTTGGGATCGGCCGCGCCCCAGACCACGATCGGCACGCGGGCCTGGAGAATCGCGCCGGCGCACATCGGACAGGGCTCGAGCGTGACGTAGAGCACGCAGCCCTCGAGCCGCCACGAACCGAGTGCCGCGGCCGCCTGCGTCAGCGCGATCATCTCGGCATGCGCCGTCGGATCGGCGAGCTGCTCCCGCTGGTTGTGGGCGCTAGCGATGACCCGCCCGCCCGCCACCACGATCGCGCCCACGGGCACCTCGTCCTCGGCGGCCGCGGCCCGCGCCTCGTCGAGCGCCAGCCGCATCCAGCGGTCGTGCGGCAGCACCCCGGGAAGCTGTGCTTCCGGCTCGTAGTCCTCGTCAAAATCATCGGAGTCGTTCATGTTCTCGCACTGTAGGCGGTGGAAGGGGGACGCGACAATCGGGCCCACTGCCCACGCCGCTTGGGCCGCCCCGCGACATCGGGTACCATTTCCTTTTCTTGTCCGGTCGCCACAAAGGGAACCCATGGATCCGACTCTGCTGCTGCTTCGCTGGGCCCACGTCCTCGCCGCCATCGTCGCGATGGGGGGGCTCGTGTTTGCCCGCTTCGCCCTCCTCCCGGCACTCTCCGAGGTCGACGAGGCCACCCGAAACCGCATCCACGACCACATCCGGCGAGCCTGGCTGCCCTGGGCGATCGGGGCGATCACGGTGCTACTGGCCACCGGACTGGCCAACTTCCTGCTCTTCAACTTCCGCGTGAAGGCGGAGGGCTGGGCGGGCGGCGAGTGGATGCGGCAGACGAGCTACCACGCACTTTTTGGCGCGAAGTTTCTGCTTGCCCTTGTAGTTTTCTACTTCGCAAGCGCGCTGGTCGGCCGGGGAGCAGGCACCAGCTGGGTGCGGAACGACCGGGCCAAGTGGCTCTCGGTGACGATCGGTCTGACGCTGGCCGTTGTTCTGCTCTCGGGTTGGATGAGGCAGTTGCACACGGGCCCCAACGTGATGCCTCTCGGCGACGGTGAGGTGATGATCGAACGCGGGAAGAACTACGACGCGCGCCGTGAAGGCGGGGAGGATCTCGATGGACAAGAAGGACAAGAAGCGGATCGAGGTGCTGCAGCAGAAGATCGCGAAGCTCCAGCAACTGGTGGCCGGGGCGAAGAAGCAGCCCGATGATCCGGCCGAGGCGCCCCGGCTCGAGAAGGAGCTGGCCGCCGCCCACGCCGAAATCGCGACCTTGAAACAGCACTGAGCAAAAGAAGGCGGGGCATGGGGTTTTTCTCTTCGCTGTTCGGTGGGTCGGACCGAACCGATCTCTGGAAGCGGTTCGAACGGCTGCGGGAAAGCTCGTCCGGCACGATGTCGACCTTTTATAAGGTCCGCGATCTAAAGTCGGGGCAGGTCCTCGGTCTCAAGATCATCGACACGGCGAAGTCAGCGCCCGTGGAGAGCCGCTACAAGTCGCTCGACAAGCCCGGGGAAGGAGAAATCGGCCAGAAGATCGCGGGCCCCAATATCGTCCGCACGCTGGAGTGGGGCACGTCGACCACCGGCGACCCGTTTCTCGTGCTGGAATACGTCGACGGAGTGCTGCTGCACTCCCCGATCATGTCCCGGAAGCCCTTCAGCCCCGCCCAACGCATCGACCTCGTGCGGCAGGCGGCGACGGCGATCGCCGCGGTCCACGATGCCGGATTTGTGCACCGCGACATCTGCCCTCGCAATTTCATTATCCGACCGGACGGCCGGCTGGTGCTCATCGACTTCGGCCTCACCGTGCCCGACAGGCCGGCCTTTCTGCAGCCAGGCAACCGGATCGGCACGCCGAACTACATGGCCCCCGAGGTGGTGCGGCGGCGGCAGGCTGACAAGCGGCTCGATATTTTCTCGTTCGGAGTGACGGCCTACGAAATCTGCGCGGGACAGGCCCCATGGCCGCGTGGCGCGAGCGGCAACGCGGCCCTCGCCCACGACTCCCCGCCCGCCGACATCCGCGAGCACTGGCCCGAGATTCCCCCACCACTGGCCGCCGCGATCGCGTCATGCCTCGAGCCTGACCCCGCCCGTCGAGTCGGGTCGATGGCGGAGTTTCTCGCGTCGATCGCCGGGGTGAAGGCCTGAAAAACCCCGTCGCAACCTACAGGCGGCGGCAGCCCTTGAAGCCGACGCCTGTTGTCCGTAGTTTCGTGGCTTCCGCGGCGGCGTGCGGAGGCGCGAAAAACGCTTTCCACCGCCGTTCATTCCGAGCCAGCAGGATCAAGGACCATTCTCATGACGATGGACAAGAGCCTCCGGGTACGCAAGGGTTCCTCGAGTACCCGGGGCGTGCTCAGTCGTGCCGAACGGATCACCAAGCTCAAGGAGCAGGAGCGGTGGCAGGAAGGCCGCAGCCCGCTGGGGCTGCCGAAGGTCCGTGTTCAAAAGCTCGCCATGAAGAAGAAAAAGGTCAAGAAGGAAGAGGGGGCCGAGGGCGCTGCCGCCAAGCCCGCGGCCGGGGCCAAGAAGAAGTAGTGCTGTCGACGTCGGTCGTTCGCCGGCTCGGCGCTCTCCTGAAGACAGAAGCACTGTTTGATCGCACCCGCTTGTGGCAATCCGGCGAGATAGCTTCCTGACGGGAGGCGAAGGGGGGTCGGCGAACGCGCGAGGAGCCTTGGGCGTATCCTCGCCCCGGCGACAATCCGCAGGACCGCGCAGCGGCGACTTTTGCCGCCCCGAGCCGGCGATCCACGGAAGGGAGACGCGCGATCGCCGCGCACTCGCCGCGCGCTCTTCAAGCCGTCACGAGGCCCGAGTTGCCGTGAGGCACCGTTTGGCAGCGGCCTGCCCTGACGCGATGACTTGCGGGATGCCGACGCCCCTGTAGGCCGCGCCGGCCAGTGCGAGCCCTGGGTGGAGGTCCACCAGCGCGTCGATCCGCGCGACGCGGGCAGAGTGTCCGACGTGGTATTGAGGAATGGCGTGGTCCCAGCGTTCCACCCGCACGAGCCGGGGCTTTCCGCGGGCGCCGAGGAGCTCGGCGAGTTCGCGGCGGGCGAGCGCGACGAGTTCACCGTCTTCGAGACGCATGACCCCGGGGTCGAGGGCGCCACCGACGAACACCCGAATGAGCACGCAGCCCTCAGGAGCGCGGCCTGGAAACTTCGAGCTCGAGAAACTGGCCGCGAGGATGCGACGGCCCGCGGTCCGCGGCACCACCATGCCGGCGGCGTCGAGCGGATGGAAGACGTCGTCTCGGGCGTACCCGAGCGAGACGATGCACGAGCCGGCATATTCGATCGCGGCGAGTTCCGCGGCGAGGTCGGGGTCGACGCCACGGAGAACCGTCGCCGCGACGTAGGTCGGAGCCGCCACCACGACCGCGTCGACCGTCGTCGCATCACCCTCGAGGCAGGCCGCGTCGAGATGCCACCGGCCGTCGGGCATCTTGCCGACCCCAGTGACACGGCCCTCGACGAACCGTACGCCCAAGCGGCGCAGCTCCTCGGCGAGACGCCGCGGCAGCGACTCCATCCCGGATGCGAGCGTGACGAACTGGCCATACCGGGCCCCTGCCGCATCGGCACCACCCGGCTGGCGGCGCAGCCGGGCCCGCTCGCCCGCCCACAGGCTGCCCCACTCTCGCTCCATGGCCAGAAACTCGGGGCAGGCTGCGGCCATGCTCAGTCGGGACGGATCCGCTGTCCAAATTCCTGACGCGAGCGGCTGCACGAGCCGCTCGAAGGCCTCGCGGCCGAGACGACGCACGGCGAAACTCTCGAGTGACTCGTCGTCGTCAGGAGAGCCAACCCGCCGCGACGGAACGAGCCGCTCCCAGAGCAGCCGCAGGCGGCCGACGGGAGAGAGCACGGGAGTGCCGAGGATGCCCGCCACCCGGCTCGGGGCCATCAGGCGAAATCCCTGTGGCGCCCGCCGCGGCCGCCCTCCGGCCCAGATCAACGCCCGCCGCGCTCCTGGTTCGACACCCACGACGTCGTGTTCGAGTCCCAGCCGTGAGACGAGTGCCTGTCCCTCCGGCCGCGCGGCGAGGAAGCAGTCGGCCGACCGCTCCACGAGCCACCCGTCGTGATGCACGGTGCCGATCACACCGCCGGCCCGCCCCGACGGCTCGATCAACGTCACCCGACACGCTGCACCGCCCCGCACCAGCGCATCGGCAGCCACGAGGCCGGCCATCCCGGCCCCGATCACCGCCACATGGGTTGGTTTTGGTTTTGACAAGGGGCCGTGATTCACTCCAAGGGCGAACCTCCATCGTAGCCTCGGAACCATGGCACTTGAGAGCAGATCTGATTTCGGTGGAGCGGCGAGATGGCACCTTGGAGGAGGTAGGCAAGGGGTCGGCGAACGCTCGAGGAGCGCCTGAGCCGCCGCGGCCCTCAGCGGCGAGACTTTTGCTGCCCCCGAAGCCGGCGTTCCACGTAAGTCGAATGCGCTCTAGCGGTCCCACGAGCATCCGCCGTGGTATGATCTGCTAGCCGCCGCGGCTGGTTCTCCACTTATTCCATGAGCCTCCCCCATCACCTCTGGCTCGCCGAGCAGCTTCCCGCCTGGGAGCGCGAGGGAATCGTCACGGCCGATGGCGCGAGGATGCTCCGCGAGCGGTATGCGGCCGAGCCGCAGGGCGGGCTTGCACAGATGATCGTGGGGGCGGTCGGGGCGCTCCTGATTGGCACCGGCCTCGTCGCGGTGCTCGCCTACAACTGGGACGATTTCCCGCGGTGGGTGCGGCTGCTGTTGGCGCTTGGGCCGCTGGCGGCCTCGCAGGCGGTGAGCTGGTGGGTGCTGCGGCAGGACGAGGCCGCCAAGCCCTGGCAGCGGGAGGCGGTCGCGCTCGTGCAGACGCTCGCCGCGGGGGCCGCGATGGCGCTCGTATCGCAGATCTATAACCTGCCCGGCAATTGGACCGATCTCGTCTTCTGGTGGTGCCTCGTGAGTGTGCCGCTCGCGTGGGTGCTACGGTCTCAGGCCGTCGCGATTGTGTATCTCATCGGGATCGCCGTGTGGACGGTCGCTCAAGCCGGCGAGCGGGCAAGCTGGTCGTCGCCGGCGGAAGTCGCCGACCTGCGGCTCTGGTTTCCGCTCCTGCTCGCGGGCATCCTGCCGCTCTGGCCGGGGCCGGAGCTTCGCGATCGGCCGGCTTCCGGCAGCCGGCTCGTGCTGGCGGCCGCGACGCTCATCGGGCTCATCGCAGTCGCGGTGTATGCGAGTGTTTGCCCGCGCGAACCGATCCAGGCATTGTTTTGGCTCGCCATGCTCTCGACCGCGGCCGTGTTGCTCTTCCCGCTCGATCGTCACGGGATCGCCGAGCCGCTCACCCGCAAGCCGCAGGTGCTGCTCGGCGGGCTCAGTCTATTTGTCATGGCACTCATCGCCACCTACGAGGATCCCGCCCGCCAGCTTGTGAAGGGCGTGGGCTTTGCGCTGCCGTTGGGCTGGTGTTGGCTCCTGCTGGCGGTGATCGCCGGCTTCGCGACGCTCGCCTTTCGGCAAGGCCGCTCCGCGGTGCTCGCGGTCGCGGGGCTGGCCCTGGTGCCGCTGCTGGTCGCGCCGTTTTGGTCTCCGGGGGACGACGGCTGGCCGGTGGCCATCACCTACTCGCTCGTGCTCCTGGCGACGGCGATCGTGCTGATCGCGCTGGAGTTCCTCGGCCGGCAGGGGGCCGCACGGATCGGGGCCGCCCTGATCACGCTGCTGGTCATCCTGCGGATGGCCGACGCCGACCTGTCGCTCCTGGTCAAGGGGCTGGCCTTCATCGTGATCGGTGTGGGCTTTCTAGGCTTCAACATCTTCATCAGCCGCCGCCGTTCGATCCCCCTCGGAGGATCGCCCGCATGAGGCCCGCGCTCGCCGTCTTCGTCGTGGCCGCGCTCACCCAGTGGCTCCTGCCGCTCTCCGGCGTCTGGCAGCACGAGCGGGTCATCGCCCGGGGCGTGCCCGTGAGAATCCGCTGCGCCGCGCCCGATCCCTATGACCCGCTCCGCGGCCGCTACCTCGCGGTGCGCCCCGAGGAAACCCAGGTGCCCAAGCCGGAGGGCATGCCGGAGCAGGGCGGCGTGCCGGTCTGGGCCACGCTCGAGGAGGGAGACGACGGCCTGTCACGGATCAAATCGCTGTCGCTCGAGCCTGTCTCTGGCCAGACCGTGATCCGACTCGTGGCCGGATGGCAGCGGTGGAATCAGGAAAGCGCAACCGTGTTTGTCGAATGGCCCTTCGATCGCTTCTATCTCAATGAGCGGCTGGCCTTCGACGCCGACGCGCTCGTCGCCGAACGGTTGCGTGCCGGCGAGCGGCCGGTCGCCGAGATTCGCCTCCTCGACGGCCGCGCGGTGCTCACCGACGTGTTGCTCGACGGAGTCTCGATCCGCGAGATCGTGAAGCCGCCCGCGCAGTGACGCCCCTCCTGCGGCCGGAAAACACGCGTTGTGGTGCTTGCGCAGTCGTCCTATAGTCCCGCCTCGCGCCCGGGACTGCGCGGTTCCTTTGCTGGCAGACCGTCATGAACGACGTGAGTGACGACGACATCATCGCGCACGGCCGGGAGATTCTCCGCGCCGAAGGTGAGGCTGTGCTGCGCGCCGCCGACACGCTCGACGTCGCGTTCTGCCGCGGCGTGCGGCTCATCCAACGGTGCACCGGCAGCGTGGTGGTGACGGGCATCGGCAAGGCGGGACTCGTGGCGCGGAAGATCTCCGCGACACTCGCCTCGACGGGTACTCCGAGCCACTTTCTTCATCCCGCAGAGGCGATGCACGGCGACCTGGGCGCGCTCCGCGCCGACGACGTCGTGCTGGCGCTGTCGCAATCGGGTGAGACCGAGGAGATCACCCGGCTCCTGCCGCATCTCGTTGCCCGCGGCGTTGGTATCGTGGCGCTCACGGGGCGGCCTGAAAGCACTCTCGGCCGTGTGGCCCGGGTGGTCGTGCTCACCGGCGTGCTCCGCGAGGCCTGTGACCTGGGGCTCGCGCCGAGCACGAGCACCTCGCTCCTGCTGGCACTCGGTGATGCGTTGGCCCTCGCAACCAGCAGGCTGCGACAGTTCACCCCCGAGGACTTCGCCGCGCGGCATCCCGGCGGGAGCCTGGGCCGGCAACTCATGCTCGTCGAGGACGCGATGCGGCCGCTCGCCGAATGCCGGCTGGCGCACCCCAGCGACACCGTTCGCAGCGTCTTCTCGCGGCCACTTCCCGCCCGTCGCACAGGCGCCGTGATGATCATCGACGACGCCGGCGTGGTTGCGGGCATCTTCACCGACAGCGATTTGGCGAGACTCTTCGAGCGGCGACACGACGCGTTACTCGACGAGCCGATCGGACGCGTGATGACGAGCCGCCCCACGACGCTCCCGGTGGGCACGCGGCTCCGCGATGCCGTGGCGATCCTCGAATCTCGGCGGCTCAGCGAACTGCCCGTCCTCGATCACGATGGCCGGCCCGTAGGCTTGCTCGATGTTGTCGATCTCGTCGGCCTCGTACCTGCCGAGGCCGTATCTGCGCCGCGGCCGGCCGCAGCCGCGTGACGGCCCGCAGTCCGTCCCGTTCCCTGAAAGCCCATCCCATGCCCGACGCCTCCGACCTCGACCGCCGCCTCGCCCGCGTGCAGCTCCTCCTGCTCGATGTGGACGGCGTGCTCACCGACGGCGGCGTGACTTGGAACAACCAGGGCATCGAGTCGAAGACATTCCACATCCGCGACGGGCTCGGTCTGCGGGCCTGGCAGAAGGCCGGCGGACGCACGGGGATTGTCACCGGCCGGTCGAGCCACGTGGTGCAACTGCGGGCCGACGAACTCGGGATCGGCATCGTGCGGCAGGGGGTGGACGACAAACTCGCAGCAGCCGAATCGCTGCTCGCCGAGTATGGCCTCTCCTGGGAGCAGACGGCGTTTGTGGGCGATGACCTGCCCGATCTGCCCGTCGTGTCGCGGTGCGGCGTGGGTGTGGCGGTGGCCGATGCCTGCCCCGAACTCATCGCGGCGGCAACGATCGTGACGCGGCTGCCGGGCGGACGCGGCGCGGTTCGCGAGGTGATCGAGCGGATGCTCAAGGCACGAGGCAGTTGGGACGCAGTCGTCGCCCGCTACGCGGCCAAGCGGGCCTGACGCATCCCCCACGCGGTGAGACGGCGATGGAACATCGACTCGGACGCACGCTGCGGGTGTTTCTCGTCGTTTTGGCGGCGGCGGGCTTCTACCGGCTCGCGGCCGTGCCGCTCATCGAGCCACGGATCCGCGATACGTCGACCGATCACGAGATGACGCCCGAGGAGGCGGCGGCGATTCGGGCCCGTGCTGATCAGCGGCTGGCGGCGCTTGGCGACGTGTTTCCGCCGGGCTCGTGGGAGCGGGAAAACCCCATCATGCTTGAAAGCCGCCAGATGCGGCTGCTCTTCAAGGACTACCACTCGTTGCCTGACGGCCGCGTGAACCTCGTGCCCTGCACGCTGGTCGTCCTTCCCGACAAGAACCGCGTGGCCGCGAACGGCCCGCCGGGCCGCACGCTCGTGCTGCGTGCCCCGCAGGGCGCCGTCCTCGAGTTTGACGAGCCGCTCGATCTGCGACAGGGCCGCCTCGCCAAGCTCGTGGGCGGCAGCCTCCGCGGTCAGGTGACGATCCGCGGCACACCCAGCATGCCTGGTGCGGAGGATGACATCGAGATCGTGACCCGCGACCTCGAGCTCGATGAACTCGAGGTCAGCACTGGGGAAATGGTCCAGTTTCGCTATGGCCGCTCCAGCGGCAGCGGCCGTGGGCTCGTGGCCCGCCTGAAGCCGCGGCCCGGCGGCTCGGGACCGTCCGCCGCCGGCGCCGGCCCGGGCGACAAGGGGCCCAACATCGGCGGCGTCGATTCGATTCGCCTCGACCGTGACGTAAAGATGCGAATCGAAGGGCTGGCCGGTGGCATGCTCCCTGGGGCACCGGCTACCCAGCCGCCCGCGACGCCGTCGGCGGCTGACGCTGCAGCCGCCATCGCATCGGCCGCACCGCCCCCGGTGCTCGTCAGTTGCCGCGGCGCGATGTGCATGAACGTGTCGTCCAACGTGATCACGCTGGAAGAGAACGTCGACGTGATCCGGACGGCTGCCGATGGATCCACCGATCAGCTGGCCTGCGACCTGCTCGCCATCGTGCTTGGGCGAAAGCAGAAGACCGCTGCCGCCGGCCCGCCGGGTGATGGTGGCCGCGGCAGCCTCGAGCCGGTGGAGATTCAGGCCAAGGGCTCCCCCGTCGTCGCCCGTTCGAGTGGCGTGGGGCTTGAAGCCCGGGCCGCCCGGCTCGGCTACGAAATCGCGACGCGGCGGATCCTCCTCGATGGCGAGGAGCCGGTGTCGCTCGTGGCGAAGGGGACCGAGATGGAGGCACGGAAAATCGACTACTGTCCGGGTCCCGCGGGTGATCCCGGGTCGCTGATGGCCGTCGGTCCGGGCTGGCTCCGCGTGCGGTCGGAGAAGTCACCCCCCGCGCAGGCCAGATGGCAGCAGTGGCTGCGGATGCGTCCTGACGGGGCCGGGCACGTGGTGTCGATCGCGGGCGACGCCGACGTGACGGTCGAGACGCAAGGCCGCTTAAGCGCGGCCGAGATGCACCTCTGGCTCGAAGTCGTGAAACGCCCTGAGGGCGCCAAGACTGATCCGGCGAGCGGTCCGGATCTTTCCGGCGTGCGGCCGTCGCGGCTCCTTGCCCGCGGCATGGTCGAGGCCGACGCGGCGGAAGTCGCCGCGCGGACCGACCGTCTGGAGCTCTGGTTCCGCACGGTCGAGCCGGTGGCTCCACCCGCAGCCCTCGCCCAGCCCCGGCCTGCGAGTCCACAGCCTGCCGTCGCGCCACCGCCGGTCGCCGCGCCGCAGAAGCCGCCGGCTGCCCGTGGCAGGATGATCGCGACAGCGACGCTCGTCCGCGGGCAGGTCACGCTCTCGCCCGCGGGGAACGAAGTCGACGAGATGTCGATGGAGGGGCAGGTACATCTGGTCGAGCAGCCGCGTGATCCGCTCACGCCGGCCGCGGCAGGCGGGCCGCCGCCCGAGCCGGGCATCGAGATTCGAGGCGATCAGATGCAGCTCTCGCGGGCGACACGGCCCGATGCGAAGGCAATCGTCTCGGGGCGTCCGGCGGTCGTGAAAGGCAGGGGCCTCAACCTCGAGGGGCCGATGGTGGAGTTTGACCGCGGCCAAAACCGGCTCACGGTCGACGGTGCTGGACGGCTCTCGCTGCCGATGGCCGGCGGCGCGGGGCCGCTCGACTCATTCGCGTTCACCGGCGGTGCGCCGCGGCCGCCGGCGGGTCCAGCCGGGCCGCCAGGCACGCTCGATGTCACCTGGAAGGGACGCCTCGACTTCGATGGCCTCAAGGCGAGATTCATCGATACCGTCGTCGCCAAGGGCGGCTCGGTCGACGTTCGCTCGGGCTCGCTCGACGTCATCTTCGACCGGCCGTTTGAGTTCGCGGCCGGGGACTCGAAGCCCGGCGGCAAGCAGCCCGAGGTGGCGCGGGTGGCCTGCGGCGCCGGAGTGAAGATCCACAGCGAGCAGGTCGACGAGGCGGGCGAGAAGTCGACGGAGCAGCTCTTCGTGCGCGACCTTGTCATCGACCGGGCGACCGGCGACGTCAGCGGCACGGGACCGGGAAGACTGACGAGCACCCGTTCGGGGCAGGCCCCCGCGATGTCGATCCCTGCCGGTCCGCAGGGGCCCGCCGCCGTGCAGCCCGTGGCCGCAACTCGCCAGTCGCACGAACTCACCTATCTCGGCGTCGACTTTCAACGCGGCCTGCGGGGCAACCTCCACCGCCGAACGATGGAGTTTCACCAGCGGGTCGAAGCGATTTGGGGCCCAGTAGCCCGCCGCGGCGACACGCTCGATCCGCACGCGCCGGGCGGTCTGCCCGAGGGCGTGGTGACGATCAACTGCGACGTGCTCGGCGTGGGGCAGGCGCCGCCGATGCCGGGCCGGCAGCGGTCGAGCATCGAACTCGGCGCCGGGGGCAACGTGCTCGTGGAAGGGGAGTCGTTCACGGCGCGGAGCGCACGGCTCACCTGGAGCGAGGGGAAGGACCTGCTCGTCTTCGAGGGCGACGGACGCAGCGACGCGCAGCTCTTCCGGCAACTCAAGGCGGGAGCCCAGCCTTCGACCGCGTCAGCCGGGAAGATCCTCTACTGGCGCGGGCTCAACCGCGTCGACGTCGAGGACGCGCGGTATCTCGACCTCGACCAGCTCCGGGGCGGCGCCGCGGGAGGGCTTCCGGGGGGGCAGGGCCGGCCGGCATCGCTGACAACGCCCCGCGTGCCCGCCACGTGAGCGGATTCACGTGGCGGGCGGCCGTACCGCTCACGCGGTGATGCGTCCTGATGAGCGGCCGTACTGCTCAAGCGCATCTGCCTTTGGTGTAGCGGCGAGATGGCACCTTGGAGGAGGGAGGCAAGGGGGTCGGCGAACGCTCGAGGAGCCTTGGGCGTATCCTCGCCCCGGCGACGAGACTTTTGCCGCCCCCGAGCCGGCGTTCCACCACAGGCGGATGCGCTCTCGTAGCGGTGTGGAGCGGGGCGGGGTGCTACCCGCATTCCCCGCGCTTGCGCTTGGGGCTTCCTGACGGGAGGCATGGGGGTCGGCGAACGCTCGAGGAGCCTTGGGCGTATCCTCGCCCCGGCGACGAGACTTTTGCCGCCCCCGAGCCGGCGATCCACGGAAGCCGGATGCCCGCTCATGAGCGATCGCCTCGCGATTACGCAAGGCGCCGGGATTCCTTGTCGAGGGCCTCGAGCACAAACCGCATCACGTCCGCCGCGGCACGGTTCTCGAAATCGGGCCCGCCGTGGGCCTCGAGCAGGGCCATGTGCGGGATGCCGAGCGCCACAAGCTTGCCGTGGAGGCGGGCGGCGCCGTCGTGCCAGTAAAGATCGTCGGGATCACTCACGAAGCACTGGTGACGTGGCCAGTTGAGCGGGTGCACGTGGAGGATGGCCGTGTCTTGCCGCGCGCGTTCGACGTCGCCGTACAGCTGCCAGAGCGTGTCGTAGTCCTCGCCGTCATCGCGATCGGCCGCGTCGCGCATCGCCTGATGGAAATCGACGGCGGGGGCGATCGCGCCGGCAACGGGAAACACCGCGGGGTGGCGGTAGGCGAGCCGCAGCGCACCCTGCCCGCCCATGCCCATGCCGACGAGGGCGATCCCCGGTGGCTCCACGCCGAACCGTCTCGCGACCTCACCGCGGATCGTGTCGACCACGTATCGCTCCGGCGTCACCCGCCCATCGAACGACGGCACGATGCGGTCGACCCACCACGAGCGACCCGTCCGCGGCGCGAGCACTGGGATGCGGTGCGTCTCGATGATGTCGCGGAGCGCAGGCATCTCCTGCAGCCAATGCTCCCGCATGCCGTGCAGATGGATCAAAGCCCTGCCGGGAAGGGCGTCGGGTGGTGCGTGGAGTTCGCAGGGGTGACCGGCGATCTCGATCGTGGACCAGTGGGCGCGGGTCGGAGACGGCATGGGCAGAGGCGGGCAGCGGCAAAGGGGCAAACCCCTATCGTAGTCCACCGCGCGGCGGATATTCTTTGCTTTGGGAATCGCTGTCGGGCTCGCCCCGCTGCCGGCCAAGAATGGTGACTTGATGGAAGTGCTCCTGACATCGGATGAGCTCGCGGCGGGTATCGGCCGGCTGTCGGACCAGGTGCGCCGCGAGGTCGGAGGGCGGCCACTGACGGTGGTTGGCGTCCTCACGGGCAGCATCGTGCTGGTTGCGGACCTCATCCGTCGGCTCGAGGGCCCGGTGACCGTAAGCATGGTCTGGGCCAGCAGCTACCGCGGCACGGCCACCTCCCCCGGCACGCTCGAACTGCGGCTCGACCTGCTTCCCGACCTCACCGGGCAGGAGGTGCTCCTGGTCGACGATATTTTCGACACCGGACGCACGCTCGCGGCCCTGCTGGCGGAGTTTCGCCGCCGCGGCGCATCGAATGTGCGGTCGCTCGTGCTGCTCCGAAAGACGGGCCGCGCGGAGGTGGAGATCCAGCCCGACTTCGTGGGATTCGATATTCCCGACAAGTTCGTGGTCGGGTATGGTCTCGACTTCGACGGCGGCCTGCGACACCTGCCCCATCTCGCGGCGCTCGACGACGAGGACATTGCCGCCGCTCGGGCCGGACAGAAACGATGCAGCGAGCAACCCGCAAGTCCATCCTGATCGCCGTCGGCGGGTGTGACACGGTCGGCGCCGGGAGGCAGGTCGAACTGCTCGCCAGTGCGCTGGTCCAGGAAGGCTGGGACGTTCGTGTGGCCGTCACGTCCTTGGGCGGCAGCATCGTGGATCGGCTGATAGCCGCCGGCATCCCCGTGCAGCGTGTCGGCCGCCGCCCCACGACCGACATCGGTGCCGGCCTCCGGTTCGTGAGTCATGCCCGCACACTCCAGCCGGCGGTGGTGCTCGCCTTCGGCCGACAGCAGGCGGGGCTGGCGGCGGCAGCCCGTCTCGCGCTGCCAGGCGTGCGTGCGATCGCCCACGTTGCCGCACCCGTGCGCGGCGGCTGGCTTGGCTGGTCGCTGCGGCGGATGGACCGAGTGATCGCGACGTCGCCGGGCGTGGCGGTGTCGTGCGGCCGACTCGGCGTGTCCGCGGGGCGGACGCGCGTGATTCCTCCCGGCATCACCGCGGACATCGGCCAGAGCCTGAGCCGCGAGGCGATCGCCGCACGGCTTGGGCTCGATCCCGCCGCCGAGTGGACGCTCTGCGTGGCGCCACTCGTGGCGAGCTCACGGCTCGAGAGGCTCCTGTGGGGCATTGACCAGCTCGGCGTCGTTCGCAAGGGGCTGCAGCACGTGCTCGTCGGTGCGGGCCCGCTGCTGGCCCGCGTGCGGCGGCGGGCGCGGGTGCAGGAACTGGCCGAGCGGCTCTTCGTGTTTCGCGACTGCGACGTGCTCGCCGACCTGCTCGGTGAGGTGAGGTATGTCTGGCAGTCAGGCAGCGTCCCCTACGGCGGCGTGATCCTCGACGCCATGGCCCGGGGCATCCCGGCCGTCGCGGTCGACGGCGACGCCGCACGGCAGCTCATCGCCGACGGCCGCACGGGCTGGATCGTGCCGCCACTGCCGGAGAGCGAGTTTCCACGGCGGGCGTTCAACCTGCTCGAGGACGACGAGACAAGGTCTCGATTCGGCGCGGCGGCTCAGGCGTGGGCCGCCGAGGAGTTTCCCGTCGAGCGGATGGTCGCGGCGTTTGTCGGAGCGCTCGAACAGTGGCCTTAGAGCGCATTCGACTTACGTGTATCGCCGGCTTCGGGGGCGGCAAAAGTCTCGTCGCTGAGGGCCGCGGCGGCCCGACGCTCCTCGAGCGTTCGCCGACCCCCTTGCCTACCTCCTCCAAGGTGCCATCTCGCCGCTACACCAAAGGCAGATGCGCTCTAGTGAGAGCGTTTCGACTGTGGTGGAACGCCGGCTTGGGGGCGGCAAAAGTCGCCGCTGCGCGGTCCTGCGGATTGTCGCCGGGGCGAGGATACGCCCAAGGCTCCTCGAGCATTCGCCGACCCCCTTGCCTCCCTGCTCCAAAGTGCCATCTCGCCGCTCTCCCGCCAGCGGATGCGGTCTCGTCAGCCTGCCGAGAGCGTCGCGCCGGCGGGTGTGGCGCGGAGCTGGCCGTCTTCGGCGACAAGTACGCCTGCTTTGAACACCTTGGCAGGCATCGAGAACATCCGCGCAAGATCACGGTCGGGTCGGTAGACGGTGATGTCGGCGTCGGACCCCGAGCCGAGATGGCCCTTGTGCGGCAGGCCGGCGATCCGCGCGGGGGCGGCGCGGGTCACGATGCAGAGCTCCTGGAGCGAGTATTCGCGGTCGAGATGCAGAAGCGGGCTCCGCCTCCGCACGGCCGGATGGATCCGCTCGAAGGCCGCGCGGCGGAAAGCGGCGTCGCCGAGCAGCTGCATGAGATGTGGGTAGGCCGTGAAGTGGGCGCCGTTGGGGTGGTCGGTTGAAAGCGCCACCCGCCACGGATCGCTCACCGACAGAAACCACTCCAGGCCGATCGCCCACTGCCAGGCATGCACCAGGCTCTTTTCCTTGTAGGCGATCGGCAACACGCCGCAGCCCCCTTCGAGATGCAGGTCGTGTGACATCCAGGGCACACCCGTCGCGTGGGCCAGATGTTCGGCGGCGGCCGAATCACCCGTCATCGCCACCGTGTCGCCAAACAGGATCTGGCCGACGTCGAGCGTGAGCGAGTCGTGTGCGTTGAAAAACTCCGCGAGCGGGGCCACACCCGAGCCGAAAGAGCCCGCATCGAGATCGCCGCCTGTGTAGCTGTGAAACTGCACGTGGGCGAGATGGGCAGGGCGGCCCGCGAGCGATCGCATTGTCTCGAGAAGCGTCCGCCAGTTGCCCGGAAGGCCGAGGTTGGCCGTGTGGACGTGGAGCGGGTGGGGCAGGCCGATCGCCTGCACCGCGTCGGCCAGCCGCTCGAGGAGGATTCGCGGGGTGAGCGGGAGACCGGGAAGGGGAGAATCGAGGTCATGGTGGTCGCCGCGGCCTTTCTTCCAGAATGCGGGCCCTCCAGGGTTGGCCACCTTTACGCCCCAGCCACGGCCCGCCGTGATCGCGGCGGCGAGCAGCCGCTGGGTCTCTCGCGTGTCATTGCGGGCCACGGCGCTGAGCACGGCGGTGTCGTCGGCCGCCAGCAAATAGATCCCCTTGTCGAGAATCGGTAGATCGGCGAGTTCCAGATGCGCGATGTCGGCGGCGGCCGTTGCGATCGCCGCGTCGAAGACCGTGGTGTAGCCGAGCGCGGCGTAGAGGCTGCCAGTGGCGTGGATCGTGGGCACTGCCGCGGGGCCGCCACGCCGCCGCGCGAGTTGCGGGGCGATCCGTCTGCCGGCCGCAACCTTGGGCCCCGCCACGTGGCTGTGGAGATCGACGCCGCCGGGCATCACCACCAGGCCGCGGACGTCAATCCGTCGGAACCCCGTTGGATCGGTCGGCCGCTCCACGATCCGACCGCTGTCGATCCAGAGGTCATCGACGACGCCGTCACGGTCGTGAGTGGGATCGTGGATCGTGCCCTGCAGAAGGACGAACCGGTCGGTCGCCGCGATCATGTCCCGCCCCCCCGTGCCGCGAGGCGGGCCTGTACACCCGCGAGAAGGGCCGCGAGTATTGCGGTCATCGAGTCGCTATCCGCGGCCGAGTCGGGGCCGAGGACAACGCGTCGACCGTCTCCGCGGAGCAGCGTGCCCGACCTCGATGCCAGCAGCGATCGGCAGCCCAGGTGGATCGTCGGGCGGGCCGCGTCGGTTCGCATCGGGTCGGCAGGCGCGACGCGAACGAGGCCGAGCGCCGCCGTCCGACGGGCGATCGCCGCCTCGATGGCCGGCGGCAACCGGCCCACGGCCACGACGCAGTCGACTTCGTTGCGGTCGATGAGGCGGATGGCATCACACTCCGCGGGTAGGAAAGCCCCGCCGCCGCGAGCCGCCTGCGCGATCGCGCCAGCCGCGCCGTACCGCCATGTAGAGACGGCGGCCGCACCCGCCAGGTTCGCGCCGTCGTCGATTCCCCCGGCGAGCGGGATTTCGAAGGCCGGCTTCGTGTGAGCGATCGCCCGGACGAGCCGGGCGGTGCTCCACGGGCCCAGACCGAGCGGGTCGGCGCCCCGCCTCGTCACGATCGCCACGCAGCCCGCGGTCACGATCGCCGCTGCGACGGCCTTGGCCCCGCTCACGACTGCTTCGTCACAGATACAAAGCGGCCCGCCGCCGATCCCGGTCGTCAGAGCCTCGATCAGCCGCGCGGCATCGACGGCGGCGGCGATTGGAAGAGCGACGTGCCGGTGCGTCGGTGAGGCGGGCAGCACCGGCTCGGTGCCGATGGCGATTGTGTGACGCGGGATTCCCGCCGCCGTCGGCGGCGCGACAAACCGTTCGATAAACCGGGGATGCGTCGCGGCCGGATCGCAGAACCAGAAGATAACGAGATCCGCGCGGTCGCGGAGTTCCTCCCATTCGGCCGTGACTTCCCCCGCCCGCGCGATCGTAGGGCCGCTCGCCTGAGACATTTCCGAGCCGCCGGCGTCGATCGCCGCTCCAACTGCCTCCGCCAGGTCGCAGGCGGTCGTGATGGCCTCGAGGCTCGCGTCGGCCAAGCCCGTGACGAGCACCTGCCGGGCAGTCGTGATCATGGCCGCGGCTCGGTCGATCGCGGCCTCACGCAGCATGGCGGCACCGTCGACGAGAGACGTGGTCCCGACTTCCATGTCCGAGGCTTCGAATGCGGCCACGCCCGCGTCGCACGCCTGCGTGACGCCGGTCGCGGTGACGACGACGTCGTCGCAGAGCAGTGGGCAGGCCGTGCAGACCCGCGGATCGGATACGACCGCGGCGGTGGAGCGGGAGGAGGTCACGGCTGCGGCAGCATGATGCTTCGCTGGCGGTCAGGCAAGGCCCGTCAGCGGGCCGTCGCCGCAGTAGTCGGGATTGCCGAACCGCTCGAGCCCCGTGTGGCCCATGGCATGGGCGAGCGTTATCAGGAAGCGGTTGTGGGGCAGTCCCGGATAGTTCACGGCACGGCCGGAGGTGAATCCGAGGCCGCCCCCGATGAGCACCCAGGGAATGTCGGCGTGGGAATGGGAGTTGCCCTCGCCAAGCTCGTTCGTCCAGAGGATCGTCGTGTGGTCGAGCATGGAGCCGTCGCCCCCGGGCTCCGGCGTCTCGGCGAGTCGCTTCGCGAGGTGGGCCACCTCGCCGGCATACCAGGTGTTGATCTTCGTGAGCTTATCCTGCGCGGCCTCGTTGGAGTTGGGCTCGTGGGAAAGCTCGTGCTGCCCTTCGTCGACGCCGATCCACTTCATGTGGGGCTGGCCCACCGACTGTGTGAACTGGAGCGTGGCCACGCGGGTGAAGTCGGCCGCCAGCGACGACACGACCAGTTCAATCTGCATCCGGCTGATCTTCGGCATCTGGTCGTTCTGATCGACGATACCCTGCTCGAGCACGGGCACGGCGTGGGCGACTTCGGCGTGGTGCGTGGAGAGCTCTTGCTCGAAGGAGCGCACAAGCGCGGCGTGTTCGTCGAGGATGCGGCGATCTTCCGCCGGGAGGGCTGCCGCGACCTTCGCCAGGTCTTCGTGCAGCTCGTCGAGCACGCTCTGCATGCTCTCGCGGTCCTTCATCTGGCCGTAGAGCTTGTGAAACATCTGGTAGGGATCATCGATCGGGGCCACAGGCTTGTTGGGGCCGGTGTAGACCATCCGTGACCAGGTGTCGGCCTTATTGGGCACGAGCACGCCGAACTCGAGCGAGCCGAATCGCGTCGCCGTCTCGGGCCGCGACTGCAGATGGTTCTTGATCTCTTGATCGATCGAAAGCCCGCTCGCCCAGCCGGCGGGCGTTTCGCCGCCCCCCTGGATATTGCCCGGGAAGAGCTCGATGCCGGTCAGCAGACAGCCGATGCCCCGCATGTGCCCGTCGCCGTCGCCCTTGACCTTGTTGTGCACGCCCTGAAGCGTGAGGAGCCGGTCACGAAACGGCTCGAGGGGCTGGAGGATGGGAGGCAGTTCAGCAGGCACGCACACGGGGCCCGGCGTGAGAAAGGGGCCGGAGTTCGTGGGCCAAAAGTTCTTCTTCACGACGCCGTCGGGGCTGAACACGATCACAAGCCGACGCTTGACAACGCCGGTGTCCGCGGCCGCGAGGCTCGGCAGGTTGGCCAGGAAGGGCAGCACGCCCGTGCCCACGCCGAGCCGGTGCAGGAGATCGCGGCGCGAAAGCGTCAGCGGCATCATGGCGGGAATTCCGGTGGACTGGCCGGGGGCTGTGCCTGAGCAACGTCGAACTTCGGCGGCACCGCCGCCAGCACTATGATATCGACCACGAGCCGGCGAATGTCGAATCCGCTCGCAGCGAACGAGGCCCGCAGGTTTTCGAGTGTGTCGGGCCCCCAGGCCCGCGCCGACTGTTTCACGACCACGTGAAACAAGCTCCGCACAAAGGCCTCCTGGGCGTCGCGGCTCGTGGCCACATAGGCGGCGAGCTCGCGGCCCCCCTTGAACGAGGTTTCCGGACCCTCGCGCGGCAGATACGAGCCCGAGGTATTGACCGGCTTCTCGACACCGCCGCGGGATTCCGCAGTGCGGTGCCGCCCGATGGCGTCGAACTCCTCGAGTGCGAACCCGAGCGGATTGATCATGGTGTGGCAGGTCTGGCAGGCCACACCGCTCGTCTGCAATGCCACCCGCTCCCGTGTGGTGAGGTCGGGATGCTGGTCGGGGGGAAGCGGTGCCACCGCCTCTTCCGGCGGCCGGAGCACGTTGCCGAGCACGCTCCGCGCCAGAAACACGCCACGATGAATTGGCGAGGTGACCCCGGCGTACGATAGCACGCTCATCATGTATGGGTGCGAAAGCACGCCGCCGCGTCGGCCATCGTCGAGTCGCATCCGCGTGAACGGCGCGTCGGGCGGAAGCACGGCACCGTAGAGCGGCGCGAGCCGGCCGTTGAGCCAGACCTCATCGTCAAGGAACAGCCGGCGGAAGTCGGCGCCCGATGCCATGCCGGGCTGACCGAGCACGTCGTCAAGCGCGAGTAAGAAGCTCGTGCGGAGGTCGGCGGCAATCTCGGGCGAAAAACCAGCATAGAGATTCTTGTCCTTGGCGAGCTCCGGGCCGTGGTCAATCCGGAGCCAGGTGAGGAGAAAGTCAAGCACCTTGGCCTGAGCGCGGCGATCGCCCAGCATCCGCTCGGCTTGGCCGCGAATCTGCTCGGGCGTGGCGAGCTGCTTGCGGGCAGCCGCCTGCCAGAGGGGTTCGTCGGGGATCGAGTCCCAGAGTCCGAACGACAGCCGGGCCGCCGTGTCGAAAGGATCGGCGTCACCGGTCGGGCCAGGCTCTCGGAACAGGAATCGCGGTGAGCCGAGGATCAGGAGCAGCGATCGCTTGAGTCCTGTATCGAGGTCGGGCGCGTCGGCGAACGCGCGGTCGACGACGAGTGCTTTCAAAGCGGGGGAAAGGGGCCGACGGAACGCCCGCGCGGCAAAGGTGGCTGCGAATGCGTGGAGTTTCGTCGCCCGATCGGTGGCGTCTCGCTTCACCTGGGCCAGGTGCTCGACGTGGTCGAGGACGTAGCCCGCTGTCTCACTCGCGGCGGCCGTGGCCGCCTGAAACCAGTCCTTCGAGACCGACGTGCCGCGCTCGTAGCCGATTGACTTATCGTCGGGCGGAAACGGCGTGCCCAGCACGAATATCGCCGGACTTTCGGGTGGGATGAGGCACCGCTCCGGCACCTTCTCGAGCACGCCATAAGGTGGCTTCCAGAGGAGCTCGATCGAGGCATGAGCCGGCAGTTCATGCCTCGTGTTGTCGACGCCCTGATTGGCCTTCGAGAAGGTGAGCTTCAGCGGATAGGCCCGGCCGCCGAGCAGGAAGATCGTGCCGCGGTGTTCGGTTTCGGTTCCTGATTTCACGAAGGCGTCGATGAAGGGCGGCTCATACCAGGCCGTGTTGAGCGCGAGCTTCACCGAGTGGGCCGTGCGGATCACGAACTCATAGTGCCCGGTCTCCGGCGGCACGACGGACCCGGTCCAGCGGATTGCGAACCGGTTGGGCTCGAATCGCTCGGGGTCGGGGCCCTCGATCCCGAAATCGAAGGCGACCTGTGGGTCGATCTGTTCGTAGACAAGGCTCTTGCCCCGGTCGAAGTCGCGACCCGCGAAGTATTCCGCCCGCAGACCGCGCTGGGCGTCGACGCCTGGGCCCCGGCCGCGGAAGCTTGCGACGAGGTCGGCGACGACAGCGCGATACTGTCGCACCGTAAGCCGCGAGAACTCGACGCGGGCGGGCCGGTTGCGGTCGCGGGCCACGGCGGAATAGAAGGACTTGTGGATGTATTCGGCGACCTGTCGGGCCGCGTCACCCGTCACCTGCGAGGGATCGTCTTCAGGCATCGTCTCATCGACATAGGCCGCAAGTTGGTTGATGGAGCGATCGCCGACGAGCGGCTTGGGAGCCTCCGGGGTTCCGCCACCGTTTTCACCGTGGCACCGCTGGCAGTGCTCACGGTAGACGGTGAGGCCGGGAGGGTCGACCGCCACAGCCGGGCTCCACGGTGATAAGCCGCCGGCCAGGGCGAGGGCCAGCAGGGCGAGCTTTCGTACGATGCGCGAGGAGGCCATAAGAGATGCTTGGTTCGGGGCAGGCACGCATCAGGCGGAGTGGCTCAGCGGCCTTGCGAAGACCAGCCGGCCGGCCGAGGTTTGCAGCGTGCTGGTGACACTCGCCTGCACGGTGCGTCCGATCTGCTCACGACTATTCTCGACGACGACCATCGTGCCGTCGTCGAGGTAGCCCACGCCTTGGTCGGGCTCCTCGCCCTGCTTCACGAGCCGCACGTTCACGGCGTCGCCGGGCACGAAGGTCTGCTTGAGGGCCAGCGACACATCATTGATGTTGATCGTCGGCACCGTCTGCACGCCCGCGAGTTTGGCGAGGCCGGAGTCGATCGTGACGATGCGGCCGCCCAGTTGGCCGGCAAGGTCGACGACACGGGTCTCCATCGACAGGTTCTCGGTCGTATCGCGGGGGGTGATGACGTCGATGTCGATCGTCTCGTTGGCTCGCAGGCGTGCCAGGATGTCGAGGCCGCGGCGACCCCGGGTGCGTCGCTGCTTGTCAGACGACGAGGCCGCCGTCTGCAGTTCGTCGAGCACGAACGAAGGCACGACGAACCGGCTCTCGAAGATGCCGGCCTCCGCGAGATCGGCGATCCGGCCATCGACGATCGTCGTCATGTCGAGCACGTTGGGACGCAGCCCGCGCACGTCACGGGCAAACTCCACGAACGGAATGAGGAAGCGGAAATCATTCCGCGTCTGCAGCAGCAGGCTCGTGCAGACATAGCAGAGCACACAACCCAGGATCAGCGGCAGCCAAGTCCGCAGCGGGTCGCTGGACCTCATCGGGAGGATCGGCGTCAGGGCCAGCATGGCGACGTACGCGAGAAACACACCGATCAGGAGGCCGAAGTAAACAGCCGTGATCGTGGTGAGATCCTTGCGGCGGATCAAACCATCGACGCCGATCACCGTGAGCGGCAGTGCCACCATCGTCGCGAGCACCGCCCAGGGCACCCAGATATCGGCGGACTGCATGGCACCCGAGTTGAAGATGAGCACAGCGATGCCCACCGATACCATCACGAAGATCGCGCGGAGGATGAGCAGTGCCATGGATCGTCCGGGAAGCAGGTCGGAGGAAGATATTTTCGTATTCTATCACCGCCCCGGAGTGAAGCCCATTGATGTCTGCGGCGTTGAGGCCTCGGGCAGCCGACGACGGTGATCGAGCTCGAGGTAGCGGTCGGTCATCCCGGCGATGTAGTCAGCCACGCTGCGCCGGACGCCGAAAGCCGTCGCCCGCTGCCGGTATCCGGGCGGCATCTCGTCAGGGTGGATCGCATACCACGAGAAAAGCTCGGTCAGCTTTCGCTGGGCAGGCACCCGGACGGCCAGCACCCGGTCACAGCGGTAGACACGTTCGAACAGAAAACGCTCCAGCTCCCGCTTGCCGGCAGCCACGTCGGCCGCGTGGGCCAGGATCTTTTTGCCGGCGGTCGAGCCGTCGCCGCGAAACACCTCCCGCACGCGGGCAACCGAGTTGACGCCGAGGTCGTCGATCGTGGTCCTCGCCTGGCGGACGAGTTCCGCCACCTGGAAATCGACCAGCTCGTGGAGGATCGCCCGGCGTGCCTCGACGCCCTCGCGCCGTCCATGAAGAATGGTCACGCGGGCTGCGGCGTCGGCCACCAGCGGCAGTTCCAGCAGTTCGTCGAGTGTCACGAGTCCCAGCTCCACGGCGTCGTCGGCGTCGTGAGTGTCGTAAGCGATCGAGTCGGCGGCATCGACGACCTGCGCCTCGAGCAGTGGGGCCGGCGCGGTGCCGTCCTTCTTGCGGGTCGCCTGCGCATCGAGCACCTCGCGGGAGAGGTTGAGACCGGGGAAGTCGGGGTAGCGCGTCTCGAGCAGCTCCATGATCCGTAGTGCCTGCGCATTGTGATTGAAGCCCCCCTCGTCGCGGAGCAGGTCCGCGAGCATGTCCTCTCCGGCGTGGCCGAGCGGCGGGTGCCCGATGTCGTGTGCGAGCGCGAGCGTCTCGACTAGATCCTCGTTGAGGGCCAGCGCCCTGGCCAGCGTCCGTGCGATGCTCGTCACCTCGAGCGTGTGCGTGAGCCGGCTGCGATGGTAGTCGCCGTGATAGCCGGTGAAGACCTGCGTCTTGTGGGCGAGTCGCCGGAACGCGGCGGAGTGCACAATACGGTCACGGTCGCGTTGGTAGGGGCTGCGAAACGGGTGCGGTTCCTCGTGATGTACCCGGCCGGCGGAGTCGACGGCGTGCATCGCCCAGGGGGCGAGCATCAGCTGCTCGCGGGCTCGCCAATCGGGCTGACTCCAGTCGGTGGCGGTCATGGCGTGGCCTCAACGGCGGCCTTCGTCAACTGTTCCCAGAGTGCGTCGAGCGACTGCGGGAGCACCCGCACGCCCGCGACCGTCGGCATAAAGTTCACGTCGCCGCTCCACCGCGGCACGATGTGCCAGTGGAGGTGACCCGGCACCCCGGCCCCAGCGACGTGGCCGAGGTTGAGCCCGACGTTGAACCCCTGCGCCTGCATCGATTGCTCGATCGTGCCGCACCAGGCGGTGATCCGCCGCTGAAGGTCGAGGTGCTGGTCGGCTGTGAGGGCCGCCAGCGTCGCGCGATGGTCGAGTGGTGCCACCAAAAGGTGGCCATTGGCATACGGGTAGCGGTTTGCGACGACCACGCTGAGGGGCGTCCGCTCGAGCACCCCCAGCGGGCGGTCATGCTCTGGCGCGGCCGCGGCCGCCCGGCAGAGAAAGCACGACTGGTCGGCGCCGGGCCGCCAGCGGGTCACGTCGACGATTGGCTCGGCTACCGCGTCGCCCTGCACGTATCCTAGCCGCCACGGTGCCCAGAGACGGTCGATGTTCATCGGCTGAATCGTACCCGAAACCCGGGCTGCGTCACCTGCCCGGCGGCTCTATGATTCCTCCTCATAGCCCAGCTGCCCACAGGCGAGTCCCGACGTGGAATTCAAGGTCGCCCTCGATGTGTTCTCCGGGCCAATGGACCTGCTGCTCTACCTCGTCAAGAAGCACGAGGTGGATGTGACGGAGGTGCCGATCGCGGCGATCGCGAGCGAGTTCGTCGCCTACCTCGACGTGCTCGAGGATCTCGCCATCGACCAGGTGGGGGAGTTTGTCGAGCTGGCGAGCGTGCTCCTTGAGATCAAGGCGCGGGCGCTCGTGCCGCGGCCGGAGGAGACCGAGGATCCGGTCGAACTCATCCGCGAGGATCTCGTCCAACGGCTACTGGAATACAGGCAATACCGCGACGCGGCGACGATGCTCGAGGACCGGGCCCGGCAATGGGAGCTGCGGTTTGCCCGACACTCGGCCGACGAGCCGGCGGCACGCACGGCGCCGGCCGAGGTGATGATCGGCGACGTCCACGTGTGGGATCTCGTTGGGGCGATGACGCGGGTGATGGCCAAGCGGGAGAAGCGACGTCCTCGGCAGATCGTCCATGACGACACACCCATCGAGACGCACGCCGCCCGGATCGAGGCGCTCGTGGCAGAGCAGGGGAGGGTGGCGTTCACGCAGCTCTTTGATGACGATATGCCTCGTTCGCGGATCGTGGGTATCTTTCTGGCGGTGCTCGAGCTCGTGCGGCGGGGAAAAATCTCCACCCGCCAGGACAACCTCTTCGAGGAGATCTGGCTCGAGCCCGCCCCGCCGCGGAATCCTGTCCTCTCACCGGCTTCGCCGGCACTTCCCGCATGATCGACAACTCGCCGTTTCGCACGCTCGTTCATAAGGGGCTCACTGTCGAGGGGTATTCCCGCGCAGCCGTCCAGAGCTGCTGGAGAATCCCCGAGCTCAAACTCGGCTTTGATCTCGGTTCGCAGCCATGGGGTTTCATGGCCACGGCCACGTGGTTCATCACGCATACGCACCTCGACCACATCGCGGCTCTGCCGGTCTACGTGGCCCGGCGGCGAATGATGAAGATGGAGCCGCCGACGATCTACCTGCCCGAGTCGGCGATCGAACCGATCGAGAAGCTGCTGAAGGCGGTGTCGCGGCTCGACCGAGGCCGGCTCCCCTGCACGCTCCTGCCGGCGCGGCCTGGCGACGAGATCGAGCTCTCGCGGGAACACGTGGTGACGGTGTCGAGCACCTGCCACACGAT
Organism: Planctomicrobium piriforme; assembly: GCA_945869735.1. GTDB lineage: Bacteria > Planctomycetota > Planctomycetia > Pirellulales > UBA1268 > QWPN01. The sequence continues at coordinate 27,615 of CAMBPQ010000041.1, forward strand.
CCCGAGCGTTGGCTACGTGGTCTGGGACCGCCGGCGGAAGCTCAAACACGAATACCAGGGTCTGCCGGGTGACAAGATTCGGGACTTGCGGCTCTCTGGCATCGACGTCACCCATGAGATCCGAGCGCCGCTGGTGGCCTACCTCGGCGACAGTTCCCCCGAGGGGCTCGACCGCTGTCCGGCGATGTTCGAGGCGATGATCCTGATCACGGAGCTCACGTTCGTGGCCCACTCGCACCGCAAGGAAAAGATTCACAAGTTCGGCCACATGCACCTCGACGACCTCCTCGCCCGTCGCGAGTGTTTTCATAACGAGTTGGTGATCGCCACGCACTTCTCGACCCGCTACACCGACGACCGTATCCGGCGGATCCTTGCCAAGAAGATCCCCGACATGCTCGACGGTCGCTTGCAGATTTGGCTGTGACCTGACGAAGCCGAGCCGGGCCGGGCGTGGTGGTGTGGAGCGGGGCGGGGTGGAGGGCGTATTCCCCGCGCTCGCGCTTGGGGCTTCCTGACGGGAGGCACGCCGCGAGGATGTTCAACACGTCTCCCGATCGTGAGGAGCCGGTCGGAGGCACGCGCAGAAGCCGGGGCATCTTTGCGACTCACGAGCGATGCCCAGTCGGCCAAGCGGGCATCCTGTAGCAAAATCCCCCGGCGCCGAGCATGTCACCGCCGGCGAACCAATCCGGTATTGTTTCGATGCGACCCGCATTCCCCGCGCTCGCGCTTGGGGCTTCCTGACGGGAGGCACGCCGAGCATGTCACCGCCGGCGAACCAATCCGGTATTGTTTCGATGCGACCCGTATTCCCCGCGTTCGCGCTTGGGGCTTCCTGAGAGGAGCGGGGCGAGTGGGCGGGGAATGGGCATACTCACTCACACCGTTCTTTTTCACTGGTC
>CAMBPQ010000042.1 GCA_945869735.1 Planctomicrobium piriforme
TGGAGACAGCCTCCTCGACGTGCTCGTCAATGAGTGGCCCGGCAAGGCGGTGCAGTGGTACAGGAATCCGGGCAACCGGACGGGAGACTGGGCGAAGCACCTCGCGCATCCGGTCGTCGACAACGAATCACCCAACTGGGTTGACATCATCGGCGACGGTCTCCAGCACGTCGTCACCGGCAACGGCCGGCCTGACATCGTCGTGGCCAACAAGAAGGGCGGCTTTGTCTTCCTGCAGAAGCCGGCGAGCTGTGGCGAGCAGCCGCGTTTTCCTTGGCGGGCCCCTTGAGGACAGCCAGCCCAGCGTGGTGCCCATCCATGTGCTCAGCGTCGTGTCCCCTTCGTTGTTGGTGAGCGTGTTGCTGTGGAAGGCGGTGGTGACCTTGTCGTCGAGCGTGGCGTTGAACACGAGATCGCCGGCCAGTTAATTCATAGATCATGAACTCGTCGAACGGCATGTTGGCGTCGAAGGCGCGGATCACCCAATCGCGCTAGCCCCAGATTGTCCGCGGCGGATCGTCCGCGTAGCCGGCGCTGTCGGTATAGCGGGCGAGGTCGAGCCACTGGCGGGCCATGTGCTCGCCGTAGCCGTCGTGGGTGAGAGCCGATCGACGAGCTTCTCGACGGCGTCGGGCCCGTGGCACCGTACGCAGCGGTTGGAAATGATCCCCTTGATGTCGCGGGTGAACGACGGCGGCGCATCGCCGTCAGGCCCGTTTCTCTGCGGCCAGACGCGGACCCCGCAGGATCGATCGGCGGAACCTTCCAAATTACATCGTCGAACACCGGCGTTGGCAGTTCAGAAACCTGGGATTTCACCGAAAAAAGCCGGCTCCAGGACCGCTTTTTCGCCCAGTGGGTTGCCGTCCGGGACGATGCCGCCTGCCGGGCCTCGGCCACACTGATTCATCGATCATGAGCTTGCCCCGGGATAGGCGGATGGAAGCGGGTATACTGTCAAAGGCTGTTCGGTTTGAGATGATCGCGGCCTTATGGAGTCGCATGGCGGTCCTGCTCGACATTAAGAATGCCTGCAAGCGGTACGGCGACCAAGTCCTGCTCGATTCCGCCTCGGCCACCATCACCGACGACGGCCGGGTGGGCTTCGTCGGCCGAAACGGCGCGGGCAAAAGTACGCTCCTGCGGGTGATCCTCGGCGAGGAGGAACTCGACTCCGGCGAGATCGCCCGGCACCCGCAACTGCGGCTCGGTTACCTGCGGCAGCACGACCCTTTCCTGCCCGGTGAATCCGCGCTCGACTTCCTGAGACGGGACAGCAACCAGCCCGACTGGAAGTGCGGCGAGATAGCCGGGGAGTTTGAGATCAAGGGGACCACGCTCACCGGCCCCGTCGCCGCGCTCTCGGGCGGCTGGCAGACGCGGGTGAAGCTCGCGGCCCTGCTCCTCCACGACCCCAACCTGCTCCTCCTCGACGAGCCGACCAACTTCCTCGATCTGCGGACTCAGATCCTGCTCGAGCACTTCCTCCGCGGCTACCGTGAGTCGTGCCTGATCGTCTCCCACGACCGCGCCTTCCTCGCCGCCACCTGCGACCAGACGCTCGACCTCACCGGCGGCAAGTTGACGACCTATCCGGGGCGGATCGACGCCTTCCTGGAATACCAGCGGGAGAAGGCAGCTCATGTGGAACGGACCAACGCCGCTGTGCTCGCCAAGCGGCGGCAGCTTGAGGACTTCATCGCCCGCAACAAGGCCCGGGCGTCGACCGCGTCGCGGGCGAAGTCGAAGTCGAAGCAACTCGAGAAGCTCGAGGTCGAGGACGTGACGGAGTCGGCGCCGACGGCCGCGATTCAGTGCCCCGCAGTGTCGCCCCGCAAGGGGCCCGCGGTCCGCTGCCGCGACCTTGCGGTGGGCTACGCCGACCATACGGTGGCCACGGGGATCGACCTCGAGATCATCCATGGCACGCGGGCTGCGATCGTGGGCGATAATGGCCAAGGCAAGACGACGTTTCTTCGGACACTCGTTGGCTCGCTCCCGGCGGTGACCGGCGATGTGAAGTGGGGCCATGGCTGCGAACTCGGCGTCTACGCGCAGCATGTCTACACAAGCATTCGCGAGGACCAGACGGTGCTCGACCACCTCGAACGCGCCGCCGCCCTTGGCACGAAGCAGCAGCGAATCCTCGACGTCGCCGGCGCGATGCTCTTCCGAGGCAAGGCCGTTGAGAAAAAAGTAAAAGTTCTTTCTGGCGGCGAGCGGGCCCGGCTCTGCCTCGCGGGGCTCTTGCTCGGGTCGTTCAACGTCCTCGTGCTCGACGAGCCGGGCAATCACCTCGACGTGGAGACAGTCGATGCGCTGGCGCAGTCGCTCGTGGCCTACGAGGGAACGGTGGTCTTCACGAGCCACGACCGCAGCTTCATGAAGGCCGTGGCAACGACCGTAATCGAGGTGAAGGGCGGACGCGTGATCAACTCGCTGGGCGACTACGCCGCCTATCTCGCCGCGGTGTCACGAGAGATCGACGAGGCCGAGGCAGCCGATGGCCGGGGCCGCAAGCCGCCTGCCGCACCGCCTCTGCGGCGGGACGGCAACGGCAAGGCCAGCACGGCCAGACCGGTGGCCCGGAACGATCGGGAGATCCGCAAGGAGATTTCGGCGATCGAGCGGTCGATCGCGAAACTCGACGTGGAGAAGAAGCAGGCGAACGCGGCGCTCCTTGCAACCACCGATCCGGACGAAGCCGTCCGTTTTCACGCCGAGATGACGGCGGCCACGGAGAAGCTCGCTGCCGCGGAGGAGCGGTGGCTTGCGCTCCAAGACGAGTTTGCCGCCGTTGTCGGCGAGTCGAGTTGACGTCGCGCGTGGCGCTCAGGAAGCCCGGAGCGCGAGCGATGGGAAAGCGGGTGGTGACCGTGAGCGTGGTGTGGAGCGGGGAGCGGTGGAGGGCGTATTTCCCGCGCTCGCGATCGCGGCTTCCTGATGGGAGTCGATGCTTTCCGGAAACGCGGGTGGCTACTGATCAAATGCCGTGAGGCGGTGGGCCCGCTGCCAGCGGGCCAGCGGGGAGTAACGGTTCCACGGGATAGCCTCATCGACGGCGTCGAAGTCTTCCGGCTGGGTCACCAGCGCGATGGCCCTCGCAAAAATGCCCCGGCTGGCGAGGTGCTCCTGGCGGTCGGCGACTTCGAGCGGCGATTCAAAGAAGGCCGGGATATCGGTGAACTCGTCGTGCGGATCAACGCGGCCGATGCCTCGGTCGCCGGGCAGCTGATACATGAGCGCCCAGCCGTAGAACTCATGCCAAAGCGAAGCCTGCCCGCGGCCGCGCAGCGTCGGCCGTAACTGCGACGCGACGGACGGCAGGTCGCGTGGCTCGAGGAGCGCAGCGCCGAGCCTCGAGATGCCGCCTCCATCCCGCCGCGCTGTCAGCCGCCGCTCGAGGCCAGCTGGCGTTCGTGGGGCCCGCGGCAGGAAGCTGCCGTCGGTCGACACCCGGACGTGCCACGGTCCTGCTGTTCTGGTCGACCGCTCGAGGATCGCGGTGCCGATGGCGAGGAAGCGGTAGGTTTGCTGACGGCCACCCCCCTCCCCGGCCAAAGGCGCCGCGGGCAGGAGTGTCGCCGACAGCCGGACGAGCGAGGGTCGGTCTGGCATGGTGTGGCTCACGGAAAGGGAGGTGCGATCGGTCGCGTGGTGGGAGTATGGACCCCAACCCGGACAACGTTGGTCCCGCCAACCCACCCATGCGGGGGATGATGTGTGCTGGGCCGCCCGCGGCCCGCCACAGCGGAGGTATCCTCGTGCCCGCTGACCGGTCCATGTGGATCTGGACGGGTCACCGACTGCGGAGAGAACGCATGGATTCGATCAGCCGTCACGAGCAGTTGCTGCGGGTGTTTCACCTGATCGACATCCTGTTTGGCGCGCGGCAGCCGCTGACGACGGCGGAACTCAAGGCACAGCTTCAGGCCCGGGGTGTGATCGATGAGATGTCGGAGAAGAATATCCGCCGCGACGTCGAGTTTCTGGGCCGCTTCGGCTACGCGGTCAAGGAGTCGAAGAAGCGGTCGCCCCGCGGCCTCAACGTGCAGGCATGGTCGATCCAGCCCGGCCGCGGCGCGGTCGAGCTCATCGCGCCGCCGATCACGCTGCCGGAACTGCTCTCGCTGGCCGTGGCTCGCGAGTTTCTCACGCCGCTGGCGGGCACCATCTACTGGCGCGGCATCGAGCAGGTGATGAACAAACTCGAGAGCGTGGCAACGACACGGCTGCTGGACTACGTGGCCGAGCACCAAGAGGGGCTTGTGGTGCATCCGAAGCCTGCCACCGCGAAGTATCGCTCTCGGACGCTCAATGCCGTGCATCGCGCGATCCGCAACGCGCAGGAGCTCGAGATCCGCTACACGAGCCTCGCCGACCAGAAGCCACGGAAGTCGACGGTCCGTCCTGAGGCGCTCGTGCTCTACGACGGCGCCGTCTACATCGCCGCCTACCGGGTGCCTCCAGCGAAGGCGAGCAGCGCGATACGGCGGCCTGCGAAGGCAGCCGAGGCAGCGATCCGATTCTTCAAGCTGGACCGTGTGGCCGATGCCCGTGTGACCTCGCGGACGTTTCCCCGGCACCCGGTGCCCGTGGGCGAGTTGCTGGCCGATAGCATCACCATCTATCGCTCGCACGAAGCGCCGCGGCGGTATCGGATCCGAGTCGAGCCCGAGCGGGCTCGCTGGGCAATCGAAAAACCGTTTCATCCGCGACAAAAGATCCGCAGGCAGCCCGACGGCGGTGTGATCCTCGACATCGAACGAGCGTGGGACGGCGAAATGATCCCGCAACTCCTCGGCCTGGGCGCCAGCGTGGAGGTCCTCGAGCCGCTCGACATTCGCGACCGGCTGGCTGAGGCGGCCGCGGCGATCGTCGACCGTTACGCGGGCCGGCCGCGACGGATGGTGAGCGCGACGCCGGCGAGCGGCTGACCAAAGAGATATTGTCATGCGACAACGCCGATGAGCACCGCCACATTGACTGCGACGCGACTCGACGTGCCGGTGTCCGCGCGGCTGCGGCATGCGATTGCCTGCGTGCCTACTGCCCCGCCGCCGACTGCGGGCTGGCCGCTCGTGCTCGCCTTTCATGGCGGGCAGAGCCATCCGGAGATGATGCGGCGGTTCTCGGGGCTTGACATCTTCGCGGCCTCGGGCCGTGCGATCGTCGTCTACCCCGCCGGCACCGGATCGCGTGAAGGGCTCTTTACCTGGAACGGCGGCAACTGCTGTGGCGAAGCACGCGACCAGGATTCCGATGACGTGGCCTTCACCCGGGCCGTGATCGCCGACGTGGCGGCCCGCCAGGCGGTCGATCCGCGACGGATCCACGCCACGGGCATGTCGAACGGCGCAATGATGGCCTATCGGGTGGCCGCCGAACTCGCCGACACGATCGCGTCGATCGCTCCGGTGGCCGGGCCTCTGGCACTCGCGCACGTGGCTCCCGCGCGACCGGTGTCGGTCCTGCATTTCCACGGCACGCTTGATCAGTTCACACCGCTGGAAGGAGGCGTCGGCCGCCGCAGCGTGACGCGGATCAGCCACCGGCCTGTCGTGGAGGGCCTGCTCGAATGGGTGCATGCCGACGGCTGCCCGGTGGAGCCGATCCGTGAGCCGATCCCCTGCCCTGACATGGGCCTCTCGATCGAGCGGTTTATCTGGGGCCCGGGCGTCGAGGAGAGCGAAGTGGTGTTCTACCGAATCGAAGGCGGTGGCCACGTCTGGCCCGGCCAAACGCCCGACTCGTTTCTGCTCGGTCCCGCGGTGCCGTCGCTCGATGCGAACGCGCTGATCTGGGAGTTTTTCGTGCGGCACCCGCTCCGCGGGTAACGCGGTGGCGCGGAGCGGGTTGGGGTGGTGGGCGTATTCCCCGCGCTCGCGCTTGGGGCTTCCTGACGGGAGGCGGCGCGTGGCGTGTGACGCTCCAAAAAGCCCGGAGCGCGAGCGATGGGAATGCGGGTGGCGGGCGTGGCGGTGGCGCGGAGCGGGTTGGGGTGGTGGGCGTATTCCCCGCGCTCGCGCTTGAGGCTTCCTGTCGGGAGGCTATCCCGCCGCGCGGCCGGAGCGACGCGTGAGGCCCTCGAGCCGGTCTTCGATCATGGGCGTGAGCTGCTCCCAGCGGAACCGCCACGTCCAGTTGCCCCACTCCCGACCCGGCACGTTCATCCGCGCCTCACTGCCAAGACCGAGCACGTCCTGGAGTGGATAGATCGCCGTGTCGGCCGGTGACCCCAGCGCCAGTGCGATCATGTCCCAGTTGATCTCGGAGCCGTCACTCGCCAGATAGGATCGGACGGCGTGCTGTTCCCGCGAGATCTCGTCGGCCGACCGGGTGGAGGCGCTGCCCGGCTCGCCGCGATACCAGCCCACGGTCGTGTCGTTGTCGTGCGTGCCGGTATAGACCACGGCGTTGGCCGGGTATGACTCGGGGCGGTAGGTCTCCTCCTGCGGCAAGTCACCGAAGGCGAACTGCAGAATCCGCATCCCCGGCAGGCCGAGTTCATCGCGGAGGGCATGGACGTCGGGCGTGATCAGGCCGAGATCCTCCGCGATGATCGACCGGGGCCCGAGCGCTCGCGTCGCCGCGTCGAAGAGCTTTCGGCCCGGTCCGGGCACCCACCGGCCGTGCTCCGCCGTCGGGTGGTCGGCGGGAATCTCCCAGTAGGCGGCGAACCCCCGGAAGTGGTCGATCCGCAGAATGTCGACGAGCGTAAACGCATGGGCAAGCCGTGAAGTCCACCAGGCATAGCCCTCCGCCTCGTGGACGTCCCAGCGATAGAGCGGGTTGCCCCAGCGCTGGCCCGTCAGGCTGAAGTAGTCGGGCGGCACACCCGCCACGACGGTCGCCCGGCCATTGGCGGCGAGTGTGAACAGTTCGGGCCGGCACCAGACATCGGCGCTGTCGTGGGCCACGAAGATCGGGAGGTCGCCGATGATCGAGATGCCTAGGGCGGCGGCCCGCAGCCGCAGCCGTGCCCACTGCTCGTGAAACAGAAACTGCAAAGCCCGGGCGTGGGCGATCGGCTCGGCGAGCGTTTTCCGCGCGGCATTCAGGACCGCCGGTTCCCGGCGGGCCGCGTCGGTCGGCCACTCATGCCACGAGCGGCCCTCGAAGTGTTCCTTGAGCGAGACGAAGAGCGCGTAGTCGTCGAGCCAGCCGCGGTGGGTCTCGATAAAATCCTCGAGCCCGGCCTGCTGTGCGGGCGATGCCCGCCGCGAAAACGCCGCCGCGACTTCGTGGAGCAGACGAACTCGCGGTCTGATCAGCGCCCCGAAGTCGACGTGCGTCTCCGGCAACAGCGGCAACGAGCGGAGCCGGTCGTCGTCGACGAGCCCCGCGTCGCGGAGGGCGTCGCAGGAAATCATCAGGGGATTACCCGCGAACGTGGAGAGCGTCTGGTAGGGCGAATCGCCGTAGCCCGTGGGGCCCAGCGGCAGCACCTGCCAGAGACTCTGCGACATGCCGGCCAGCCGCTCGAGCCAGCGCTCCGCCTCGAGACCGATCTCGCCGATGCCATGGCGGCCCGGCAGTGACGTGGGATGCAGGAGAACTCCCGCAACGCGGCGCTGCGACACCGCCGGCCCGCTCACTTCGGGGCCCTCGGCAGCGACCTGGCGGCGTTGGGCGCCGGCCCCGACTCGCGGTCGAGCACGGCGAGTTCGACCGTGAGGCCCGGTCCGAAGGCGAGCGCCACGCACGGCCCCGCAGCCTCGGCCCGCGCGAGCCGTTCGAGAATAAACAGGATCGTTGCACTCGACATGTTGCCATGATCGGCGAGCACATCCCGCGACACCGCGAGCGTGTCGGGCGGCAGGCCCATGGCTTCCGCGACGCCGCCGAGAATCCGCGGTCCACCGGGATGCACCGCCCAGGTCGCGACGTCGCCGGCCGCGATCCCCGCACGGGCGAGCATCTCCTCGACGGCTGGCCGTAACTGGCTGGCAATCAGACCGGGCACGCGCGGCGAGAGCGTCATCTCGAATCCGCTGTCACCGATCAGCCAGCCCATTTCCTGCTCGGAGTCGGGGAGCACCTCCGACGCCTGGGCAACGATCCGCCAGCCGCCGAGCCACGCGGCCGAGTGGCCGCATCCGACGCCGACCACGGCCGCCGCCCCGTCGGCAAACAGGCTGTTGGCCACGACATGGTCGCCGTGGCTGCCGTACTGCAGGTGCAGGCTGCAGAGTTCGACACAGCTCACGAGCGCGACGGCAGACGGGTTGGCGGTGACGAATGCATCGGCGACCCTCAGCGCATTGAAGGCGCCATGACAACCCATGAAGCCGATGTGGGTGCGGGCCACCGAAGCCGGGAGACCGAGCGTGCGCACGAGCTCGAGGTCGACACCGGGGTTGGCGAAACCAGTGCATGAGCAGCTGACGAGATGCGTGATCTCGTCAACGGCCATCCCGGCCGATTCGATGGCGGTGGCTGCGGCCTGTGCTGCCAGCCGCCCCGCTTCGACGGCGTAGCGCTTCATCCGCACGCCCGTGGATGGGCGGTCGCCCCACGCTTCGGCGGGCGGAAAGAACCGTTGCACAAATGGTTCATCGATGGTGGCCTCGAGCAGCACTGAGCCGCGGGTGCGGATCCCCGACTGCCGGTAGACCGCCGCCAAGGCACGCTCTCGGCCGGGGGCCGCGTTGGCGAAACTGATCGCGAGACCGGCGGCATCGCTCTGGGCGATACGGTGCTCAGGCACGGCTGTGCCGATGCCCACCATGACAAGACTCATGAACTGTACTCCAAGGAGGGGCGAGCACCGACGACGAGCGGCACCACCCGCGCGGCTGCCGCGGGAGCATATCGCGCGAGGCGGGCTGCGCAGGCGACAAACAGCGGTCGCCTGACAACGCAACTGATGCGGTGGCAGCGGGAATGATGATGCGCGAGATGGCGGGCGTGAGCGGAAGCATAGCGGGCGGCGGCACTCGGTGCATCGATCCGGGCCGTGGGCGGCGCCCAACCGAGCGCTTCGTCGAGCAGCCGCGCGGTCGTGATCGCCCAGCCCATGCCCTCACCCGTGAACGGCTCAACGTAGGCGGCGGCATCGCCGATCCGCATGACGCGGCCCGACGGCGTCGCGACGGGCGGACTGGCGTGCGTGAGTCGCGGGGTGCCGCGGAACGACGAGATTGCAAGGTCGCTGGCCCAGCGGTCGGCTTCGTCGCAGCCGAGGGCATCGGTGAGAATCCTCGAGATCAGAGCTGCGGGTCCACCGGCGGCGCCGACTGCCGTCGCGTCGACTGCCGCGGCCACGTCGACCCGGCCGTCCTCGAGCCGCACCATCCCACAGTAACCGTGCCGCGACACGGCCATGACGAGGCGACCCTCCTCCGGCCCCGGCGCCGTCGGGGGCAGGATCGTCCCGATTCCCACCCGGCTGTCGGGGCCAACGTGTCGCCGGTCTGTCGCCGGGATGTGAATCGACGGCGCAAGTCCGGCAGCGATCACCACTACCTCCGCGCGAAGCATGGTCGGCCCCTGCTCCTGGGCGTTGCATGCCACCACGACGGTGTCGCACGCATCGTCGATCGACACGACACGCGTCTCGGGGAGCCACGCCACTCCCGCGGCGATTGCCTTCATCACGAGCCCGGCGTCAAGTGCGTCGCGCGACATCACGCCCCCCGCTGGCATCGCGATGGTAGCCGCGCTGCCCCGGGCGGCGAGCGTGACCGAGTGAAGCGGTCGCGGCGCGATGAGTCCACCGGCATCGATGACACCGAGATCGCGGAGTTCGGCGAGCGCCGTCGTGGAGAGGCAACAGCCGCAGACTTTCGGTCGTGGCATCGGGGCCACGTCTGCGAGAACCACCCGCAGCCCGCGGCGGGCGAGTCGGAGCGCGGCGGCGGCCCCCGCGGGGCCTGCGCCGATGATGACCGCCTGCCAGTGGACATCGGCGGCCTCCCGGGCCGAGAGTGTCGGTGGGATGTGCGACGACTGGAAACGCAAAGGCGCGATCATGTGACACCGTGGCCCGTCGAGGTCCACTCGATCACGCACCGCTCCGGCCACGTGCGGCGCACTCCGGCATGGGCGAGGCCTGCGTCGTCGAGCAGCAGACGGTATTCCGCCATCGTCCGCGCGGCCTTCACGGAGACCGGCCCGTCGATTCTCGCCACCCGCGACGTCGACAGGAGCGTGGTGCCGAGGACGGCCAGGGCGAGCCCCGCCCGGGTGCGGAGCAGGTCGGATACGGCACCGCCACAGCTGGCCGTCGCGGCCATTGAGGACAGCACCCGGCCTGCGCCAGCGTCATCGAGATGGTGGAGAAAGAGCGAGCTGACGGCGACGTCACAGGGTGGGCAGCCGTCGGCGACGATGTCGCCCACCACGAACTCCGCCGCCGTGCAGCCGCGGCGGGCCGCGAGGCTTCGAGCCCGATCGACTGCGCGACCGCTCATGTCGACGCCGATCACGCGCACGGCCAGAGGGCCGTCGCGTCGCGACGCAAGGCGATCCGCCAACGCCACCGTGACGTCGCCTCCACCGCAGGCAAGGTCGGCGACCACAAGCGGCCGGTCGAGCCCCCGGGGAAGAAGCCGCTCGACAGCCTCCGCGAGCCGCTTCGCCGTGAGGGAGATTGCGTTGATGGTTCGCAGGGCCGCCAGCGCGTGCATGTGCTCGCCATCCGGCAGGGCCGGATCGTCCATCAACTCGTCACGACGTTCCTGCGAAATCGACCAAACACCCACTATGCACACTCCAGCGCCGCCGCAGATGCGGTGGTGAGAATGTTTACTGTAGAGGAGTTGCACAAAATGTGTCGCCCGAACGTCAGGGCCCCGGCGGACAGGGGGGCGATTGGTCGAGCGAGTCGTAGACGACGGCAACGCCTGGAGCAGCGCCGTCGAGCGGCGGACAGCAGGGATCATTCGTGCCCATCGCCGCCGGCATCATCGGCATCACAGCCCCGGGTGCCGCTGGGGCCACCATGGGCGTGGCCGCTGCGCCGGCATAGACCATGGGCTGGGCTGCGGTCTGAGGCTGGGGATAAACCGGCGGAGCCAGCGGCGGAGCGTAGGCGTATTGGTTGGCTTTGTGACTCGCACAGCCCGCAGCAGCCAGCGCGACGCCCGACAGCACGACGAGGAGAGACCGCATGCGAGGAACCTCCGAAAGTCGCCGGAGCGGAGTTCGCTACCACCCGGATGGAGGCGGGACGATAGGCAGCGCCGGAGGTCGGGGCAAGGCCGGCCCGCGAGAACGCCCGCGGGAGAGCGGCGAGATGGCACCTTAGGGGAGGGAGGCAAGGGGGTCGGCGAACGCGCGAGGAGCGCCTGAGCCGCCGCGGCCCAGATCGGCAATCCGCAGGACCGCGCAGCGGCGACTTTTGCCGCCCCCGAGCCGGCGATCCACGTACGTTGGACGGGCTCTAGTCGGCCGCTTCGACGACGGCGATGCTCGCCGTGAAGCCGTGGAGGAACGTACGGCTGCCGATCGGGCCGATCTCGCCCTGCGCGAAGAAGCCTGCGGCCGGGAGCGGACCAAGACATTCCTGCACGCAGCGGGCGTCGTGGTGGGGCGTGTCGAAGAGCCGCAGTCCACGGCCGTTGCACGTGAACACGAGGGCCCCGGCCGGCCGCGCGGCGGAGGTGCGGGCCGAGAGCAGGCTGCGGAGATCCTCGTCGGCGCTGGCCGCGTCACGAACATGAAACTGGACGGTCTGGCCGGTGCGGACCAAGTCACCGACCGCGATCACGCCCGACTCCGGGTCGGCGCCCACGACGTTGCGCACGAGGAAGTCGCCGCGGCGGAACGTATCGCGGTATTCGTTGGCGGCACGACCGACGTAGAGCGACGAGCGGACGAGCCCCCGGTCGGCCGCGTCGAGCTCGCCATACACCTCCCGAAGCCGCTCGAGCGCCGGACGGCCACCGAGCTCCACGATCATGTTCTCTTCAGACTTCGTGATCACCATCGGCTTGCCGATCGGCCGGCAGCCCTGTGAGACTACCGGCCGGATACGGACCGAGCCCCCCACGAGCACGCCCACCGCGCCCGATTCGTAGGTTCGCGTGCCAGCCACGAGCGTGTTGCCGCCCGGCTCGATACCGCCGCTAGCCATGCCGCCAACGATCGGCATGCCCGGATGCTCCTCCTCCATCCGCCTGATGAAGGCGTCGACGGGAAACGAGAAGGGGTCGGCGAGCAGGATGAGTGCGGTGTTCGCGGGCCAGGCACCGTCGCCCGACTCGGGCCAGCCGGCAAACATCCCGCCGTCGGGCGTTTGGACGTACTCCAGTGACACCGGCGCGATCCACGCCCCCGGCAGCCGAGCCAGCCAGACGGCCACCGCCGGGCCGCGATCAAACTCATCCTCGCCGACGAGCACGCCCTCGGCAGTCGTGCCGATCACGGTCGTCGCCGGAACGAGGTCTGCGAGTGATTCCATTGCGGGGCGGATCATTCGGCCGTGAGCGGCTGAAACGAAGACCACAGCGAGATCCACGGCGGCATCTCCTTCTGCGCTCGCCTCGGCGAGCTGGCCGGAGGCGGCGGCGACCGCCTCACGGATCGCTGCGCCAATCTCCGGATGGGTCGAGCCGCCGCAGCCGCAACGGGGTGCGTCGAACTCCGTTCGCGGCGTCATGTGACGACCTCGGCGAACGACGCCACCGCCTCGTGCTGAAACACTCCGCCGGGGTCGCGGTTCCCCGGTCTTACGGCCAACGCCGTCGCCATGCCAGCTGTTTTGGCTGCGTCGAGCTCGGCCCCCACGTCGCTCACGAAGAGAATCTGCCGCGGTTCGAGCCCCATGTCGGCCGCGATCGCCGCGTAGCTTGCCTCCTCCCGCTTGGGTCCGGTCGTGGTGTCGTAGTGCCCGCGGAGATGGCGGGTCAGGTCGCCGTGAGCGGTGTGCGCGAAGAAGAGTCGCTGAGCCTCGATCGATCCCGACGAATAGATTCGCACGTCGAGCCCGGAGTCGGCCCACTGCGCGAGCGCTGGTGGCACGTCGTCGAACACGTGGGCTCGGATTTCCCCAGACTCGTAGCCGCCTCGCCAGATCATGCCCTGCAGCGCCTTGAGCGCCGTGTCTTTCACATCGCGGCTCATGAGGTCGAGCGCCACCATCGCGAGCCGCGAGACGCCTTCCGCGGAGTCGACCGTCTCAGCGGGCAGGCCGGCCGTGGTAGCCAGACCCATGGCCGCGGCGCGGACGTCTGGATCGCCGCAACGCGCCGCCAGAAAATCCCCCACGTGGCGCTTGGCATGCACGAAGAGCACGTCGTAGACGAACGAGATCGAAGACGTCGTGCCCTCGACGTCGAGGAGGATGCCGCGGCCGTCGAACACGATCACGTGGCGGACCTTCCCGAGCCGGCGACCCAGGCGGGGCCGAGGCAAAGCGGTTCGTAGGCCGCGTGGACGCCGTTGTCGAGATAGTGCGGCGTCCAACCGCTCGTGTCTTGGAACAGGCGGATCGCGCGGATCCGACGATCACCGCAGAGGTCGAACCAGTGCCGCGTGCCGAGGGGCACGCTGATCAGGTCGCCGGCCCAGACCTCGATCGCGAATACCGACTTGTCGCCGGGGTTGATGTGAAACACTCCCCTGCCCTGCAGGATGAACCGCACTTCGTCCTCGGTGTGGGTATGTTCCTTGCTGAACTTTGCGAGCATCACCTCGAGATTGGGCGTGTCGGGATAGATGTCGACGACGTCGGCCGTCACGAATCCACCCCGTCGCTTGAGGTCGTCGATCTCCGGGGCGTAGGCCGCGAGGATGGTGTCGGCCGGTGCCGTGGGGTCGACCCGGTCCTCGAGCGGCCAGCGCTCGTAGTGGAGCCCATTGGCGGCAAGAAACTCGGTGATCTCCGCAGCGTCGGTGATCCGACGGTCTGCGGCGGGTACGGTGACGATGGCCATGGCAGAGCCTCTCTTTACTGCTGGTGCTGGAACTGGGTTCGGGCCACGCATTCGAACAAAAACTCAAAGATTTCGATGTGCCGACGGGCCTCGGCGAGGTCGTGGCCCCACGTATAGAGGCCGTGGCCCGAGAGCAGGAAGCCGTGGCATGGGGGGCGACCCGCCGCCTGCCAATCGAGGCCTCCGAGCCGGTTCTTGATCCGCGCCGAAAGCTCCACCATATCTTGGGTGTTGGCGAACACCGGCACCTCCTCGACCGTGTCGTGGGTGCTGATGCCCTCGAGGCCCTTGAGCATCTCGTAGCCGCCGATTCGCAGGCGACCCTCGGGGAGTGCACGGGCGGAGAGGGTCGTGCCCCACACGGAATGTGTGTGAAGCACGGCACCGACCGATGGGATCATCTCGGCGAGCGTGCAGTGGAGCAGTGTCTCGGCCGACGACCGACGGCCCGAGCCGTCGGTCACGCGGCCACTGGCATCGACGCGGACGAAGTCGTCGCGGCCGAGGGCCGACTTGTCCTTACCGCTGGCCGTGACGAGCAGTTCCAGCGGGTCGCGGCCGAGCACGAGGCTGTAGTTGCTGCTCGTGCCGAGCGACCACGAGCGGCCGTGAAACTCACGGCCGACGGCCCGCAACTGGTCGATGGCGTCGGTGCCTGCGGAGGCGAAGGTGGAGGTCATGTCGCAGACTTTAGGGCAGCCCGGCATCTCGCTGCAACGAGGCCCGGAATCCGGCGGTCTTGGGGGGCCGGATCAGAGGTAGGGGCTCAAGAGGCGGGCGACGCCGTCCCGCAGTCGCACGGGCAGGCTGCGACCGTCGACTTCGGCGAGCGTCCGACGGCGAGAGCGGGCGATCACCGCGGCGATCCGATCGTCGAGCCGGGCGGCGAGGCCGCGGTCGTAGGTCTCGACATTAAACTCGAAGTTGAGCCTCATGCTCCGCTCGTCCCAGTTGCCGCTGCCGAACATCGCCCACGACGAATCGACCACCATCAGCTTCGTGTGTTCGAATGGGGGTGGTGACATCCACACGTTGCAGCCCCGGCCCAGTGCCTGCCAGAGCATGGCGTCACTGGCCCAGCCGATGAGCGCCAGGTTGTTTTCCTCCGGGAGCACGATATCGACCTGCACGCCCCGCATCGCCGCTACGTCGAGCGCCTGAAAGATGGCGTCGTCGGGCAGGAAGTAGGGCGTCATGATCCGCACCGACTTTTGTGCCGCTGCCAGGGCGCCGACGATCACCAGTTTGATGCGGCCGATGTCGGGGTCGTCGGGGCCAAAGCGGATCCCGCGGGCGAGGATCGTGCCGGCGGGTTCGAGCACGGGCTGCCAGGCTGGGCCGCCGAGCGTCTCGCTGGAGGCGAACGCCCAGTCCTCGATGAAGACCTCGAGCAACTGGGCGACAACTGGCCCCTCCAGCCGGAAGTGTGTGTCGCGGACGGGGTGCTGCGGTGCATGGGCGAGCCAGCAGCCGTCGCGAATGTTGAGCCCGCCGGTGAAGCCGAGCCGACCGTCGACGACCATGATCTTGCGGTGGTTTCGCAGGTTGGCATAGGGAAAATAAAATGGCACGCTCGTGGGCAGAAACCGCTCTACGCGGACGCCACGGCTGGTGAGCACGCCCGTGATCGGCGGGAAGGTGTAGGTCGAGCCGATGCCGTCGACGAGCACGCGGACCTCCACGCCCCGAGCGACCGCCCGGCCCAGCGCCTCCGCGAAGACCTTCCCGGTCGGGTCGTTGTCGAAGATATAGGAAGCGAGCGCGACGCTGCGGATGGCGGTATCGATGGCCTCGAGCATCTGAGGGTAGGCCTCGTTGCCACCGTCGAGCGGGATGATCGTGTTGCCGTCGACGAGCGGCCGGGCCGTGACGTTGCCTACGAGCGTGACGAGTGACCGCAGCGGCGAGTCGTCGAGACCAATGGCCTCGCGAAGTCGGTCTTCGGTTGCGACTGCCGGCTCGAGCACATGGGTGACCCGGGTCTGTCCGGCCCGCAGATGCGTTGCCCGGGACCGGATCCGGTTTACCCCGAGCACGGCATAGGCGACCGCGCCAAACACGGGTGAAAACCAGATCAACCCGACCCAGCCGATCGTGGAACGCGTGTCCCGCTTCAGCAGGATCGCGTGGACGGAGGCCGCGACATTGATCGTGAGGACAGCAGCCGCCGTGACATGGGGCCACATCGTCACCCACCACCGCCATGCCGCTGTCAGCGTAAATTCCATCGAGCCAAGGGTAGCACGGCCCCCTCCCCACGGCCCCTCACGCCCCAGCCCGTCGTGGACCCCCGGGTGGGGCGAATCGCCCCGGTCCTCGACCGGGGGGTGGAGCGAATCGCCCCATCCCCAACCTCCGACTGGGGCGATTCGCTCCAACTGGAAACGGCCGGATCGCCACCGCGGTGGCTCCATGGAGAACTCAAAAACACATGATTCCTCATGAAATCATGCAGAAACGCGTCGGTTGAGAGACGCACATCCGCAGGATGTCGGCGGTTTGGCACAAACCTTGCAGATAAATTCTCTGCCGAGGGTCCTCAAAGGGTCCCGAAGGCGCGGCACCAAGCCGCCCCGCCCGAGTCCAAAAGAGAAAGCACCATGAATCACACCATCATCGCTGTAATCGCTACGTCTGCCGCCATGTTCGTTGGTTCCCCCGCATTCGCTGAGTCCGTCAATCCGGCCGCCCCAGTGGCGTCGATTCTGCCGGCCTCTTGGTGCGACTTTGCCCCGGGATTCGGCGGATCGCTGGCGTGGGCTGGTGAGAACGAGACGTTCGTCGGCTTCCCGGAACTGAAGGTTGATTCCGACGACGACATGTCCACCGACATTGATCTTGTTACCGGCATCGCTGCTCCGGAACCGCCGGCACTCGTGCTGGCCGGGATGGCGATTGGCGGCGTGTTCTGCGGACAGTCGATGCTCAGGAAGCGGCAGTCAACGGCCGCCACCACGGAGAACCGCTCATGAGTCAGGTACCCGGTTACACCACCGCACGAACTCTCACTCGAACTGACCTTGTGCTGTGTCTCGTGCCCATCTGTTTGTTTCTCTCGATTGTGAGTCTTGTGTGAGTCGTCTCGTCACTCTCGACGCCCGATTTGATGAAAAGGATCTTTTCTCATGGTAAGTACCGCATTCGAACTCGACGGTGACGAGCGTGCCCGCCTGCCGAGCGTGGTGGTCGTCGATCCGTCCTTCGACTCCTATGCGTCGCTGGTTGCCAGTGCTCGCATGGGTCGCCTCGACCTTCATCTTCGCTCAAGTGGCGGCGCAGCGATCAAACTTGCCGGGAAGATCCCCGTCGATGCCTGGCTGGTCGCGGCTGACCTCGACGACATGTCGGGGGAAGATTTTGTGGGTCTGCTCGAGGCCCGCCGGACCGGTGCCAAGATTGCCATGGTCAACATGAACGTCATGGAGGCGGAGAGTTCCCGCCATCGGCAACTCGCCGAGCAGTCCGCCCGGGAAGCGGGCGTCGACGTGGTCCTGTCAAAGCCGATCACGGTTGCCGACCTTGAGGAACTTCTTGGCCTGCCGATCGAGGAACGCCGACGACGGTTCGCAACGCAGGGCCGGCATTGGGCCGCGTTGCCCATCAGCATGGGGGCTGCGGTGATCGCGATCGCCGTGTTGATCATCGGCTGAGAGTTGTCACGGTCGCGCGACTTTCAAAACGCATTCGGCACAAACTGGCTCCCGCGGCACCGCGTGAGGTGCTGGAGGGAGGCCACCTGTCCGGTCGTCTCGAGGGCGTCTCGATACACAGGGTCGTGAAAGCCCTCGATATCGATGCTTCCGCGCCAACCGCAGAGCCGCAGGGAGCTGATCAGATCGGTCCAGTTGGTGTCGCCAAATCCAGGTGTGCGGTGGTGAACGTAGGGCACGCCGCCGCGGATACCGTGCTCGCGGATCACGTCCCAGAGCACGGTCGCGTCCTTGCCGTGGATGTGCCAGATGCGGCGGGCATATTTCCGAAGTTGTGGCAGCGGGTCGACGAAGCTCACAAGTTGATGGCAGGGCTCCCATTCCAGGCCGATGGCCGGGCTCTCGACCGCCGCGAACATCGCATCCCAGGCGGCCGGTGCGTGAGCAATGTTCCAGTCACCGCTCTCCCACGTGCCCCGCTTCTCGCAGTTTTCAAACGCGAGTCGCACGCCCTGCTCCTCTGCACGACGGGCGAGCGGGCCAAACACCTTCGCGAATGCGTCGTATGACTCAGGCACCGGTCGGCCAGGAATCCGTCCGGCGAAGCCCGAGACGATGTCGCAGCCGAAGAGAGTCGCGGCATCGATGAGCCGCTCCCAGTCGGCGACGGTCTCGGGGCTCGTGAGTGCGTTGCCGTAGACGCCGATCGCACTCACCCGCCGCGGCAGGTCGTGGGGACCGACAGGGTGGGCGTCGAGCACGCGCTGCACGGCGTGAGCCAGCGTTGCGACGTCGAAGCTGCCCACGGTCCGCCCGAAGCTGATCTGAAACGTCTCGAACCCGTGGGCAAGGAGTTGGCCGATGACCTCGGCCGTGCGTTCGTGGGCGGGCACGAGTGTGCCGATGCGGATATCGTCGTGGGCGGTCATGCCGGGAGAGTCTACACCGGCTTCCGCGCGGGGCCGTATTCCCCCGCTGGCGCTTGGGGCTTCCTGACGGGAGCTCCGGGTAAGATGGAGCCCGTGAACAAGTCATTTTGGAAGGAACTCGACTCGACGCCGGCATTGCGGCGGCGGCGCGCGGAGTGTGGCGGCTGATGCGGCTCCTGAGTTGGAACATCCACAAGGGGATCGGTGGTCGCGACCGCCGCTATGCGCTCGACCGCATCATCGACTGCATCGAGGCCGAGAATCCCGATCTCATCTGCCTGCAAGAGGTCGATCGCCACGTCGGCCGCAGCTGCCACGACGACCAGCCGCGGCTGCTCGCCCGCTACTTCCGCAGCCACTCCGTGTTTCAGCCGACGGTCGCCGCGCGGGGGGGCAGCTACGGCAACCTCGTGCTCTCGCGGTGGCCGGTGGCGAGCCGCCACCGGATCACGCTCCGGCAGGGCAGCCGCAAGCCCCGCGGGGCGCAGCTCCTCCTGGTCGAATCGCCGGAGGGCCCGCTGCATCTCGTCCACACGCACCTCGGCCTCGCGGAGCGTGAACGCCGCTGGCAGGTGGGCCGGATTCTCGGCCACATGCTTTTCCGGTCAGCCGACCCCCATCCCACGCTGATCGTCGGCGACTTCAACGACTGGCGCAACACGCTCGCCGCCGACGTGCTCGCCGCCGGCGGCTTTCAGCAAGTGACGCAGCCGATTTCACGGTTTCGCACGTTCCCCGCGTGGATGCCGTTGGGATCGCTCGACAAGGTTTTCGCGCGCGGCACGATCGACGTGCGGCATGCCCGCGTCGTCCGCACGAGCCTCACGAAGACGGCGAGCGACCATCTGCCACTGGTGATCGACTTTCATCTTCGGTGAGTCGGCCGTGGCCGCCTCACGCCGACAGGCTCTCGGCGGCGGCGGCAACCGTGCGGTCGATGTCGGCATCGGTGTGGACTGCCGAGAAGAAAAGCGCCTCGTATTGGCTGCACGGCAGGTAGATACCGCGGTCGATCATGCCCCAGAAGAAGGCCGCGTATCGCGACGTGTCGCTCTGCGACGCGGTCTGCCAGCCCGTCACGGGCACGGCTTTCGGCCCCTTCTGGAAAAACATCGTCATCATGCTACCGACGCGGGCGACCCAGACCGTGACACCGGCCCGCTCTGCTGCGGAGCGAAACCCAGCTTCCAGCCGCGCGCCGAGGCGGTCGAGCCTCTCATACGGAGAATGGTCACGGAGCTCTTCGAGGGTGGCGGTGCCGGCGGCCACCGCGAGCGGGTTACCTGAGAGTGTGCCCGCTTGGAAGACCTTCCCCACCGGGAGGATGTGGTTCATCACGTCGGCCCGGCCGCCATAAGCGCCCAGCGGCAGGCCGCCACCGACGATCTTGCCGAGTGTCGTCAGATCGGGCTCGATGCCGAGGAGTTGCTGCGCGCCGCCGAGCGCGAGCCGGAAGCCCGTCATTACCTCGTCGCAGACGAAGAGGCTCCCGTGCCGCCGGGTCTGGTCGCGGATCGCGGCGAGAAACTCGCGCGACGGCACCACCAGCCCCATGTTGCCCACCACCGGCTCCATCAGCACCGCAGCAATCTCGTCGCCGCGGACCCGGAAGAGATCCTCGAGTTGCTGCGGCTCGTTGTATTCGAGGACGACGGTGTCTTTCGCGGTGCCGGCTGTGACACCCGGTGAGTCAGGCACACCGAGGGTGGCCGCCGCCGAGCCGGCCGACACGAGCAGGCTGTCGACGTGACCGTGATAGTTGCCGGCAAACTTCACGATGACGTCGCGACCGGTAAACCCACGAGCCAGCCGCACCGCGCTCATCGCCGCCTCGGTGCCAGAACTCACCATCCGGACCTTCTCGATCGAGGGCACCGCCGCGATAATCAGATCGGCGAGATGGCTTTCCGCCTCGGTCGGTGCGCCATAGCTCGTGCCCGTCGAAAGCGCGCGTTCGATCGCGGCCACGACCCGCGGATGGCGATGCCCGAGGATCATCGGCCCCCATGAGCCGATGTAGTCGAGGTAGGTATTGCCGTCGATGTCGGTGAGGTGCTGCCCCTCTGCGGAGGCGAAGAAGATCGGCTCGCCGCCGACGCCGCCGAAGGCGCGGGCCGGCGAGTTGACGCCGCCAGGGATGAGCCTGCGGGCCCGTGCGAACGCCTCGTGGCTTTTACCACGACGGGTAGCGGTGCGATCGTGCGGAGCGGGCTGCGGTTTGGAAGCGTTCATCGGATCAACTTGGGGAACGATGGGGGGCATAACCGGAGGTCATCAGTCGTGAGGCTACGAGTTTATGGACCGTCGAGGAGGGCCTTCGCCTTGTCGACGGCGTCGGCGACGTGCGGCCTCGGGGCATAGATCTCAATCAGACCCTGGAGCAGGCTCCGGCGGTGGTCAAGAAGACGGTCGCGGGCGACTCCCTCTGTGGCCGAGGCTGCTTGGGTCGCCAGGTTCTTCGCCTCGGCGAGCGTCGCCCGCGCCGTCGCGACGTCCTGTGCCCGCTCCTGATCAGCCCGCGGCCCGAGTTTATCGATCTGCCTCTGCGCGAGCGCCAGCCAGAGGGCGGGATCGTTCTCGACGGCGGCGTCGCTGGACGGGGCGGCAGCCAAGCGGATGTCGGCATGCAGCACGAGGATCGCCTCGAGCGCCGCGATGCAGGCGACGGGGCTCTCGTCCTCGCGAGCCATCGCCGCTCGGTATTCCCGCTCCAGCGACGGCATGTCGCCGTCATTCATGCGGCGGCGGCGGGCCCGACGCTCAAGCAGGTCGAGATCGAGTCCGCGGTCGAGATCGCGGACCGCCTGGGCCCGCGGGTCGTCGGGATGCCGCGACAGAAAACGGTCGATCAGAGGTCGCGCGTCGCGGAGATCGGCGTCGGGACCGGATGCGACCGCCATGATCTGTGCGTGCAACTCGTCGGCGGTCGGAGGCCGGAGCAACAGCGAGGCGCCGCCGGCCACCACAGCGGCGAGAACGATCGCAAGAGCCGCATGGAGCCGGTTCTCCCGCCGCTGCTTCGCCGCGGCCTCGGCCTGCGTCACTCGTTGCATGTCCTCGACGGTGGTGAATCGGCTGGCCTTCGCGGCGGATGAGCCGATGCCGTCGGTCGCGGGTTCGGTGAGCCGTTGGGCCAGATCGCCGGCCTTCGTCGGCATGGGCATCGTCTGGGCGTCGGCGGGAATGTCGCGGTCTGTGACGGCACCCCTGATCACCACGGGAGGCGCAGCCGTCCCTCCGGGAGATGCAGCACGCGGGAAATGCTCCGTCTGCGCCAGGAGATCCACCTCCGCGGGAGGAGCATGGTCTGCCACGGTTGCCGGTGCTGCCGACGTTTGGGTGGCGATGGCTGCCAGCGTGCGGCCCACGGCGAGTGCGCTGGCGTGCCGCTTTGCCGGGTCTTTCGCGAGCAGCCGATCGATGAGGTCGTCGAGGCTGGCGGGCACATCGGCACTGCGGGTCGATACCCGCGGCGGGATTTCCGACTTCTGCCGCTCGATCACCTCGGTTGGCTGGCCACCCTGAAACGGTGGCCGACCGGTGAGCATCGCGAACATCACCAGTCCGAGCGCGTAGAGGTCGACGCGATGATCGACCGGGCCGCCCGCGGCCTGTTCCGGAGCCATGTATTCGGCGGTGCCCACGATCATTCCAGCCATCGTCTGCCCGGCCCCGCCGAACAGCCTCGCGATGCCGAAGTCGGCGAGTTTGATGGCGGCACCGGCTCCGGGTTCGTCTGGCACGATCAGGTTGGCGGGCTTGAGGTCACGATGCACCACGCCATGGTCGTGGGCCGACTTGAGCGCGCGGGTGATGTCGAGCGCCATGTCGACCGTCTCCCGCCAGGAAAACCGTCGCCCCGAGCGGAGCAACTGTTCGAGGCTCCGGCCGCGGACGACCTCCATCGCGAAGTATGGCTCCCCCGCCTCCTCTCCAAATGCGAGGAGTTGCACGATGCACGGGTGCCGCAGCGCCTTGAGGGTCTCGATCTCGGCTGCAAACCGTCGCCGTAGGCCGGGATCATCGCCGAGATGAGCCGCGAGCGTCTTCACGGCCACCGTCTGACCGGTCGTCTGGTCGATGGCCTCATACACCGCGCCCATGCCGCCGTGGCCGAGCGACGCGGAAATCGTGTACGGTCCGAGGTGCGTGGGCTGCATGTCGACTGATTGTAGTCGCCATAGCCCCGAAACGGCATCGACCCGTTTTGGCGGCGGTCAGGTACAACAGGCGGCCCGCCCGGTGATGTGGGCGACATGTGAGGCCACCATGACGACTTCGCGACAACCGGCCGGCGACACGCGACTCCTGCCAGCCGACACCAATCAGGCCCGGGGCCTGGCCGAGTACGCGATTGACTTCCTGTTTCGTGACCCGCGGCCGGTGGGGGCAGCCACGCTGAGGCTGCTGGAGCGATTCCATCTCGACAGCGTCGGCTGCGGCGTGTCGGCCCTGTCACTCGCGGCCAACGCGCCGACGGTGCTCCGTCGCGAGGCCCTCGCCACGCCCCCGATGACAGGCAGCCGGGGTGGCGTCTGTCTCGGATCGCCGCGCCGGTGCCTTGTGGAACGAGCTGTCGCCGCCAATGCATCGGCCGTCCGCGAGTGGGATTCCAACGGCACCAACTTCGGACACGACGCCGCGAAGCGAAGGACGGCGGGCGAATTCGGCCACAACGACTATTACCCCGTCGCCATCGCCGCGGCCGGAGAGGCCGGGCTCGACGGCAACACCACGCTCCGCGCCATGCTGCTCGTCGACGAGATCCGTGGCCGGCTCGCCGAGGTCTTCGCGCTGCGGAAATACGCGATCGACCACGTCCACCACGGAGCGGTCGCGGCGGCAGCAACGTATGCGGCGGCGCTGGGCGGTACGGCGGAGCAGGTCGAGTCGGCGATCGGCATGGTGGTGGCGCACTATGTTCCCTATCGGGCGATTCGTGCCGGGCACCAGCTCTCCGACTCGAAGGGGGCGTCGGCAGCGCTCTCGTCCGAGGTGGCCGTGATGAGCGGGCGGCGGGCCCTCGCCGGGTTCCTGGGCCCGCGGGACGTGTTCCGCAATCCGCTCGCTCTGTATCGCAGGAACGAGCCCTGCCCCGAGGGCTCGAGTCCGTTCGACCTGGAGCTGGGCGTGGGGGGCGATGGGTTTGCCATTCATGCGATGCACTTCAAGCTCGGGCTCTACGAGCACCAGTCGGCCGGGGCCCTGCAATCGCTCGTCGACCTGTGCACTGCCCAGCCGGCACTCGCGGGCGATCTCGACGCCATCCGTTCGATCGCCGTCCGTATCTACGAGCCGGCCTATTCGATCATCGCCGACCCCGCGAAGCGGACGCCCACGACGCGGCAGTCGGCCGATCATTCGCTGCCCTACATCCTGGCGCGGACGCTCCTCAAGGCGCGGCTGGCTGCGCAGGCGGGCACCGCCGTCAGCTGGGAATCGGTCATGCTCCTGCCCGAGGATTATTCAGACGCCGCAATCTGTGACCCGGCGATCACGCGGCTGATCGAACGAATGTCGATCGAACCCGGCGGCCCGGACTACGACGCCTTGTATCCGGCGGGCATTCCCACAAGCGTCGTGATCGACCACATCTCGCTCGGGAGGCTCGGTGGCGATCTCGTGACCTATCCGCTCGGCCACGCGCGGGCCGATGCGGCGCGGACGGCGGAGGTCGTCGATCTCAAGTTCGACCGGCTAGTCGCAACGGCCGTCGATGACCCGCGTGGCCTGCGGGAGCGGATGAAACTCGCTGAAAAATCACCTGCCGACATTGCGGAGTTGTATGCGTTTCCCATTCACGGGTGTGATCCCGGTTGATAAGCCCGTGGGGGTGTCGTCGCGGGGCGTCGTCGACGCCGTGGCCCGTGCCCTCCGCATGAAGGCGGTTGGGCACGCCGGCACGCTCGATCCGCTGGCCAGCGGGGTCGTGATCGTGTGCGTGGGCAGTGCGACAAAACTCGTCGACTATCTACACGCGTTGCCCAAGCACTACTCGGCGACCTTCCTGCTCGGCCGCTCAAGCCCCTCCGACGACCTCGAAACGCCGCTGGAAGAGGAGGCCGATCCGCTGCGGCCCTCGCCGCTTGACCTCGACGCTGCCCTGCCCCGCTTCCGGGGTGAGATTCTCCAGCGGCCCTGCACCTACTCGGCCGTGCACGTCGACGGCAAGCGGGCCTACCGCCTGGCGCGGAAGGGCCAGCCGGTGGAACTCGAGGCGAAGCCGGTCCGAATCGAGCGGCTTGAGATCACGGGCTATGCATGGCCGCGGCTCGGGCTCGACATCATCTGTTCGTCGGGCACGTTCGTGCGAGCCATCGGCCGCGATCTGGCGGCGGCGCTGCGCACCACGGCGGTCATGGAATCGCTCGTGCGGACGGCCATCGGACCGTTCACGCGTGAGGCATCGCTGCCGCTTGATGCGGTCGTGCTCGACACGGCTCGCGCGGCGCTTTTGCCTGCGGTGGCAGCCGTGCCCGACCTGCCGCGGATGATGCTCGCGGGTGAACTTCTCGATCGGGCCGTCCGCGGCGGCCTCGTCGAGCTTCCGCCCGAGTCGCCCGAGGCGGTGGCCGCCGTCGACGAGTCCGGCGACCTCGTCGGCATCCTCAAGCGGCATGCGTCGGGCAGCGCTCGCCTGCGCCCCAACTTCCGCGGTGTCGGCTGAGCGTCGGGTCGAAACCACCTTCTGTCCGACTTACCGTCTCACCTGCGGTCGTACGCACCGAGCATCTCGAGCATTGCCCCGACGTCCGCCGTCGTGACACGCTCGGTCTTCCGGGTGGCGGGCACGACGCACGTGTCGCGGATCACCGCGGCGTCGATGGCTGCCAGCCCGCGGTAGCGGCGTGTGACGACTGTCCCCCGCGCATGTATCTCCGCCGCCAACGCTGCCAGCTGTGGCTCGGAGAACGCATACCGCACCGGCAACTCACCGCTGCTGGCTACCTCGCCCCACGGCGGCCTCACGATTTCGACGCGTCCTGCGTCGAGCAGCTGCCGCATCCAGCGATAAAAAAACAGCAGCATCAGCGCGCCGCAGTGGATGCCGTCGGCATCGGGATCCATCAGCACGAGAATCCGATCGTAGCGCAGGCTGGCCAAATCGAAGTGCGGCTCGATCCCGGTGCCGACGGCCGTGGTGAGAGCGGCGAAGAGCGGGTGCCCGACAACCTTCGCCCGGCTCGCTTTCATCGCATTCAGAGGCTTGCCCTGCATCGGCACAACTGCCTGATACCGCGAGTCGCGGACCCCGCTGACCGAAGCCGCGGCAGAATCCCCCTCGACAACGAAGAGTTCAGCTCCGGATCCGGGGCCATGCACCTCGCAATCAACGAGTTTCACGGGGCCGCCAAACCGCTCGCGGGAAATCCTCGTCATGCCGCCAACCCACCAGTTACCAGTCTGAACGTCGGCATGCATGATCGCTAGCGTCTCGTCGGTTGACAACCACACGGTGTCTTTTTCATAGGCAGCGCTCCGGCCCGTCTGATCCTTCTGCGGTTTATGCATGTACAACCCGCACCGTCATGCCTTCGGGAGCACGCTCGAGATTGCTGCAGCGACAACGTGCCACCCTGAGCCGGCGTTCCACCAAATTCGAATGCGCTCTAGAATCGCCATTCCGACCGTCGAAGTGACCTCGATCCGACATGAACGGGACTGCTACCCTCTGCCCCACTGGCCCCCATAGCCGTGATCATCATGAGGACTCTGCCCATGCGTCTCTCGCTCGTCAGCCGTCGTGTGCTCGTTGCTTCCCTCCTCGCTCTCCCGGTCACGGCCGTCACGGTCGTCATGGCTGGCGCGCCCCTCGTCGCCCAGCAGCCTCAGGGTAATCCGGCCGATGCGATCGTGGGCGACTGGCGGCCGGGCGATATGAATGTGGACGTCCGGATTTTCCCGTCGAACGGCCAGTACCTCGCTGGGATCGTCAAGGCCGACAACCAGGAACTGGTCAACAAGGAGATGATGCGGGGGATCGCGTATGACCCGAATACCAAAACCTGGAAGGGTGAGGTCTTTGCGATCAAGCGTGGCGAGTTCGTGCCGATGACGATCAAGCTGACGCCGGCCGGCTTCGAGATGGTTGCCGGGTCGGGCTTCATGTCGAAGACAATCCAGTGGACCCGGGTGCAGTAACCGCAGCGGCCCGACGCTCCTCGAGCGTTCGCCGAACCCATCGCCTCCGTTTCCCAGGCTGCCACGACATCTCCCCAGTTCTCTCGAACGTGCTCTACACTCAGGCACCTCCGTGGAGATAGACGATGACCACGACCGCCGTGTACGACACGAAGCCCTACGACTACGAATATCTGGCGGCCGCCGCGGACGGCAAGCCGCTCCGGATGGTGTTTCACGACTTCCGCCTTGGTGCTGAGACTGCCCGTCTCGCGGAGGGCTGCGGCGCCGTCTGCGCGTTTGTCAACGATCAACTGGATCGTGAGTGTCTGAAAACGCTCGCAGCCTGTGGCGTGCGGCACGTGGCCATGCGGTGCGCCGGCTTCAACAACGTCGATCTCACCGCCGCGCGTGAGTGTGGACTCACCGTCACGCGAGTGCCCGCCTATTCGCCGTATGCCGTCGCCGAACACGCGGCGGCACTCGTGCTCACACTCAATCGCCGCATCCATCGGGCATTCAATCGCGTCCGCGAGCAGAATTTCTCGCTGGCGGGGCTCGTGGGCTTCGACCTCCATGGCAAGACCTGCGGCATCGTCGGCACGGGCAAGATCGGCCGCGTGGCTGCCGGAATCTTTCGCGGCTTCGGCATGCGGGTAGTGGCCTACGACCCCACGCCGCAGCCAGAGTGGGCAGCCGCCCACGGGGTCGAATACCTCGCCTTCGACGATGTGCTCGCCGTCAGTGACATTCTCTCGCTTCATCTGCCGCTCACACCCGACACCCACCACCTCATCAACGCCGCCACCGTCGCCCGCCTCAAGCCGGGGGCGATGGTCGTCAACACCAGCCGCGGCAAGTTGATCGACACGACGGCCGTCATCGACGCCCTCAAACGCGGTCACCTCGGCGGGCTGGCGATCGACGTTTACGAGGAGGAAGAGGGGATGTTTTTCGAGGACCTCTCCGGCGAAGTGCTGCAGGACGACGAGTTCTCGCGGCTGCTGGTGTTTCCCAACGTGCTGGTGACGGCTCACCAGGCGTTCCTCACCCGCGAGGCCTTGAGCGAGATTGCCCGTGTGACGGTGGACAACATCCTGCGCGGCAGCTGCGGTGAGCCCTTCCTGCCCAACACGATGCTCACCTGATCCCGCCCCGCTGCCGGCGGTGACCCCAGCAGCCGACTGCCCCTTCCGCTCGGACTCCGCGGCGTGGGGTGAACCGGGTCATTTGGTGTTCTCTTGTAAAAGTTGGGTCGGATGAAAGATCGCCTGATGTGAGGAGAGGGAATGAAGGTCCTTCGGGGATCTTTGTGGGCGTGGGGTTGCCCATGAAGTGCGCCCGTGGGGTCGCGGGCGAAACGGTGCCGGATTGGTTCACCGGCGGTGACATGCTCGCCGCCGGGGGATTTTGCTACAGGATGCTGGGGTGGCCGACTGGGGAGTTGCTCGTGAGTCGCAAAGATTCCCCGGCGTCTGCGCGTGCCCCCGACCGGCTCCTCACGATCAAGAATCGGTTCGATCATCCGTGCAGCTTGCCTCCCGTCAGGAAGCCCCAAGCGCGAGCG
>CAMBPQ010000043.1 GCA_945869735.1 Planctomicrobium piriforme
GATTCCAGCATTCTGGCGGGAGCAGTATGCGGGGCTCGCCGGCTTCAGCCTCCGCGACTTGGTTGAGATCGCGGGGCTGCAGTGCGGCCTGCTGTTCTCCGCAGGCTTCGAGTTTCGTCGCCTGGCGCTCGAGGAACTGCGGAAGTACAGCCGGCGGCATCTCGTCTCGCTCGCTAGCCAACTGGCCGATGGCGTGAGGTTGGCCAACTACCGCAGCTGGGGCCGCTCGGGCATCCGGGCGCAACTTCTCGACACCCGCACGAAGAAACTCGAAATGGACTTTGTGCTCGAAGGAGACGACCACTCGATGCACGTGCTCAACGCCGTCTCGCCTGGCTGGACCTGCTCGATCCCATTCGCAGGGCACGTCGTGAATGAGATCGAGCGGCTGCGAGCCTGACCGCTGAGGCGACGGCGCCGATCACCTGAAAACAGTTTCCGCCCAGTCCAGCAGCGTCGGATAGGCCGGAATGCCGAGCTGGAGGCGACGTTCGCGGAAGGTCTCCTGGGCGGCATCGATCACGATTGCCGCCGCATGAATGCCTGCATTGATACCGGCCTCCCAGTCGGACGGCGAGTCGCCGATCATCCAGGCCTGCTCGGTCTCAAGCGCGTGCTGCTCGAGCATCTCCTGAATAAAACGTGGTGCTGGCTTGCGGTAGATTGCCGGCTCGTCAGGCCGCTCGGGTGCGATACAGATTCCGGCGAACAGGTCGGCGCCTAGGCCGATGACCTCGATCATGCGGCGGTTCACGGCCTCGACATCGGCGAGCGTCAAATACCCCCGCCCGACGCCCGACTGGTTTGTGAACAAAAATAGTTTCGTGCCGTTCGTCCGGGCGCGGCTGATCGCCTCGCGCACGCCCGGCAGCAGAGCCACTTCCGCGGGCGAACCGAGATAATGCCGGTTTTCGATCAGTGTGCCGTCTCGATCGAGAAAGATCGCGCCAGGTGGTGGAACGGAGCCCTGCATTCCCCGATCATACTCGCCGACGTAGCTGTTTCGATTGCATGCACGGCCTTCTATCATGACAATCACCAAATGCTCGCATGGGACAGATCATGAAAAACGCCTCCTCTGAAACTCATGTGCCTGCCAGGGAATCACCGGCCCTGGTGCGCGTGGCGTGGCCGGCCTTTCTGCTCGGCCTCGTGTTCCTGGGCTGGTGCGCAGGCAACGGGAAGTGGACGCCGGCCGCGTGGCGGTATCCAACGGCCTATACGGAGCCGGAAAAAGGGGACGTCGTCCATGCCCTGGCGATGATGAAGGCCGGAGCCAACGGCGAGTTTTTGCCGTTGGGCTGGAAGGGAGCAAAGGATCTTGGAGCGCCCTTCGAAGCCAACTGGAACGACTGGCCACTGGTGGAGGAAGTGTTGGTCGTCCTGTTTTCGGGGCTGGGGAGTGTGTTTGGCCTGTTCGCCGGGATGAACATCGCCACGGTTCTTGCCCACCTCACGGCGGCGGCGGCGTTTTACTGGCTTGCCCGGACTGAAAACTGCTCGCGGCTGTGCGCGTTCGTCGCCGCACTCGCGTATGGACTGGCGCCATTCATTTTTGCCCAGTCGCCATTTCACATCACGACCGAGTACGTCTGGCATGTGCCGCTCTTCCTGCCGATTTGGCGGTGGTCGGCCACGGCCCCAGGCATCGAGTGGGGCTCGCGAAAGTTCTGGTATGCCGTGACGGTAGCAGCAGTCGCCGGCCTGCAGAGCCCATATTTTACCAACATCCTCTGCCAGCTCACGCTCCTCGGCGCGGTCGCTCTGTATTGGCGGGACCGCTCGTGGCCCCCGCTCAAGTCGGCACTTGCCGTGATCGGCACGGCGGCCGTGGCCTTTGCCGTCATGAACCTCGACACCTGGACCTACAAGGCCGTGCACGGGGCCAATCCGGGGGCCCTTGTCCGCGAATACAAATGGCTCGAGATCTACGGGCTCAAGCTCGTCGATCTCGTCGTGCCGCCCGTCACGCATCACGCAGAGATGTTTTCGAGGTTTGCGCAGGCCCATCGGGCCGCGGCCCCGCTCCAGGATGAGGGATCTTATCTCGGCATCGTGGGAATTCTGTCGCTCGGGTGGCTCGTGGCAACCGCCGTATCGGACGTGGTGAGGGGCCGTGCCAATGCGATCCCCTTGGCGGCCTGGCAGGTGCTCTGGATCGTGCTCTGCTTCTCGACGGGCGGGCTCAACAGCATCCTTGGGGCCTTCGGCTTCACGCTCTTTCGTACGGGATGCCGCTACAGCATCGTGATCCTGGCGATCGTGCTCCTTTACGCCGCGCAGCGGCTCACGGCCTGGCAGGAAGAGCAGGAGGCGGCCAACGGGGCGGGGGCCGCGAAGCTGTTTTCCAAAGTCGCTGCGGCCTTCCTCTGCGCCCTCATCCTTTGGGACCAGGTGCCGCGGGCTCCCACAATGGCCCAGACAACTGCGATCGCCCGGCAGGTGGACGGCGACCGCGAGTTTGTCGGCAAGATGGAGACCGTTTTGCCTCCTGGCTCGATGGTGTTTCAGCTGCCCGTGATGGACTTTCCCGAGTCGCCTCTGCCCGGCATCCCGTCCTACGACCACTTCCGGCCGTATCTGTACAGTCAACACTTACGATTTTCATTCGGCTCGATGAAGGGTCGGCCGCGCGAGCAGTGGCAGCATGAACTCCAGAAGCTGCTGCTCGACGGCGCCCAGATCAATCAAGAGGAGAAAAAGATCCAGTTCAACACGGCCAACGTTCGCCGTGCGGTCGACGAGCTGCAACGACTTGGCTTCAAGGCCATCTACATCAACCGCAACGGCTTTCCCGACCGCGGAAAGGGGCTCGAAGAGGCGCTCCTCGAAATCGGCTACGACAAGCCACCCATCCGAAACGCCACGGGCGACCTCGTGTGCATCCAGCTCACGGAAAAAGCGGTTGACAAATAGTGTACGCCCGTATCTCATCCGCTGGTCGTTTGCCGGCCAACGCGGCCGGGGCGACAATCTTGGGAGGAGCGAATACGGAGGCTTTGACCCATGATCCGCGACCTTGAAGAACTCAAGCGGACCCTGCAACCGGCCTTCACCGAGCAGCAGACGAACACCCTTGCGACGAGCCTCTACGAGTATTGCCAACCGATCGTGCACCAGCGCGAAATGGCCGCCATCCGCGACACGCTCGGACGTGCCGCCGCTATCCAAGACCGCACCGACGAGCGGCTCGAGCGGATCACGGCGACGCTCGACCGCACGGAAGAGCGGTTCGACCGCCTCACCGCGGTCGATGAGCGGATCGAATTGCAGCTGGATCGGCTGGCGGTGGCGGGAGAGGAGTCGAATCGCCGGATCGACCGGCTGGCAACTGCTCAGGAAAGCACGCGGGCCGACATCGAGCACTTGGCAGAGATCACCAAAGAAGTGGTGTGGGGCATCGGTGACCTGCGCAAGCAGGTTGGCGGCATCACGATTTCAGTCGACCAGGGGCTCGAGGCTTACGCCATGGAGCGAATCCCGACGCTGCTCGAACAGCAGTTTGGCTATCAGACGAAATCTGCGATGCCGGAATTCCTTGGGCCCGATGGCGACACGTCGGAGATCGACGTCGTCTACCGCGGCAGGCATGAGGGCCGGCTGATCGCGGAATATGCGTGCATCCTCGCCTTCCCACGCGGCATCGTGGCCTCCTGATCCTCCGGCAGGGAATCGTACGAGTCGTGCTGACACCGTGGAAGCAGGCACTCGGGCTCGCGGCAATCACGCTGGCCGTGTTTTGGCCCACGCTCTCGGCGGAGTTTGTGTACGACGCCCGGCTGCAGATCGTGACGGGTGACTTCATCCACGATCCCGGTAACTGGCTGCCCGTGCTCAGCTTCGGCGTGCTGGGAATGGACGTGCTCGACTTCAACCGGCCCGTACAGCTTGCGTCGCTCATGCTCGATGCGGCCATCTGGGGCAGGGAGCCGTTTGGCTACCATCTCACGAGCGTGCTTTTGCATGTGGTGAATGTCGTGCTGGTGTGGGGAGTGATGCGCGGGTTGTTCGATGGCGTGGAAAGCGGGATTCGCCGCGATGCGGGGTCCCCGGGCTTCCGCCCGGGGCTTCGGGGGGATGGGGTGGCAGCGCTGCTGACGGCGCTGCTCTTTGCCGTGCACCCAGTGGTGACCGAGGCCGTGTGCGAGCCGACGTTTCGGGAGGACCTGCTCGTGGCGGCGTGCACACTGGGCGCGCTCCTGCTCGCGATGCGGCACGATCCGGCAGCGCCCCGCGGCGACCGCTGGCGGGCGCTCGGCTGCGCCGGGCTCTGCCTGCTCGCCGTGGCGAGCAAGGAATCGGGGATCGCAGCGCCCTTGATCGTGGCTGCGTATTGGGGGCTCTTTTGCCGCGGCGAACCGACTGCGTTCTGGAGGCTCGCCGTGGGTGGCGGCCTGCTCGCAGCGGTCGCCTTTCTCGCAGCGAGATTCCTGCTCGAGCCCGCCCAGTCGGCGATCTTCGAAGCCAAGCCGCAGTATCCGGGTGGGTCGTTTCTCGCCGCGATGGCGCTTGAGCCGCAGATTCTCGCGCTCTACGGGCAGCTCGTCGTATTTCCCGCAAACCTCTGCGCCGACTACGGGCTTCACTCCGTGCGGCACGTGCCGCTGCCCGTGGCACTCGTGATCCTCGCGAGCCTCGCCGCGGCCGCGTTTGTCGCGATCCGCGCTGACCGGCGGATGGCGCTCACCTGCGCGATCATCCTGCTGCCGCTTATTCCGGTGTCGAACCTGTTTCCGATCTACCGCGCTGCGGCCGACCGCTACCTCTACCTGCCGATGGCCGGCGTGGCCCTCACCGTGGGCTGGCTCCTCGACGGACCCTGGCTCGCCGTCCGGCCGCGGCTCCGCGAGAAGGCGACGATCAGCGCGATGGCTGCCGTCGTGCTCCTCGGCTTGGCCTGCATCGAGCGGCAGAAGGTGTGGGCCACGCCGCTCGCCCTTTGGGAAGACACGTTTCGCAAGAACCCGGTGGCCTACACGGCCGCGTCGGGGCTGGGGGAGTCGCTGCGGGAGGTGGGCCGGCTGCCCGAGGCCGAGCGGGCGACACGCGAGGCGATCAGGCTCTCGGGGGAAGAGCGGGGCGACCCGTGGGCCGCACTTGCGCTCATTCTCGAGGCCCAGGGACGCGAGGCCGAGGCTTTCGAGGCGGCAGACAGGGCGATCGCGGTGCAGCCGAGCCTCGCGGATCCGAAGGGCCGCGTGCGGGTGCTGGCCATGGAGCGGCAGGTGGCGGAGGAGTGGGGGCGGTTGTTGGGGCGGCGGAAGGAAGGCAGGCTATAGCCAGGCACGTTTTCGATTAGATTATTTGCACTTATGGGAACAAGAAAAAAACTGCTCAATCGACGACGCGACGAAGACTCCCGTGGAGCCGGCATCGACGAGATCGAAGCTGCCGTGCCGCAGGCGTTGTCTGAAGGCCGCGCGGATCGCTGGCGCACCCGGATCATCCAGGCCGCCCTGATCGTGCTCGCTGGCCTCTGGATCTATTCGCCGTCATACCACGGCGATTGGCTCTGGGACGACGATCAGCTGGTCACGCAAAACATCACGGTGCAGCACCGCGTCTCGCCCGATCCGAGCGTGCCCCCCGACAGCCTCCGCACGCTCGCCAAGCTCTGGTTCAACCCCGACGGCGCCGACTACTTCCCACTCTCCTACACGGCGCTCTGGGCACAGTGGCCCTTCTTCGGCCTGCGGTCCACCGGCTACCACGTCACCACGATCCTGCTGCACATCACAGGCGCGCTTCTCTTCTGGGCCCTGCTCGCCAAGATGAAGATTCCCGGGGCGTGGCTCTCGGCCCTCGTGTTCGTGGTGCACCCGGCCTGCGTGGAGAGCGTGGCTTGGGTGTCGGAGACAAAAAACACGCTCTCGCTCCCGCTCTTTCTGATCGCGTGTCTCGGCTGGGTGGGCCAGGACGAAGAGAGCGACGTGGCCAAGCGGCAGCGGCTCTACGGCTTCTCGATCCTCTTCTTCCTGCTCGCGATGTTCGCCAAGACGTCGGTTGTGGCGTTTCCCGTGGTCACGCTCCTCTACGCCTGGTGGAAGCGGGGCAAGGTGACGATACAGGACGCGATGCTGGCCTTGCCGTTATTCCTGATCTCGATCGTGCTTGGGCTCGTGACGATGTCGTATCAGTGGAGCCGGGCCATCGGCCAAGAGAAGATCATTGTCGGCGACCTGTTTTCGGTGGGTGGATTTGCGTCGCGGATGGCGATCTCAGGGATGGCGATTCTCCACTACCTCGCGTCGATCGTCTGGCCGGTGAACCTGCTGCCGATCTATCCGCGCTGGGAAGTCGACCCGCCGAAGGCGTGGATGTTTCTGGCGTGGCCCGTGATCATCGGTGGCGTCTGGTGGATGTGGAAAAACCGCGACGCCGTGTTTCCGCCGCATTGGGGCCGCCATGCCCTCTTTGCCTTCGCCTTCTTTCTGCTGATGGTCGCCCCGGTGCTCGGCTTTATAACGATCTCCTACATGCGGATCACGTGGGTGGCCGACCACTTCATCTACCTGCCCATGATCAGCATTGTGGCGCTGTTGTGTGCCGGCGTGATGGTCTTCTTTGACCGGGCCAAGGAGGAATCGCAGCCGACGTTCCTCGCCGGCGGGGCGCTCGTCTTGACGGCGCTCGCGTTCCTCGCGTTCCGTGGCGCCATCGCCTGGATGGATGAGGACCACATGTGGGAACACACGCTCAAGCACAACTTTGATGCCTGGCAGGCCCACAACCGCCTCGGGGCGAAGAAGTTTGCCCGGGGCGATGTGGATGGGGCTCACTTCCATTTCCAAAACTCCACGCGACTGCGACCCGACCTTGGCGAGACGCACAACAACCTCGGTACGACGCTCTCGGCGCGGGCGCAGATGCTCGGCCAGCGGGGCGACCAGGCCGGGGCCAAGCGCGAGATGGACGCGGCAATCGAGCAATTCGCCGAGGCCTGCCGAGTGACGCCGCATGTGCCCGCGATTCACGTCAACCTCGCCAATGCACTGGCGGCCGCGGGACGGTTCGGCGAGGCAGCCGACAAATACCAGGAACTGCTCCAGAAGGAGCCGGGCAACCCCGCCCTGATCAACAACTACGGCGTCGCGCTCTACAAGCAGGGCAAGAAGGAAGAGTCGATCGTGCAGTTCAAGAAGGCACTCGCGATCGCTCCGAACCTCAAGGACGCCCGTGAGAGCCTGGCTGTGGCACTTGGGGAGAAGCCTGATCCGGCAGCCAATCAGCCGGCGCCCCCGCCGCCGCCCGGCGGCCAGTTCAAACTTGGCCCCCCGCCCACCTCGCCCACGCTTGGGCCCTCCCGGCTGCCGTAGCGTGGCTACCCCAGCCACGTGATGCGGGCGAGGTGCAACAACTCGCCGATGCTGCGCTTGCTCTCGGCGAAGTCAGCCTTGCTCGACCCGCGAGTGCGGTCGGTGAACGTGATTGGAATCTCCACGATCCGCCCGCCCGCCCGGTGCACTCGCCACAGGAAGTCCTCCTGGAAGGCGTAGCCCTGTGCAAAGTTGGTCGCGTTGATGTGATCGAAGATCGACAGCCGCACCGCGCGGAAGCCGCCTGACGAATCCTTCGCCGGCACGCCGAGGATCCAGCGAGTAAACCAGCAGACGAGCCAGCTCGCCACATGCCGCGAGAGCGACCAGCCGACCGTGCGGCCCCCTGGCACGCGTCGCGAGCCAATGGCGATGTCAGCCGGCGTGCCCCCGGGGGGGTCGAGCGCGACCAGGAGCCGCGGGATGTCGGCAGGGTCGTGACTGAAGTCGGCGTCCATGTTGACGCTGACGTCGAACCCACGCCGACGGGCCAGCTCGAAGCCCTCGAGGATCGCACTGCCCAGCCCGCGACGCCCACGTCGGACAAGCACGTGCAGCCGCGGCTCCCGCCCCGCGTGTTCGCGGGCGATCTGCCCGGTGCCGTCGGGAGAGTTGTCGTCGATGATCAAAAGCTGCACGTCGGCCGCGCAACCGAGCACGGCGTCGATCAAGTCCTCGATGTTTTCGCGCTCGTTGTACGTGGCCGACTGCACGAGTACACGGCCCGGCGGCCAGTCGTCACGGGAATGGAGGTTGGATGACATAGGTTGCCACAGGCTAAAGCGTGTTCTGCCTCCCGTCGATGCCCACGAGAGTTGGCTGGTCTACGGGTGGTCGCGGAGCAGGTTGCTGCGGGCCTCGATCTCGTCGATCGGACGAAGCGGAGTCGCGGGCCCGGGGGGCAGGATCGAAAAGTGCCGGGCGGCGGTGAGCGAGTCAACCACCTCGTGGCAGAAGCCGGGATGGGTGACCCAGAGTGTGGGCTCGAATCGTCGCATATTGATCGACGCGGAATAGGTGCGAAGGGTTTTGCGCCGCTTCTTGACGTATTGCGGAAAGAATGAGATCGCCAGTTCACGGAGCGAGCGGTAGATCGGATCGCGGTAGCGAAGGAAGGGGCTGTTGCTTTTCGAGATCGCGCCCCAATAGCCGCGGCGATGAAAGAGCGTGACGACATGGTCGACGTCGCCCCGCGCGGCTCCCAGGTCCATCACTAGCGGTGGTTCGCCGGCGAGCCACAGACTGCACGCGGCGATGAAGGCCGCCTCCACGCAGTGGGCCTCGCCGTGGCGGAGCGACGCGGCGACCGATCGGGCCGTGCGGCCGGCGGACTCGCGGTTCCAGTCGAGCCGAGTGACGAAGTCTTGAATCCGCTCGGGTGTACGGAGGCCGGCGAGCGTGACGGCAAGATTTTTTGGCAGCCCGAGGTGGACTCCGAGCGCGATGCCGGTGGGGGGGCGGGTGGCGTCAGGGCGATGCTGGCGGGGGCGTGCTGTCACGGCCGGAGGGTACCACCGCTGGGAGTGCCGCGAAATCGGTGGGGGTGAAAGCCGTATACCCGTCGCTCGCGCTCCGGGCTT
Source organism: Planctomicrobium piriforme (assembly GCA_945869735.1). Classification (GTDB taxonomy): domain Bacteria; phylum Planctomycetota; class Planctomycetia; order Pirellulales; family UBA1268; genus QWPN01. The sequence goes on from CAMBPQ010000043.1 coordinate 8,897, forward strand.
CTTGGGGTATTGTCCGTTCCCGCACGGTGAAACGCCGCTTCCCCGTCAGGAAGCCCCAAGCGCGAGCGCGGGGAAGACGCTCCCCGCCACCCAAACGGCCGCCACCCGCTTTCCCATCGCTTGCGCTCCGGGCTTCTTGGTGCCAACCGGGAGGGCCAACCCGCGTTACCAAAATGTCGGTCACCGAAATGTCGACCTCTCGGCCGCGGCTTTCGTAGAATGAGGTCAACCACTGGAGGGTTTGCCATGACACGTCGATTGCTTTGCGTGATTGCGGTGTGCGGCGCGTTCGCCATCGGCTCGGGGAGCCGCGAGGCCGCGGCTCAGGTCTGCTATCCCACGTTCGGTTACGGCAACGTCGGCTACTCGTCCGGCTACAGCATCCAGCAGGCAGGCTGGTGTGGTCCGCGCTGGGGCGGATGGTGTGCGCCCCGCAGGGCATGGTGTGGTCCACGGTGGGGCGGATGGTGCGCGCCGCGGTGGAACTGGAGCGGCTGGTGTGGTCCACGCTGGGGTTGGGGCTGCCGGCCCTGGGGCTGGCGGTCTGCCTGCTACGCGCCGGCCTATTCCTATGGTTGGCCAGTGTCGTACGGCACGTCGTGGTATCCCTCCTGTGAATCGATCTATTCCTCATCGCCCTTCGGTGGTTCATTCTTCTCTGGAAGCATGATTCCGTTGCCCACCGTCGGCTATCCCGTCATCGCGCCGGGATTCGTGTCATCAACCAACATCTCTGCGCCAATCGCAAACCTCGCCAACGCTCGACCTGCCGTCCAGCAGATCGCCACCACGATCCGTGATCTGCGGAGCCGCCGAATACTCGCTCAGCAAACACCGGTGGCTCAGCCCACGACCTACGTGCGGCCGAGTAACGCGATCGCACGGCTGCGGGCTGCGCGGTTGGTCGCGGTGGGCGACCGCCAACTCCGCGACGCCAATGGCGATCCGGCGCAGATCCGTCGCGCGGTCGATTCCTACCGCCGTGCCGCGGCGATCGCCGGTGACCAGCCCGACACGTTCGTCCGTGAGGCGATCGCGCTGGTGGCGATTGGCGAAGGCGGGCAGGCCGACGCCGCGATGGCCAAGGCCGTGGCCATCGACGGACGGCTCGCCGACGTGCGGCCGGCCGCCGGCAACCAGCGACCAGACCCCGTCTTTGGCGACCGCCCGACCGATGTGGCCCAGCCGCTCGCAGCCCGTGGTCAGGCGGTGCTGCAGCGGATTGGGGCGGAGACCGCCGCCGGTGATGCCGACCCCGCCGTCCAGTGGCTAGCCGGTCGCTGGGCGAACCGATTTGCGGGCGTGATCAATACTGTGGCCGCGAACAACAGCCGCGTGCAGTGATGGCTCCTCGTCAGCGGAGGCGGGCCGGGTATTCTTGAGCGGCATGACCGCGACCCGACTCCTCTGTGCCCGCATCGACCTCGGCAGCGCCGACGGTCGTATGCTGCTGGACGCACTTCGCGGCAAGCTCATGTCGCAAGGGGACATGATCAGCCCGGCCGGCCGACAGAAGACGATCGACGTCTTCGGTGAGCCGCTTTCGCCGCGGCAGGTCGTGGAGCGAATCTGCGGCGACGTGAAGGGCAGGGGGATCGCTGCCCTGCTCGACTACTCGCGGCGGATCGACGGCGCTGAGCTCAAGCCCGAATCGCTGTTTGTGGCCCCGGACGCGCTTGCCGCGGCCCACCGCGCGGCCGAGCCCGGCTTCCTCGCCGCGATCCGGCGGATCCGCGATCGCGTCGAGCGGTTTCAAAGGGCCGTGCTGGCTCGCGACGTCGAGGTGAAACTGCCCGGCGGCGGTAGCCTGCGGCAGCGCTACCTGCCGCTCGACCGCGTGGGCGTGTGTGTACCGGGCGGAGCCGCGGCCTATCCGTCGACGCTCCTGATGACGGTCGTGCCGGCGCAGGTAGCGGGCGTGAGGGAGATCGTCGTCGTCGCCCCGCCCACGCGATTTGGTTCTGAAAATGCCCACGTGCTCGCGACCTGCCACGAGCTTGGCGTGACCACGGTGATGCGGGCGGGCGGCGCCCAGGCCGTCGCGGCGATGGCCTACGGCATCGAGGGGCTCCACCGCGTCGACAAGATCGTCGGCCCCGGTAACCTGTTCGTGGCCCTCGCCAAGGAGCACGTCTACGGCGACGTCTCGATCGACTCGATCGCCGGCCCCAGCGAGATCGTGATCGTCGCGGACGATGCCGGCCACCCCGAATACATCGCCGCCGACATGCTCGCCCAGGCCGAGCACTCGCCCGGCTCGGCCATCCTGCTCACGGCCAGCCGGTCGCTCGCCGACGCGGTTGCCGCAGCGCTTGACCGCCGCGTGGCGGTGCTCGAACGCGGCGATCTCACCCGGGACAGCCTCGAGCGGTTTTGCGGTATCGTTGTGACGCGGAGCGACGAGGAGTCGGCCGATCTGGCCAACGACCTCGCTCCCGAACATCTCTCGATCGACACCCGCGACCCCGAGGCAGCCCTCGCCCGGATTCGGCACGTCGGCGCGGCCTTTCTGGGTCCCTACAGCCCTGTAGCCGCCGGCGACTATGCCGCGGGGCCGTCGCACGTGTTGCCCACCGGCGGCACGGCGCGATTCGCCGCCGGGCTCTCCGCCAACGAGTTTTTGAGAGGCGGGAGCGTGATCCGGCTCGCACAGGCGGATCTCGCCGAGATGGCCGACGACATCCGCCTCCTCGCCGACACCGAGGGGCTCACCGCGCACCGCCGCAGCGTCGAGGCGCGGCTCGACGGGTAGGCGGCGGACGAGGTGGTGGGCGTATTCCCCGCGCTCGTGATTGGGGCTTCCTGACGACAAAAAGCCCGGAGCGCAAGCGATGGGAAAGCGGGTGGCGACTGTTGTGGTGGCGGGGAGCCGGACGAGGTGGTAGGCGTATTCCCCGCGCTCGCGCTTGGGGCTTCCTGATACGGAGTTGTAGCCGTACGGCTCACTCCGTTGCGCTTCCTAGAGGCCAACTCGCTTGCGATCGCGGGCCTTCTTACTTCTGGTCCACCGGCCGTGGCAGGCCGGCCGGATCGAGCACGACGGCCCGGGTCTCCATCTCGATGGGCTTCCCCTTCGCTACGATGAGCTTCACAACCCAACCGGTCCATTCGGGTGGATCGACAGGGTAGTAGTCGAACACGAAGTTGCCGAGGCTGTAGACGATCGGCGCGCCGCGGTGCACGTCGACCGTCTGCGTGACGTGGGGGTGAGCGCCGATGACGGCGGACGCTCCCGCATCGATCATGCGCCGGGCATACGGTGCCTGCCACGATCGTGGTTGGGGCGTGTTCTCCGGCCCCCAGTGCACGAATGGAATGACTGCGTCGGCGACCTTTCCCGCCGCGGCGATATCGGCCAGAAACCGCTCTTCGCTCAACGGGTTCACGCCGGGACCGTCCTGGGTTGGCGCGGATGCCTCCGGTTTGAAACCGTTGCAGGCGAGCACCGCCACCTTGATGCCGTTCCGCTCCAGCACCAGCGGCCGGCGGGCTTCCTCGAGCGTCCGTCCTCCACCGATCTGCGGGATCCCGGTCTTCGCGAGCACCTCGAGGCATTCCGCAAATCCATCGGGGCCGAAGTCGAGGCTGTGATTATTCGCAACCCCGAGCGCCGTGAAGTAGGGCGACAAGAAACGCTCGGCCCCGCGGGCGGCGCGGAACGTGTAGGACTTGAGCACCTGCTCGCCCCGCTGGCCGAGCACACATTCCAGGTTCCCGATGGTGAAGTCGCCGTCGAGGAGCAGTTCGGCGCAAGACGCGAAGGGATCGCGGCCCGAGGCGATCGCATGGCCCGGCCCGTTATCGAGCATCACGTCGCCCACGAACACGACCGCCAGGCTGCCTGCGGGAGACTCCGATCGCGGTGGTCTGGCGGCGGCGGCGACGCGGAAGCCGAGGTTCACGCAGCGGCTCGCGGGCGTGTTCCAGTTCCGGAAACTTGCCCGCGCCCAGAGCGGGAAGGAGTTCCAGCCGCCCCCACGACGAACGCGGCGAGTGCCTTCTGCCGGACCGGTCGGGTCATCAGTCGCCGCGGCGGTATAGGCGTCGGCGTCGTACCGGTCGGCAACCCACTCCCAGACGTTGCCGTGCATGTCATAGAGGCCGAACGCGTTGGCGGGATACGAGCCGACCGGCACGGGAAAGGGCTTCACGGCATCGGCGGAGATCGGCACGTCCTGCACGTGGAGCTTCACGTTTTGGCCAGCCGGGTCGAGCACACGGGCTGCCTTCGCGAGGGTGATCGGGTCGTCACCGCAGGCATACCGCGTGGTCGTGCCGGCGCGGCAGGCGTATTCCCACTCGGCTTCGGTCGGCAAGCGGTAGTCTCGGCCTTCCTGCCGCGAGAGCCATGCGCAGAAGGCCTGCGCGTCGTTCCACGTCACGTTCAGCACCGGATGGCGAGCGGTCTGCTCGAATCCTGGATCACGCCAGGTAAACCGCGGATCACGACCACAGCACAGACCGGCCGTGGCGTCGTAGCCCCAGCCGCCCGTGCCGTCGCGTTCCGCCTCGGTGCGATACCCCGTGGCATCGACGAAGGCCCGGAAGTCGCCAACCGTCACCTCGTGTCTCCCGAGCAGAAACGGCCGCGTGATCCGCACACGGTGCCGTGGCAGTTCGTCAGCAAACTCGCCGGGCTCGCGACCGTGGTCCGGAAACGCCCCAACGATGGCCTTGCCGTCCTCACCACTGCCCAGAAGAAACTCGCCGGCCGGAATCTCGACGAGCCGCATACCGATCGAGTTCACGACCGTCCGGGGTGTGGTGTCGTCTGCTCGGACCGCAATCGCGATGCCCGCCAGCCCGATCGCGATGAGCCGAAGGGGCCACAGATGGGACATGGCTTCAGTGCTCCGCACGATACCACTCTCCGCGGAGCCAGTCGGCGATCAGCCCGATCTGCTCACGGGTGAGCGGCGGAAGCGCCCCTTCGGCCGCCTTGCCGAAACTCGGCATGCGATCGTTGTTGTCACCGTAAAACTGCTCGTGTGTCGGATCGGTGATGATGCCCACGAGCCACTCGCGGCCGCCCCAGCCGGCGAGGTCGGGAGCGGAGCCAAGGGCGGTGCTGTTGTCGCGGAAGTGATGGCAGCCGCCGCAGCGATCGTCGCTCGCCACGAGTTTGCGGCCCCTGTCGACGAGGCCGACAATGTCGACAAGGCCGACGAGGTCCTTCGGCGGCGACGTGCCCGCCTCGGCCGCCATCGCGGCGACCACGGCGGCGATGTCGGCCTTCGGCCACGTGGCCTCGTCGGTGAGATCGTTTTGCACGAAGTTGACCATGTCGCCGTCCTTGTGGGCCGTGTTGCCGAAGTAGGCGGGGCCCGCAACCTGTGCTGGGTCGAGCAGGCCCTGCATCCACGATGCCGATCCGAAGGCGTAGAGGTTGGCCGCCGACGACTTCGCGATCACGGCCTCGGCATCTACGGTGAGCGGATCGACATGGGCGTGGCAACTCGCGCAGTGTTGGGCGAAGAGCCGCGGCCCCTGGCTCTTCGGGTCGTGTCGCACCAGTTCCAGCATGCCTGCGGGCGGGATTTTCTCCGGCCGGCCGGCGAGTTCGATCGCCCGCGCTGCGTCGGCCTTCGCCTGCCGTGACGCCTCGAGGAAGGCCTGCGAGTGGCGAACCCGCTCGAGCTTTTTCCACTGGTTCGTCATCGCTGCCACCTTCGCCGTGTCGTTGTCGAGAGCGGCGGCGAGTTTCTCCGGATCGCCGCCCGTCTGGTCGTGGAGTTTCTCGGCCTCGGCCAGCGACGCCTTGTCGACCCAGAGGGCGTAATAGTCTTCGTTCAGCGCCAGCGATGTGAGTAGCCCCACCCCGGCGAGGACGGCCAGCGTGAAGGCCACGTTGAACCGGTGGCCGAGCCTCCAGTTGCCGAGAATCGGCATCAGGAACATGACGGTCATGATCAGGCCCGGCACGACGATCGCACCGAAGAACTCGCCCGTGGCGCCCCAGCCCTCGAAAACTTTCAGGAACTGAAACAGAAATAGGAAATACCATTCGGGCCGCGCGGCCGCGTAGGGGAGCGACGGATCGGCCGGGGCCCCGAGCTCAGCACCGAGTTCGCCCGGCACCACCGCCTCGCCCGCGAGCATCGCCCGCAGCGCCGGCATCAGAATCACGCCCAGCACGACCGCCATCACGGCGAGCATCGCCACGGCGTCTTTGAGCACCTGATCGGGCCAGAACATGGCGTCGGGCTTCGTGATCGGCTGCTTGGCATGCAGGCCGTGCTTCCGAAAGAGCGACAGGTGCACGACGAGCATCAGGATCAGTGCCCCCGGCAGGAAGCCCGCGTGCAGCGCGAAGAACCGTGTCAGGGTGTGGTGGCCATACTCCGAGCCACCGATCACCAACTGCTGAAGCGATGGCCCCGCGAACGGCACGATGCCGGCGAGATTCGTGGCCACGATCGTCGCCCAGTAGCCCTTCTGATCCCAGGGCAGAAGATAGCCGGTGAGCGCCATGCCGAGCACGAGCAGCATGAGCACGAGCCCCAGCCAGAAGTTCACCTCGCGGGGGGCCCGGTAGGCTCCGTCGATCACCACCTGGAGAAGATGCAGCGCGAGCAGCACCACCATTGCCTGGGCCATGAAGTGGTGGATGCCGCGGAGCAGCCAGCCGCCGGCCATCTCGTGCTGGATGTAGTAGACGCTCTCCCACGCGGTCTGGGCGCTGGCCGAGTAGCTCGCCCAAAGGAAGAGCCCCGTAATCAGTTGCGTCATGAAGGCGAAGACGAGCGTGCTGCCCCAGACGTAACGCCAGCGGGCTCCGCCGGGAACCCGCTCATAGAGCGCCTCGTGAACGAGGGCGCGGTAGCCGGTGCGGTCGTCGAGAAAGTCGCCGAGTTGGCCCACGAGCCCCTTCCGAGCCGGGGCGGCGGCGGTCTGACGGGCGTCGCGGCTCATCCCTGCACCTCTTTCGCGGCGACGCCGGCCCGAAACTTCTGCCACATCACCTCGACCTCACCATTCTTGCCGACGCGGCACTCAAGCGCGTCCATCGCCCGGGGGCTGGGGCTGGGAGCGACGATGCCGCCGTCGAGCGTGAAGATGCTGTTGTGACACGGGCAGCGAAAGCAGCGGCCCGTCGGCTCCATCTCGACGAAGCAGCCCGCGTGGGGGCAGGTCGCCGACAGCGCCTGGACCACCTTCGCACCCTTCTCCCGCCGCAGGTAGACGGCGCCGACCGGTTCGGCCGCGAAGCCCGTCCAGGCATCGATGCGGTCGGTGATCACAGGATATTGCCGGGGCACACCGTCGTCGGGAATGGCGGTAAGTTCGGCGACTGGCAGGAACTTCGCCACGCTGGCGCTTCGCCGGAGCGGGTCGAGAAACGCCCACAGCCCCGCTCCCACGGGTACCATCGTCGCGAGGCCGCCGCAGACTAGGGCGATCGCCTTTGCAAGGAAGCCGCGGCGGGAGCCGTCGCCCGCGGAGCCGCCGCTCACCGCTCCCGAGCGGCTCTCCCCATGATGATGCTCATGATCGCTCACTGCTGCAGCTCCAGAAAGTTGGGCACCGTGCCGGATCGCCCGCGACGACCAGATGCTAGGCCGGCGCACCGTGAAGGGCGACCCATGCCTCGTCCACCGCGGCCACGACCCGGTTCAACGCCGCTTCGAAGGGTCCCTCGATGATCGTGCCAGCCGCTGCCTTGTGGCCGCCTCCACCAAACGCGGCCGCCAGCGCGTTGCAGTCGAGCAGACCCCGACTACGAAAGCTTACCTTGATCCGGCCGTCCGGTTGCTCGATCAAGATCACAGCCACTTCCGTGCCCTTGACCGCCAGCGTGAGGTTGACGAGGTCCTCGGTGTCGGCGGGCTGCGCCTTGACCTCCTTGATGTCCTGCTGCCGCACGGTCGAAACGATCACCCGGCCGTCATGCGAGGTCACGGCGCTCGCGATCGTCCGCCCCACGAGGTGCAGCCGGGAGAGTGTGTCCTGCTCAAAGAGCTCTCGGTAGATCGCCGTCGGATTGGCACCGGCGTCGACGAGCCGCCCGGCGATCCGGAAGCTCTCGCCCGAGACCGACGGGAAGCGGAAGCCGCCGGTATCGGTCGAGAGGCCGGCATAGAGCGGTGTAGCGATTTCCTCGGTGAGCGGCACGCGGAGCCGCAGGCCGATCTCGTACACGATCCTGGCGGTCGCCTCGGCGGCGGTGTCCTTGAACCAGCGATCGGAGAGATCGTCCTCGCTGACGTGGTGGTCGATCACGAGCACGCGGTCGCGCATCGACTTGGCCACCTCGCCCATCGCGCCGAGCTGCGCCCAGGCGCTGGTGTCGAGCACGATCAAGAGGTCGCGGTCGGCGAGGTCGGCGGGCCGCACCTTCTCCGAGAGCGATTCGATTTTCCGGCGGGGGTCAAGCCACCGGAGATTCGCCGGAGTCGCCTGCGCGTTGACGATCCGCACGTGCTTGCCAATGGCCTCGAGGATCCCGGCCATGCCGAGCTCACTGCCCAGCGCGTCGCAGTCGGGTCGCACGTGGCTCGTGAGCACCACGCGACTACATCCGCGCAGCACGTCAAGCAAGCTTGCCCAATCGAGTCGCATCAGGGGCTCCTGTGAGGGTCGGTGGATTCCGCCGCGATCCCTGCCGCGGCCGCAACGTCGACGGCGAGCTGCGTCTTCAGGTCGTCGACCGAGTTGAAACAACGAGTGTCGCGCACGCGGTCGACCAAGTCAACGTCAAGCGACTGTCCGTAGAGATCGCCGTTGAAGCCGATGAGGTGGGCTTCAACGGAGATTGCCGTCTCGCCGAACGACACATTGGGGCCGACGTGCACCGCGGCAGCAAAGGCCGCGCCCGCCACACGTGCCCGCGCCGCATAGACGCCCATGGCCGGCAGGAGCGTGGCGATGCCCGCGAGGTTGGCCGTGGGAAAGCCGATGGTCGCACCGCGGCGGGCGCCGGTCACGACCGTGCCGGTGAGGCGATAGGCCGCCGTCGCCAGCGCGTTGGCGTCGCGGACGCGGCCGGCGGCGATCAGAGCCCGCAGCCGGGAACTCGACACGGGCTCGCCGTCGACGACCACCGGCGGCACGATCTCCAGTTCGATGCCGTCGCGGCGGCAGAGCATCTCCAACAACCGCACGTCGCCAGCCCGCCGGGCGCCGAAGCGGAAGTCAGCGCCCTCGACGATCCCCCTGGCGCCGAGCCGGCCCCGCAGGATGGCTGCATAAAAGGCCTCGGCCTCGAGCGCCAAGAGCACGGCGTCCGCGGGCTGCACCTGGACGGCATCGACACCGAGGGCGAGTAGCAGTTCGGCGCGGCGGCGTGGGGTGGTGAGCGGCGTCGGCGACTGCTTGGGCCGCAGCACGCTGGCGGGGTGCGGGTCAAATGTGAGCGCGACGCCGGGCACACCGAGCCGGGCCGCGGCCGTCCGCAGTCGGGCCGCGATCGCCGCATGACCGACATGTACGCCGTCGAAGTTACCCACTGCCACGACACAGGCGGCCAGCGGCGTGGTGCCGTCCGAGGGAAAGACGAACGGTTCGGGGAGTGGCTGCACGGGTGCAAAGACGGCTGGCGGCATGGAATCGACTCGTCAACCCGATAGTGTAGCCTGCCGAGGGTATGCTGAAGGCTTCCCCGGGAAACAGTTGTCGTGAACCAATCGAGCAACGTCGGCGAAGACAGGCAGATTTATCTGTCGGCCGACCTGGCGTGTCGGCTCGCGGCGATCGACATCGGCTCCAACTCAGTCCGCCTGCTCGTGGCCGAGGCCCTGCGCGGCGGCAACTACCGAATTCTTGACGAGGAGCGGGAGCCCACGCGGCTGGGCCGCAGCGTCTCGTCGCAGGGTCGGCTCGACGACGAATCGATGGACCGCACGGTCGCAGCGCTCCGCACCTTCAAGGAGATTGCGACCGGTTTTCAGGTGACCCGCCTGCGGACGATCGCGACCTGTGCCGTCCGCGAGTCGCGCAACGGCCCGGAGTTCTGCCGCCGCGTCCGCGAAGAGGTCGGACTCGAGGTCGAGGTGATCTCGGGTGAGCGCGAGGCCCGCCTCGCCTTCTCCAGTGTGCAACACGCCTTCGATCTCTCCGGCCGCAACACCATCGTGGCCGATATCGGCGGCGGCAGCACGGAAATCGTGTTTGCCACGGGCAACCTCATCGAGTCGATCTTCTCGACGCCGCTGGGCGCTGTCCGCCTCACCGAGCAGTTCGGCCTCGGCGAGTGTTGTGACGGGGCCGATGCCATCCGCGGACTGGAACGTCTCGACGAAGAGATCAACGGCGTCCTCAAGAAGCGGACGACGCGGCCGCTGTTCGCGCCACACCTGCTCGTCGGCTGCGGTGGCACATTCACGACGCTCGCCGAACTCATGATGGCCGCCAAGCGGGAGTTCGACACGCCGGTGGCGGGCTACACGATCTCCCAAGCCGAGGTCCACCACCTGCTCGATCGAATGCGGAAGAGTCCCTTGCGAGCGCGGCGCAGCATGCCTGGCATGACGCCCGACCGGGCCGACATCATCATCGCCGGCCTGACGATCGTCGACGCGCTCATGCGACGGTTCCGCGTCAACATGCTCGCAATCCACACCCGCGGCGTCCGCGACGGACTACTCCGCGAGATGATCGACGAGCAGGCGGTCGGCGGTGAGGGCGACGACGACGCGCACCGCGAGGCCGCTATCGAACGGCTCGCGGCCGCCTGCTCCGGCGAGGTCGAGCACGGCCGCAAGGTGGCCGCGCTCGCAGGCAGGATCTTCGAGCAGCTCGCGGTGCCACTGGAACTCCCGCCCGGCGACAAACTGCTGCTGGAATGTGCCGCGCGGCTCCAAGACGTCGGCTACGTCATCAACTACGACCAGCACCACAAGCACAGCTATCACCTGATCCGCAACAGCCGCCTGCCGGGATTGCGGTCGCACGACATCGAAATGATCGCCAACGTGGCGCGGTATCACCGTGGCGCCCATCCCAAGCGAAAGCACGAGAACATCTCGCGGCTCTCGTCCGACGATCAGCGTCGCGTGCAGCGGATGGCGGCAATCCTGCGGGTGGCCGGCGGTCTCGACCGCAGCCGGTCGCAGCAGGTCCGCGACGTGTTCGCTCGGGTCGACGACGGCCGTGTCGTGCTCGACGTCGTGGCCGACCAGGAACCGCAGGTCGACATCTGGGGCGCTGAGCGGCGGACCGACCTCTTTGAAAAGGTCTACGGCATGAAGATGGATCTTCGTTGGGCCGGGGCCGTCGACGCATCCTAGGCGCTGTCTGAAAACGCGATTCTGAGACATCTTTGGATCATTGCGAGCTTCATCATCGCGAGGAAGTTGATGGCGAGTTTCTCGAACCTCGTGCCAATCCGGGTAGTGCAACAGAGCTTCTGTAAATCGCCGGTGTGTACCTGACCGGCCGTCACTTCGACCGTCAGGAACCACGTGGAACTTGCTGCCGAAACCGCCTCGCGAGCGGCCCAAAGCGTGGTCTTTCGGCTCGTTCGGGTGACGGCGGCAGCTTTTTTGGAAGCCCCAGCGGCGGCACGACTTGCCTGCATCGACGAACCGTCGATGCACCACAGATCCCAGTCGATCGCGCCATCGGCGTCGAGCGATGGGAATGTGGGTTGATCGTGAGGAACCGGTCGGGGGCACGCGCAGACGCCGGGGAATCTTTGCGACTCACGAGATATTCCCCAGTCGGCCATCCGAGCATCCTGTAGCAAAATCCCCCGGCGGCGAGCATGTCTCCGCCGGTGAACCACTACGGCATCAAATCGATGCCAACCGCATTCCCCGCGCTAGCGCTTGGGGCTTCCTGTCGGAGGCGGTGCGCTGAGGGGGTGCCCAACAAGCCCGGAGCGCGAGCGCGGGACTCGCTACGATCGTCGCGACCCGCGCCAATCGCCCCGGCGATGGGTCTGGCGATGGCGAGGGTGCCCGACTGCCGATGAACTTTTTACTGAACGTTGCTCGCCCCGGATGCTGCCCATGCGTTGCCTCTCGCTCCCCATGACCGCCGCCGTCCTCGCCCTGCTCGTCGCGGTCGCGGTCGCGACCGCGGACCGTGCCGAGGCTGCCGGCCGCCGCTGGTTCAGCGGGCCCCGCTCCGCAGAATCGCTCGGCACGCCCCAAAACCAAGCCCCCTACGCCCCCGGCGCATCCCCTTACGTGACCGGCCACGGCACACGGCCGAAATACTTCGTGCCGCCGACGAACCCGCGGACGCCCACGTGGAAGATGTATGGCACTCCCCCGGGGGTCGTTCCGGGCGACTGGCCCACCTACGCCCCGCTTGGTTTCGGCGGCTACAGGTTCCCCGCCGTCGGCAATCAGGCGTATCGGTAGTCGTTCATAGACACATTCGCCCGCGCGTCGCCTCCCATCAGCGGTATTCTGAACCGCTGCAGCACCATGGCTTTCGGCCGTGGGCTCGACGCCTGCCCCTCGCCTCGCGGCACCGGGCTTTCAGAGGTGTGCCGTGCGGGATCTGCTGGTCGTCACCGAGTCGGGCCTCTATTGCGAGCAGGGTGACTTCTACATCGATCCGTGGCGGCGGGTGCCACGGGCGGTGATCACGCATGCCCACGCCGATCACGCTCGTGCCGGCTGCGACCGCTACCTCTGTGCCACCGAGGGAAAGCTCGTGCTTCGCTCGCGGATCGGTGGCGGTTCACCGATCGACACGCTCCGCCGCGGTGAGAGCGTGTCAATCAACGGCGTGAAGGTCTCGCTCCATCCCGCCGGGCACCTGCTCGGCTCGGCTCAGGTGCGGGTCGAGCACGGTGGTACCACGTGGGTGGTGACCGGTGACTACAAACTCCACCATGACCCGACCTGTGCGGCCTTCGAGCACGTGCCCTGCGACGTGTTCGTGACAGAGTCGACGTTTGGCCTGCCCGTCTACCGCTGGCAGAGCCCGGACCACATAGCCGCCGAGATCAACGCCTGGTGGCGGGCCAACCGTGACGCCGGCCGCACGAGCGTGCTGCTGGCCTACGCGCTGGGCAAGGCGCAGCGACTCACGGCGATGGTCGACCCGTCGATTGGGCCGATCGTGGCCCACGGCGCGGTGATGAAGCTCGTCGAGGCCTACCGAGCCAGCGGCGTGCGGCTGCCCCCGATCGACCGTGTGCCACCGCGGGCTCGACGCGTGGGCGACGGCCGGGCGCTCGTGATCGCGCCGCCGAGCGTGCTCGGCAGTTCGTGGCTCAATCTCTTCGGTGAATCGAGCGTGGCGATGGCTTCCGGTTGGATGATGCTGCGGGGCGTCCGCCGGCGCCGCGGCTTTGACAAGGGTTTTGCCGTGTCTGACCACGCCGATTTTCCGGGACTGCTCGCGGCGATCGACGCCACCGGCGCCCGCCGCGTGCTCGCGACCCACGGCTTTAGCGACTCGCTGGCCCGCTACCTGCGCGAGTCCCGCGGCCTCGACGCCTCGGTGTTGCCGACACGATTCACGGGCGAAGCTCCGCTCGACGACGCCGCGACGGCTGAAGATGACGAAGCCTACACGGCCGACACGCCACCCAGTCACGATGCGTCTGGCGACGACGACCTCACCACGGAGGCTCCGTGATGGGCATGTGGCGATGAACCGTTTCACCGAACTCTATTGGCGACTCGACGGCACGACGAGCATCAGCGAGAAAGTGGCCGCCCTGCGGGATTACTTCGCAGACGCCCCCGCCGCCGACGCGGTCGCCGCGCTCGCCGTGCTCTCGGGTGGGCGGCAGCTACGAAGCATCTCCACGTCGCAACTCCGTGAGTGGGCCGCCGAGGCCACCGGTCACCCCGCGTGGCTCGTCGAAGAGTGCTATGCCCACGTCGGCGACCTTGCCGAGACGCTCGCACTGCTGTTGCCTGATCCCGAGACACCGGCCGACGCGGGAGCCCCCCCCCAGGAAGATGTCGGACTCGCCGAGGTCATGCAGACCACGATCCACGACCTCCGCGTCGCCGACGACGCCCGCAAACGCGAGGTCGTGACGGCCGTCTGGCGGCGGCTCGCGCCGCGCGAGCGGATCGTCTGGCACAAACTCCTCACCGGCGGCCTCCGCGTGGGCGTCTCGCGAACGCTCGTGGCGCGGGCCCTCGCCGAAGTCGCCGGCGTGGACCAGGCCGAGATGGCCCACCGCATGATGGGCGTCCCGCCGGCCGACGGCCCCGCCTTCACGAGGCTGCTCTCCCCGGAAAACACCACGACTGACAGCCGGCGGCCCTATCCATTTTTCCTAGCGTCGGGCCTCGATCGCACGCTGGTCGAGTATGTCGCCGAGGATCTCGGCGACGTGGCTGAATGGCAGGCGGAGTGGAAGTGGGACGGCATGCGGGCCCAGCTCGTGCGTCGCGGCGACGACGCGACCGTCTGGAGCCGCGGCGAGGAACTGGTGAACGACGCCTTTCCCGAGATCGCCGCGGCGGGGGCCGCGCTCCCGCCCGGCACCGTGCTCGACGGCGAACTGCTCGCGGTGGCCGGTGGTCGGCTGCTCGGATTCGCGGCGCTCTCGAAGAGGGCGAGCCGCAAAAAGGTCACAAAAAAAATCCTCGACGAGGTGCCATGCCTGTTCGTGGCCTACGACATCCTGGAGGAGGGCGGCACAGACCTCCGCGACCGGCCGCTTGCGGAGCGGCGGTGCCGGCTCGAGGCGCTCGTGCCGACGCTGTTCAGTGACGTGCTCTCGGGCACCGCGCCGGCCAACGCGGGCCGCATCTTCCTCTCGCCGCTTGTTGCAGGCCACTCCTGGACAGATCTCGCCCTCCGGCGTGGCGAGTCGCGAGCCCGTGGTGTCGAAGGGCTGATGCTCAAGCGGCAGGCAAGCCCGTATGCGGTAGGCCGCACGCGGGGCGACTGGTGGAAGTGGAAGGTGGAGCCGCTCGAAATCGACGCCGTCATTCTCTACGCCCAGGCGGGTCACGGCCGCCGCGCGGGGCTCCACAGCGACTACACGCTCGGCCTCTGGCACGACGGCAAGCTTGTGACGGTGGCCAAGGCCTACTCGGGGCTCACCGACGCGGAGATTGTAGAGATCGACCGGATCGTGCGGGCGACGACGATCGAGAAGCACGGCCCGGTGCGGATCTGCACACCCATGCTCGTGATGCAGCTCGCCTTCGAGGGCGTGTCGCTCTCGACTCGCCACAAGTCCGGCGTGGCCGTCCGCTTCCCACGAATCGTCCGCTGGCGGCGCGACAAGGAGCCCGCCGACGCCGGCACGCTCACCGACCTGAAGCGCATGATCGCCGCGGACGGCTGACGGTGCGTTCGTATTCCTGCCCACAAAAAGCCCGGAGCGCAAGCGATGGGAAAGCGGGCGGCGACCGTAGTCGTGGTGCGGAGCGGATCGGGGTGGGCACCGGATTCCCCGCGCTCGCGCTTGGGGCTTCCTGTCGGGAGGCGGCGTCGATGTGGGCGGTGGGTTTTATGGGTCTAGAAGAAGCCCGGAGCGTACGCGACGGGGGCTGCGGGCGAATCACACGGGGCCCATATTAGAATCCGTGGAGCGAGCGGTGAAACAAAACGGAGCGACGGCGTGGCGACGCGTGGCACGACACAACGGAAGTCCCGGACGTCCGAAAAATCGATGATGCCGGGGCCGGCCGGCACCACCGACGCCTTCCGGCGCTGGTTCGCCGACCGCGGTTGGGAGCCGTTTTCGTTTCAGGAACAGGTGTGGCGGGCAGTCGCCGCCAACGCCAGCGGCGTGCTCCATGCGCCGACCGGCACGGGCAAGACGCTCGCGGCCTGGCTCGGAGCGATCGCACGGTCCGCGGATTTGGACGCCGTGAATGAGAAACCGCTCGCCGGTCTCCGCGTCGTCTGGGTCACACCGCTCAAGGCGCTTGCCGCCGATACCGTGCGTGCGCTCGAAGAGCCACTCGCGAAGCCGAATCCGGTCGTCCGCGGCTGGTCGATCGGCGTCCGCACCGGCGACACCTCCGTCGCCGACCGCCGTCGACTGCGGGCCAACTGGCCCACGGCCCTCGTCACCACTCCCGAGTCGCTCTCGATCCTGCTCTCGCTCGACGACTCCCACGAGATCTTCGGGTCGCTCGACACCGTGATCGTGGACGAGTGGCACGAACTCCTCTCCACGAAGCGGGGCGTGCAGACCGAACTCGCCCTCGAGCGGCTGCGGTCGCTCCGTCCGAGTCTCGTGACATGGGGCCTTTCAGCCACGCTCGCCAATCTCGACGACGCCGTGGCGGCCCTCGTGGGGCCCACTCGCGCGGCCGACGCCCGGCTCGTATCGGCTCTCATCCCGCGCCGGCTCGAGATCGAAACCCTGATCCCCGAGCCGATGGAGCGGTTTCCGTGGGCGGGGCACATGGGTATGCGGCTCTTGCCGCAGGTGGTGGCGGCGATCGATCGCGCCTCGACGACGCTCGTGTTTACCAACACTCGTTCGCAGGCCGAGCGGTGGTACGACGCGATCGGCGCAGCGCGGCCCGAGTGGAAGAAGACGATCGCCCTCCACCACGGCTCCGTCGACCGCGAGTTGCGGACGAAGGCCGAGGAGGGGCTTCGTCGCGGCAAGATGAAGTGCGTCGTCGCCACGTCGAGCCTCGATCTCGGCGTCGACTTTGGCCCCATCGAGCAGGTGCTACAGATCGGCAGCCCCAAGGGCATCGCGCGGCTCCTCCAGCGGGCCGGCCGCAGCGGCCACGCGCCGGGTGCCGTGGGCCGACTCATCTGCGTGCCGACGCACGCGCTCGAACTGATCGAGTGCGCCGCCGCCCGCGGCAGCGTGGCCGCAGGCGTGGTCGAGGCCCGCCGTCCGCTCGTAAACGCCCTCGACTGTCTGGCCCAGCACATCGTCACGGTCGCCTGCAGCGGCGGCTTCCGTGCGGACGACCTGCTCGCCGAAGTTCGCCGCACGCGGGCCTTCGCCGACCTCGACGACGCCTCGTGGCACTGGGCGCTCGACTTCGCTGCCCGTGGCGGCCCGGCGCTGGCCGCGTATCCCAACTACGCGAAGATCGTGGAGCGCTTCGGTCGCTGGTACATCGCCAGCCCGGCGATCGCCCGCCGGCACCGCATGGGCATCGGCACGATCGCCGGCGACGCGACGGTGGAGGTGAAGTGGCTCCGCGGCGGCCGGCTGGGCACGGTCGAGGAGTCGTTCGTCTCCCGGCTCAACGAGGGCGACCGGTTTCTGTTCGCGGGCCGGCCGCTCGTGCTCTTCCGGTTCGACGGACTTACCGCGTGGGTCAAGCGCAGCCGCACGACGGCCGCGCTGCAGGTGCCCCGCTGGAATGGCGGCCGGATGCCCCTCTCCACGCTGCTTTCCTCGGCCGTGCTCGACCTCGTGGGCAACGCCACGCAGCCGGGGGCTGGCCGTACGATCCCGCGCGAGGTGGCCGCCGTCCTCCCGCTGCTCGAGATTCAGTCGCGCTGGAGCCGTCTCCCCAACCGCAACACGCTCCTCGTCGAACGCTGGGAGGGTCGCGATGGCCACCACCTGTTTGTGTTTCCGTTCGAGGGTCGGCTCGTGCACGAGGGGCTCGCGTCGCTCATCGCTTGGCGGATCGCCCGCTCGAAGCCTGCCACGCTCACGCTGGCGTGTAACGACTGGGGCTTCGAACTCTCGGGTCGCGACGCGATCATCGCCGACGAGCGCACCTGGCGGCGGCTGCTCTCGCCGGCTGATCTGTTGGAAGACCTGCTCGCCTGCCTGAACTCGACAGAGATGGCCCGCCGCCACTTCCGCGAGATCGCCCGGGTAGCGGGGCTCGTGTCTGGGGCGCAGAAGAGTGACCGCCAGACGCAGGCCTCGGCTGGGCTCATCTTCGACGTGCTCGCCGAGCACGACGCCGGCAACATGCTCCTTGCCCAGGCCCGCCGCGAGGTGCTGGAGCAGCAGTTCGAGTTTTGCCGGCTGCGTGACGCGCTCGAGGCGCTCGCCGCGAAGGAGATCCGGATCGTGGAGACGCCCCGCATCTCTCCGCTCGCGTTTCCGATCTGGGCGGAGTTCGTGCAGTCGCGATTGACGACGAAGGATTGGCTGACGCGGATCACCGACATGGCCCGCGAGTTGGAGCAGGCCGCGACGGTCAGCGGCCGAGCGTGACCGTCGCCTACCGACTCTCTCCGCTTCGCACCACCTACACGCCCGCCACCCGCATTCCCATCGCTCGCGCTTCGGGCTTCTTGGGCACCGCCACCCGTCTCCTCACTTCCGCAACGTTTCTGCGAGAATGCGGTCCGAAGGAATGCTGCCTTGCGAATTCGTCCCACTGATTCAACCTCACAAAACGTCGACGCCGACATCCTCCTGCTTCCGGGGCGGGCGGCATTGCTGCCCGCGACGGCCACGCTGCTCGTGGCTGACCTGCATCTCGGTAAGGCGGCCACGTTTCGTAGCGCCGGCATCCCCGTGCCCGAGGGCTCGGCCCAAAGCGACCTCGCCCGGCTCGAACGGCTGGTGCACGACACGTCAGCGCGGCGGCTCGTGATCCTCGGCGACCTTTTTCACGCCAAGAGTGGCTGCACGGAGACCGTGTTCGCCGAGTTCGCCGCCACACGAACGCGGTTCAAGGCCACAGAGGTGATCCTCGTCGTCGGCAACCACGACCGCGCCGTCAGCAGGATTCCGTCATCGCTCGGCATCGAATCGAGCGTGAAAACGCTCCACGAGCCCCCCTTTCACTTTGTCCACGAGCCGTCCACCGGTCTGTCGGAGCCCGACCGCACATGCTTCACGATCAGCGGCCATCTCCATCCCACGATCGCGATCCGCGTGCCCGGCGGCGACCGCATCGCCGAGCGTTGCTTCGTAGCCGAAGAGTCGCTGCTCGTGCTGCCGGCCTTTGGCTCGTTCACCGGCGGTCAGCGGGTGGAGCCGGCGGATGGGCTGCGGCTCTGGATCGCGCGGGATGACGGCGTCGTCGATGTGACCCGGCTCGCGCTGCTCGCCATGCGGGCCACGTAAGACAGGGCTGGCGATCCATCCTCACGGGGCTTGGACGCGCTTGAATCCGACGTGCAACCGATCGAGGAGGTCGCGGGCCGTCATTGAGACCTGCCCGAGG
>CAMBPQ010000044.1 GCA_945869735.1 Planctomicrobium piriforme
AGCCAGGGCGGGTCGGCCACGAGCAGAGCTGTTCCAGCCACCATGCAGGCGAGTGCCGCCGTCATCGCCAGTCCGTAGACGCGGGCAGGGCCCCGGCCGCCCACCGTGCTCCGGAGCGTCATCCACGTGGTGGTGATCGAGACGGCCCAGAGCGCGACGAGGACGACGGGGTGGGATGTGGACAGTGTCGCGAACGTGATCGCCGCACCCACAAGGAGCCGCCGCACGCCGGGCGAAGCGAACGCCCGCCGCGGGGCGATGAGCACGATCGCCATATCGACGAGGGCGACGTATGGGAGCAGGAGCGCTGTGAGGCCATCGACGAGCAAGACGTCGCCCCCGGCGAGTCGGTGGCCGAAGGTCGCGGGCCGGCCGCCGCCGTTATGCCAGCAGGCCGCGGCCACGATCGCCGCCACGAGTGAGATTCCGACCGCGGTCGCCGCGATCAGGCGCGGGTCGAACCGCCGCTCCGCGAATCGCATCGCGGCAGCGCCGGCGAGTGGCGCGGTGGCGCATACGACGACGGCGACGAGCGAGAGCGTTTCCATGTCGCTCACTGGATGCTTCCGTTCGACGAGCGACGCGATCTGGTATCGGCCGAGCTACCCCCGAGGAAGGCCACCCAGCGGCGTTCGAGGGCATCGGCCGACGTGAGCGTCGCGAGCAGCGGCCGGACAAACAGCGCGGAGACGAACGACTCGTCGAATCCACGTTCGAGCGCGACGTGATAGAGGCCGCGGGCCACGCCCCTCGGTAGCAGCCGGAGGAGCGACCACTCTGACGGGCCGGGGTGGCCGCCAAGCGCGGCGGCGAGTTCGTGGCGGTCGTGCATCGCGGATGGCGACCGGAGAATCTGCAAGCTGCGGAGGATCGCGTGACTGATGACGTGGACGAGCGGCACCACCCGCCAGCCGAGCCCGATCTCCGCGAGGATCAGGCCTGCCTGGGTCATCGAGGCGTAGGCGAGCATGCTTTTGAGGTCGGTCTGCACGCTGCCGACGATCGCGGCGTGCAGGGCGGTGCCCGCGCCGATGGCGATGAGCAGCCAGCCCGCGGCGGGCGCGGCGTCGAGCACGGATTCGCAGCGGAGCAGGACATAGGCCCCGGCGTGGATCGAGAGGGCCCCGTAGAAAATCGCGCTCGAGGGCGTGGGGCCTTCCATCGCCCGGGGCAGCCAGCTGGAGAAAGGCACCTGGGCACTCTTGCCAAGCGCCGCGAACACGAGGAGGACCGAGATGAACAACGCCGTCGATACCGGCACCAGGCATGTGGCATGGGGCCACGTGCCCGTGAACAACCGCTCGAAGTCGCCGGAGCCGGTCGCCTGATGAATGACGACACTCGCGGCGAACAGCCCTACGTCGCAGATCCGGTACGTCGTGAAGGCCCGCAAGGCCGCATCGACGGCGTTTCGTCGCTCGTGGAAAAACCCGATCAGCAGGGCCGACGAGATGCCGAGGAACTCCCAGCCCGCGAACAAGACGTCGATGCTGCCGGCCAGCACCATCAGGTTCATCCCGGTGCCGAACAGGGCGAGCAGGATGAAGAAGCGGGTGAAGCCCGGCTCGCGATGGAGGTATTTTCCGGCAAACGCGTTGACGAGGGCGCACAAGCCGGTCGAGAAGCAGACGTAGGGCACCGACAGGCCGTCGGCCACCAGTTCGATCGTGGCGGCGTGGTGGCCGACGGCGAACAGCCGGCCGAGGTGGACGACGTGGGCGGCAAAGTCTTGACTGGCGATCGCGGCGAGCGTGACGAGGGCCGCGATAAACCCGGTCGTGAAGGCCGTGCCGACCAGCCGCGTGGTGGCCCGTTCCGAAAGCGGACGCCCCAGCAGCGCCGGCAGGCCGATGCCGGCGAGGGCCGCGACAGGCGCCACGAGTTGCCAGACGACGAGCACGGAGACGGGATCGGTGGGGAAGACGGTAATGGTCATGAGCTCGTGGCCCTGTCACGGGGCGCGGTGGGATATCCTGCGTCAACCCGCGCCGGCGGCACGTTGCCGCGGTGGCCCCGATACCAGGTCGCCGACGACGGCACGACGGGGATCGATTGCGACTCCGGCTTGTACGGGACGAAGGCGATCTCTCCGGCGTCGGTCTCCTGCATGGCGAGGCCGCCGGTGTCGGGATGCCACGCGACGAGCTGGATCCAACGTTTCGTGACCATGTTTTTCACGGCGGGCAGCCGTTCAAGCACGTCGCGGATCCGCTCGGGTGCGGCTTCGACGACCATCAGCAGGCGAAGAGGCTCGTGAATGTCGACGCCTTGAAAGGGCAGCCCGGTGCGGAGATCGCTTGCGTGCCCGTCCATCACGCCGATCAGGGCCGTGATGTTGTGCGGGAGTTTCGTACCGGCGCCGTAGCCGAGCGGGTCGACCCGCGAGAAGAGATAGGCGAGGTTGATACCGCCGCACACGGGCCCGACGGCGGCGAGCGTCCGCTCGAGGATGCCCCCGTCAGGGTCGTGGTCGGGATCGTAGGAAACCAGGAACGACCTGCGGTCGAGAAACAGGCCGCGTGTCAGCCGTCTACGGCCCACGATGCAGGCGGCGTTGCTGGCGTGGCCGTATTCCGGCCGTACCTGCGCGAGGTCGGCCGACCTCACCTCGACGCAGCGGACGGCCTCGGCGACCGGGACGTCGAACGGCACCGAATCGAACCTCCGGCACCGTTCCTGCGCGTCGAGCCCGCCAGCCTCGGCACACAGGCGGCGGAACGACTCGAAGTCGGCGTGGTGGTGGACGGGGATGCGGTCGGTGTCGAACCATGCGATGCCGCTCGTGCAGGTGTCCTGCATCCCGCCGACAAACACTACGTCGTCCGGAATCGTGAGGCCGGCAGTCGCCAGCCGCGCCCGCACGGCCGGATCGTTGGCCATCGTCGCGAAGGCGCGGGCGTTGGGGCCGCCGCGGCCGCCACCGCAGGCGCCGCAGTCGTAGGCACTCTCGTGTGGGTTGTTGAGGCTCGTCGAGCCGTGGCCGATGATCGCGACGAGCCGCGAGAATCCGGCCGTCAATCCGATGTCCTCCAGCAACCGCCGAACGATGGCGGCCATTTCGTCAAGATCGAAGCCCTGTCGCGTCCCATCGGGGAGTCTGGCGTCATTGTCGCGCTTCAGGTCGAGCCGCGTTGGGATTCGTCGTCTGGCGAAGTCGGCGGCGCTGCTGGCGACCCGCGACGTGAGCCTCGGAAACACGACCTGCGCGACCAGAGGCACCGCCGCGAGCGCCCCGCCGACCGACGTGAGGAGTCCGCCGCGAAGCAGCGAGCGGCTGCCCTCGGACATCCCGCCGCGAAGCCGTCCCAGGGAGCGGCGTACCGACTGCCGAAAGCGATGGTCGGCCGCGGCACGGTCTTCAGGCAGTTCGGTCACGGTATGACCCGGCCGCATCACGATTGGGCAGAGGGGGACGGCGTGCCAGTCGTTGATGCCGCGAAAGTACATCGGCACCGCGAAGAATCCCGCGGTACCGAAGGTCTCGACGTCGGACGCGAGTTCCTCGAGGGCCCGGCGGATCGACTCGCAGCGATCGTCGATGCAGAACACGGCCTGTGCGCGAGGTCGGCCGGCGGCAGTCGCCGGCGCGGCGGACCACTGGGAGGCCAGTGCGTCGAGCATCTCGACCCGGAACCGCCGCTCATATGCCAGGTGAAACAGCCGTCGTTGGGCGATCGAGTCAAACGCGGCGACGGCATGCTCCAGTGCGAGGATCTCGTTGTCGTTGAGCGTGCGAATGTCATCGGCCGCGAGGCCCAGCAGTTGCGACACCTGATGGAGCAGAAAGGCCCGCGCCAGGCTGCCCGGCCCGCGTCTGGGCGGATACCGGTCGCGGAGTTCGGTCCACATCGCTGCGAGCGTGGCGTCGTCGGTGAGCTTGTCGTCGATGGCGAGGACATGTCCAAGTTGGCCGGCAGCCCACTCGGTGGCCGTCCTGTCGAGCAACAGACGCAATGCCAGGAAATCGACGACCCGCGCAGGTACCGCCTCGACGGGAGCCCGATCGGGCCGCTCCTCCAACTGCCGCACCATGCCTGCCCAGCCCTTGAGTGCGACGAGCGACTCGGCGATGAAATCCTGCCATGCCGACTCGGGCACGCCGAGCTGACGGAGTTCGCTGGCGATCACGTCGAGAGCGATCGTCTTTCCGTCGTTGCCGCGATCGAATGCCTCGCGGATGTGTCGCAGCCGGCCGGAGAGCGGGCGGCTCCAGGGTTGCACGGGACCGAGTCGTCCCGAGTACACGCCGGCCACGGCTGCGAGGAGTCCCTGATCCCGGTCGGGCATCGGCCATGCCGCCACGCCCTGATCGAGAAACGCGGCGACCATGCGAATCAGCAGCGGGTGGACCAGCGCGTCGGTGTCGAGCGTGGACACACTCGCGAGGAGTAGGTCGCGGTGCCGAAGCGGGGGCTGGACGGAGACAACCGCTGATCGCGATAAGGCGGTCATCTCGACGCAGGCGTGCCAGAGCTCACTGGCGACGCGGCCCTCGATCGCGGTTGGTGCACACGATCCTGCAGATGCGTCATCGGAATCACGGCCGACCGAGGCAAGGAGTCGGGACCGGGCCTGCGGCTCGAGGTCGTCGCGAAGCACTTCGATAGAGCGGCTCTCGGTGAGGGTCCAGCGGACCGCTGCATCGCTCTCCAGTCGGACGCCGTGGAGCAGGAGTTGCAGGTGCAGCCGACCCAACGTCGTCTGCCCACCGGCGAGCGGAGCGCGGTCGCGGTCGCCAAGATCGTCGGCGAGCACCGCCTCCAGATCGATGGCACGGATCCGGCTCTTGGCGAGTTCCTCGCGATAGACACTCTCGGGCAGGAAGGGCTGGGCGCTGTAGAGCCGCGCCGCGCGGACGACGGCTTCCTCGAACGGCAGATGCTCGAAGCCCTGCAGGGGATTTTGTGCAACGAATGCGTCGATCGGCCCCTGTGGCGGCAGGAATCTCGCGGCGGCGGCGATCATGCGCTCGAGGTCGGTGTGTGGCTGGTGCATGGGGGCTGAGGGAGGTCGGGGCGAAAGGAACGCGGCTGGAGGGCCGCTGCGGCCGAAGTCGACTGGCGCAGCGGTGCCACGGCCGAGCAGAGTCAGCCGTGCCTGGCGTCAAAACGCCGACGGCGGGCCACGGCCAAGAGCGGAGAGACCGCGGGTCTGCGGCGCCGCGTGAGACGCCGGACGGGTCACGCCGGCAACGCGGGCATCCAGCGAGCAGGAGAGCGCCGATGTGGCGAAGAGATGGAGCTCGCGGCCGTCCTGTTCCTCGCTATCGTCTTCCTCGACCTGCTCCGTTCGGGTGCCAGAATCATCCTCCCGGCTGCCGTCATGCGCCCGGTCATCGGTCGTCGAGAAGCCGAAGTCGGCCGAGCGGGGATCGGCGAAGGACGAACGAACGCCCACCAGAATGGTCGCGAGGGTCGCCAGGGCGACCAACAGATTCCGCAGCGAGCGAATCATGAAACGAACCAACGAAGGAGACCGCCTCGTCAACGATTCTACGTCACGGCTCGCGTTCGAGCCAGAGGGAGGACCGTCCGCGGCGCGAACCACGGGTAGATCGCCGGGATCACGAACGCGGTGAGCAGCGTGCTGGTGATGATGCCGCCGATCACGACGGTGGCAAGCGGTCGCTGGATCTCGGCACCGGCGCTCTTCGCCATCGCCATCGGCAGGAAGCCGAGGCTGGCGACGAGGGCAGTCATCAGGACGGGGCGGATGCGGATCTCGGCGGTGACCAGCGCCGCCTCGCGCGGCGCGAGCCCGCCTTCGCGGGCATGCTCGGCGCCCGCGACCCAGACGAGGCCGTTGAGCACGGCCACGCCGAACAGGGCTACGAACCCCACGCCCGCGGCGATCGAGAACGGCATGCCACGCAGCGCGAGCGCCGCGACACCCCCCGACGCCGCCACCGGGACGGCGAAAAAGATCAGCGACGCGAGCCGCAGCGATTTGAAGCTCGTGTAGAGCAGCATCGCGATCAACCCGAGCACGACCGGCGTGATCAGCAGCAGCCGCCGGCTCGCGCTGACGAGATTCTCGAAGTCGCCACCCCAGTCGAGCGTGTATCCCGTCGGCAGCGTCACTTGTTCGGCGATCCGTCTCTGGGCCTCGGCCACGAAACTTGCCACGTCACGGCCGCGGACATTCGCGGACACGAACGTCCGCCTCCGCGAGTTCTCGTGCTCGATGGAAGGAGGGCTCTCCTCGATGCGAATGTCGGCCAGCTCGCCGAGCGGCACCGGGCGGCCTCCAGCGGCTGCGACCGGAATCTGCGGCAGGAGTTCCTCGTCCTCCCGCCAGGCCTGCGGGAACTTCACCATCAGCGGAAACCACGGCCGTCCCTCGTAGATCACTCCGGTCTGGATGCCGCCCATGGCCGACACCGTCTGCATGACGTCGATCCCGTCGATGTCGTGGCGTGCGAGCTGATCCTGGCGGGCGTTGATCCGCAGGGTCGGCACGTTGGCCTGCCAGTCAGCCCGCACGTCGGCGGCGCCCGGAATGCCGCGGAGCACGCTCTCAATGCGCTTGCCCAGATCTCCGAGCGTGTCGAGGTTGTCGCCGTAGACGAGGACGGCAACATCTGCCTTCACGCCAGCCACGAGCTCGTCCACCCGCATCTCGATCGGCTGGCTAAAGCCGAAGTTAGCCCCGGGGACGGCCGCTGACAGCGCCTCCGACATCCGGGTCACGAGATCATCCCGCGTGACGCCCGCCGGCCACGTGGGGCGGGGACGGAGCATCACCCAGACGTCGGTCTGTTGCACGCCCATGATGTCGTTGGCGATTTCGGGCCGCCCCGTCTTGCAGAACACCGTCCGCACCTCGGGGAACGCTTCGAGCACCTGCTCGATCCGGGTGGTCAGCGGGATCGAGTCCTCGAGCGTGGCGCTCGGCAGCCGATTGACCTCCACGAGCAGATCACCCTCGTCGAGCCGCGGCATGAACTCCGCGCCCAGCCTGAGCGCGACCGGGACACTTGCGGCCACGAGCCCCGCCGCGACCAGCGAGACAACCACCGGGTGATACACCGCAAGCCGGGCGAGCGGCTGGTAGAGCCTGTGAAAGAGCCGCATGATCAGAGGCTCGTGCTCCTCCTCGCGGGAGAGCACGGTCGCGGCCAGCACCGGCATCAGCGTCAGCGAGATCACCAGCGACCCCAGGAGCGCGAACAGCACGGTCAGCGCCATCGGCCGAAAGAGCTTGCCTTCGGTGCCCTCCAGGAACAGGATCGGCAGGTAGACGATCGCGATGATCAACTCACCGAACATCGTCGGCCCCCGGACCTCGATCGCCGCGTCGCGGACGACGTCGATTTTAGAAGCCGTCGGCGGTGCGAGGCCCAGCCGACGGACGCAGTTTTCCACCATGATCACGGAACTGTCGACGACGAGGCCGAAGTCGATGGCGCCCAGGCTCATGAGGCTCGCCGGGATGCCAACAGCCCACATCAGGTTGGCGGCGAAGAGCATCGACAGGGGGATCGCCAGTGACACGATCAGCCCGGCACGCACGTTGCCGAGCAGCACGAGCAGCACGCCGACCACGAACAGCCCGCCCTCGGCGAGGTTGTGGAGCACGGTGTCGAGCGTTCGCGCGATCAGATCCGAGCGGTCGTAGAGGATCTCGAGATCGACGCCAGGCGGCAGCGTGCGACGGACTTCCTCGAGCTTCTCCTTGGCGGCGGTGACCACCCGCCGGCTATTCTCGCCCCGAACCATCATCACCATGCCGGTGACGATCTCGCCGTCGCCGCCACGGGTCGCCGCCCCCTGGCGGGTGAGGGGGCCGATCTGCACCGTGCCGATGTCGCGGATCAGGATCGGCACGCCGCCCGCCGGACTGCGAACGATCACCCGCTCGATGTCGTTGATGCCACGCAGGAGCGACTCCCCTCGAATGAATCGCTGCTCGCCGTTTTTGACGAAGTAGCCGCCGCCCGTGCTGGTGTTGTTGCGGTCGAGGGCGGCCAGGACCTCGCCGAGCGAGATGCCGTGCGACGACATCTGGTCGGGATCGACCAACACCTGGTAGCTCTTGGCGAAGCCGCCGTGGCTGTTGATGTCGGTGACGCCCGGCACGGTTCGCATCACCGGGGCGATGTCCCATTCGAGGATGCTGCGGAGATCCATCAGGCTCCGCTGTGGCCCCTTGACCTGAAACTGGAGGATCTCGCCGAGGGCGGTGCTCAGGGAGCCGAGCTGGGGATCGGCTTCCGGCAGGGAGATGCCGCCCCGGGCCGCCGGCAGCCGTTCGGCCACGAGTTGTCGCGCCCGGAGGATGTCGGTGCCTTCGCGAAAAACGATCGTCACCGACGAGATGCCGAGCCGCGAGACGCTCCGCAGTTCCTCGACGTCGGGGAGCCCGCTCATCGCGAGCTCCACGGGATACGTGATCAGCCGCTCGACCTCGAGTGGCGGCAGCGTGCCGGCCTCGGTGACGACCTGCACCTGGATATTGACGAGGTCAGGCACCGCATCGACGGGAATCTGCGTGGCGGCATAGAGGCCGCCGAGGCCCATCAACACGAACAGCGCGATCACGAGCGCCCGGTTCGAGAGCGACCAGTCGATGAGGCCAGACAGCACGCACGCTCTCCCACCACGAATGAGACTTCGATCCGCTCGTTCAGCCTTCATCCTCGAGAAGCAGTTCGCTCTTGAGGAGGAAGGCGCCCTTGGCCACGATCTTCTGCCCGGGCTCGAGCCCGCGTTTCACCTCGACGAAGTCGTCGGCTTCGATGCCCGTCTCGATGTCGATCCGCCGAAATCCCTCGGTGTCGGCCGGAGTGAACACGAAGGCCCTGCCCTCGTGCCGCATCACGGCGGCGGCCGGCACGGCGAGCCCGTCGCGAACCTCGCCCTGCGGCAACTCCACCCAGACGAACATACCCGGCTTGTAGTGGGCGTCGTCGTTCCGCAGCGCCGCGACCATGGCCACGCTGCGGGAGTCGGCATCGACCGTCGCCCCGACGTGACTGATCGTCGCGACCGTGCGGTGCTCGGCCGCGCCCGGCACGACGACGCGAACCTCCTGCCCCTCGGTGATCTCGACGGTCGTCCACTGCTTCTCGTGGATCTGGGCGCGAACCCAGAGCGTGGCCGTGTCGGCGACGACGAACATCTTGTCGCCCGCCTGCACCCGCTGCCCGCGGCTGACGAACACCTCCTCGACGATGCCGGCGAACGGGGTGCGCAGCGCGATGGCGCTGAGACTGGTGCCGTCCGATCCATCCTCGGTGGAGGGCGTCGCGGCCGCGTCTGCCGTATCTGCGTCGAGTCTGCCGCCGACGAGGTTCCGGAGGTTCTCCTTCGACACCTGCACGAGGCGTTCAGCCTGCTCGAGGGCCGCCTTGGCCCCGTCCCGCTGCTGCACGATGTCGAACTGGGTTTCCTCGCAGGCGGCGGCGAAACTCGACCGCGCGACTTCGAGGTTGCTGGTGCGTTCCTCGATGATGCGGCCGGAGAGCACGCCCCCTTCGCTGAGCTGCCGGGTGCCCTCGTTCACCTTTTCCACGTAGAGCAGCCGGGAGTAGGCGCCGAGGATCTTCTCGCGATAGGCGCCGAGCCGCCGTCCCGCGAACTGCTGCTCGACAGCCTCGAGCGGCGGATGGTTGTCGAGCGTGGCGAGAAGCGCCTGCACGTTGTCGGCGATCGTTGCCGCCCAGTCGGCCGCATTCTTCGCGATCTCGCGATCCGCCTTTCGCCTCTGAACGTCGTCACGGGCGATGCCGACCTCGGGGCTCGACACCTCGGCGAGCGAGTCACCCTTGGCGACCCGCTGCCGGACCACGACAAACATCCGCGACACGATTCCCCCCACCGGCGAGTCGTAATCCAGCCGGCTGCGGGCGTCGTAGTCGAGGCGGCCGGGAACGGTGAGGTGCTCCCGCAGCGGGCGACGCTCGACGGGAACGATCTCGATTTCACCGCTGGCAGCCGTCGTGGCCGGAAGTTTCACGATCGGGGAGGAGGCGTCGGCCGCCGATGACGCGCCTGCGGCATCCTCCCCGTGGTCGGTCTGGGTGAAGTGATGGGTGGTCAGCCACCACCAGGCGAGCCCGCCAATCGACAGGAAGATGATGCCCGTGAGCCCGCGCCGCAGGGACGCCAGCCAGAAGAACCTGCCGCGTCCGGGGCCGGTGGCCTGGCCTGTGACGGGGGGCGCGGCAGCATGCTGGGTCGTTGACGCCATGTGGCTCTGGGAAAAGAGGGCCGGCACTTCGTGACTGCACCGGGCGTTATGCTACCGCTGTCCCGCCTCATGTGCCGAAATGCGGCGGTACAGCCGACATCTTGACGATTGATTCTACGGGGAGGGCAGTGGCACCGGTGCGGGACGGTTCACGCCTTCCGGCAGCGGCGGGGCGAAGGGCGGCGGCTGGTTCGGGTCGCGCGGAGGCAGGTTTTCCGGGCCGCCTGGGGGGGGTGGCACTGCGGCCGGTGAATCGGGCGGCGGCGGAAAGCTCTCGAGCTGCAGCAGGCTCGCGATCGTGACGGCGCTGTTCCAGCGATCAGCCTGCGCCTCGACGAAGGCCAGTTCCGTCTCGGTGAGGATCCGCTGCGCCTGGAGCAGACTCAGGAAGGTCACTTCGCCGCGGGCATAGAGTTGCTGCGTGAGCTGCACGGTCTCGCGGGCCTTGGGGAGGATGTACTGCTCGTACCACTCCACCAGCCGCTGGGCCGTGCGATAACTGGCGACGACCTGTGCCGTTTGAGTGGCCAGGTCGAGTTCGATGGAGCGAAGGTCGGCCCGCGAGCTGGCGATCTCCGCGCGGGCCGAACGGATGTTGCCCTGGTTTCGGTCGAAGAGCGGCACCTCCATCATCACCTGCATCAGGCCTTGCTCTTGGGCCGGACCGACCTGCCGCTGGTAGCCCCCGAGGAGGTTGATGTTGGGAATCGGCTCGACCACCGCCCGTTCCAGGGCCCACTGGGCCTGTGCGACCTGGGCCTCCGCGGCCCGCGGCCTGGCGTTGGCCTGCACGACCGCCTCCTGTAGTTCCTTGAGGTCGAAGAAGGGCATCTTCTGGAAGAGATCCGCCTCGATGGTCCCGACGTCGGCACGGGGCAGGCCGATCGCGGTCGCGAGCTGGCGGCGGCCCGTCTCGATGTAGACCGCGGCGTTGAGCAGGCGGACCTCGGAGCGGTCGCGCTCGATGCTCCAGAAGAGCACGTCGGCCTTCGTGCCCTCGCCGGCCTGCGCGAGTGCGTTGCCGATTTCGTACGACCGCTTGGCGATGTTGAGCAGCAGTGTGTAGATTTCGACCCGCCGCTGCGACACGAGCAGCGCGTAGAAACTCTGCCGCACCTCCGTGAGTACGTCGAAGCGGGCGCGGATCAGGCCGTACTCGGCCCTCTGCACCTCCCGCAGCGCCGCCTGCTGCGAGAGCCGCAGCTTGCCCGCCGTGACGAGGTCCTGGGTCATGAAGTAGTTCC
Source organism: Planctomicrobium piriforme (assembly GCA_945869735.1). GTDB lineage: Bacteria > Planctomycetota > Planctomycetia > Pirellulales > UBA1268 > QWPN01. The sequence goes on from CAMBPQ010000044.1 coordinate 11,436, forward strand.
ACTGGCTCTCCGGCCCGGCGATCTGCGGGGAGCCGGCCGCTGCCACGGGATTGGGATAGAGCCGGGCCTGGACGGCCTTGCCGCGTGTGGCTTCGATGGCTGCGCGGGCGGACCGGAGTTTCGGATGGCTCTGCTCGGCGAACGCGACGAACTCGGCGAGCGTTCGTGGTGAGGGGCGGTCGAGCGGCAGCATCGTGGCGTCATCGATCGGCTGCGGAGCGGCCGCCTGCTGTTCGGCGCGGAGCATGACTCCCGGTTCAGCGACCTGCAGGCTCGCGGTCGGCTGCCGCCATTCCTGCGCGGGCAATGGAAACGGGCGCAGCGCGAGGCACGCGAGCGTCAGGCAGGTGACGGCAGGCGACCAGAGTCGGATCGTGAGCGCGGTAGGCATGGAGCCATGGGGCCAGCGGTAGGGCTACGGGTGCCGTAGCCGAGGGTGAGATCGGCATCCGGTGCGGCGTTGGTTCAGGTTGCCTCATCGAGAGATTCCGCAGCCGCGGACCGCCGGCAGTTTGGGGAACTCGGGAATCGCGCCACGAAGCCCCGGCCTTCGCCCAGTCTGCCCCACCTCCGTTGATTCGCCCTCCGCCGGCCGGGGTGCTAGACTTAGCCTGTAAAGGTGAGCCTTGAGGAGGCTTTCTGTTTGCAAGCCCGCAGATCGACCATGCGGTCCGCGAATCGGAGCGATCTGTCGAGGATCTTCCCATCCGGCGACGCGGGTGACGCCCGGAAAGGATGTGTCACATGTGGTGCAGCATGGCGTGGGTTCGCGGCTTCGTGATCGTGATTGCAGCGGCTGTCGTCCCGCTGCCGGGGTTCGGCGCCGCCGTGGAGCCCGCGGGGCCGAAGCCGCGGCTGTCGTTCAACCGCGACATCCGCCCGATCCTCTCCGACAACTGCTTCGCCTGCCACGGTCCCGACAGCGGCAATCGGCAGGCCGGGCTTCGGCTCGATATGCCTGACGTGGCGATGGAGGAACTCGACAGCGGCGCCCGGGCGATCGTGCCGGAGAAGATCGACGAAAGCGAACTTGTGGCCCGGATCGTTTCAGACGATCCCGATGCCGTCATGCCTCCGCCGCATGCCAAGATCGGCCGGCTCTTGGACGAACAGGTCGAGACGCTGGAGCGGTGGATCGCCGAAGGGGCGACATACGAGCCGCACTGGGCATTCGTGTCGCCGATGAAGCCGAAACTGGCGGCGGTCTCCGCTGGCGCCGGCGCGATCGACACGATCGTCAGGGGAAGGCTCGCCACGCGGGGCCTGACGCTCCAGCCCGAGGCCGATCGCCGCACGCTCATCCGCCGGGCGTCGTTCGACATCACCGGCCTGCCGCCGACGCCGGGGGAGGTCGAGGCGTTCGTGGCTGATGCGTCGCCCGATGCATATGAAAAACTCCTCGACCGACTGCTCGCGAGTCCGCGGTATGGCGAGCGGATGGCGAGCGACTGGATGGATCTGGCCCGCTATTCCGATAGCTACGGTTTCCAGGTCGATCGGCCGCGGCCCGACATGTGGCCGTGGCGCGACTGGGTGGTCAGGTCGTTCAACGACAACCTGCCGTGGGACAAGTTCACGCTCTGGCAGGTGGCCGGCGACCTCCTGCCGCACGCCACCGACGAGCAGGTGCTGGCCACGGCCTTCAACCGACTCCACCAGCAGGAGTGTGAAGGCGGCTCCGTCGAGGAGGAGTATCGCGTCAACTACGTCAACGACCGGGTGACGACGTTCGGCACCGCCTTCCTCGGCCTCACGCTCGAGTGCTGCCGCTGCCACGATCACAAGTTCGACCCCCTTCCGCAAAAGGATTTTTACTCGCTGTTCGCGTTTTTCGACGACATCGACGAGGCGGGGCTGTATTCGTACTTCACGCCGGCGGTGCCGACGCCGAAGCTGCGGCTGCTCGATGACGCGGCCACGGCGGCGCTGGCGAAGGCCGACGAGGCGGCCGGCGAGGCCGCGGCGGAATGCGAGCGGGCGGAGGCGGCGGCCCGTGCGAGCGTTGTCGAGTGGATCGCTGGCAAGGCCGCGCAGCCGGCGGCCTTCGGGGCCGCTGGCGGCACACTCCCCCATGAAATCGTGCACTACTCGTTCGACGGTCGAGGCCCGGACGGGAAGTTTGCCAATCAAGTCGGCTCGCAGGAGCCGGCCACGTCGCCCGGCGAGAATACGATCGTCTCCGACACGCGTGGCGGCAGCCCCTGCCTGGCGATCAAGCTCACCGGCGACCATCCCGTGACGACGCCGGTGGGCAACTTCCGCCGCAGTCAGCCGTTCACGGTGTCGGCATGGATCAAGCCGGCGGCAACGTACGAGCGGGCCGTCGTCTTCCATCGCTCGAAGGCCTGGACCGACGCGGGGAGCCGCGGCTACGAGCTCCTCGTGGACGGTGGTCACCTGCGCTGGTCGCTGATCCACTTCTGGCCGGGTGATGCCGCGAGCGTGCGGTGCGCGGAGCCGCTGCCGGTCGGCGAGTGGACGCACGTGACCGTGTCGAGCGACGGCTCCGGCAAGGCGGCGGGCCTGAAGGTCTTCGTGAACGGGCATCCTGCGGCGACCGACCTCGTTCGTGACAGCCTCACCCGCGAGATCACCGGGGGCGGCGGCGACACGATCACGATTGGCGAACGGATGCGAGACCATGGCTTCAAGGACGGGCTTGTGGACGATTTCCGCGTCTTTGGCCGAGCCCTGTCGCCGCTCGAGCTCCGCGACCTCGCCGAGCCGGGGACGATCCGGGCTGCCCTCGAGGCGCACCGCGATTCGGAAACCCTGGGCGGCTACTTCGCCGCGGCGTTCGCCGCCGAGCCGGCGGTGAAGAGAAATGCTCTGGAGGTGGCCCGGCGCAGCCGCGACGACCTCGCGGAACAGCCCCGCGAGATCATGGTGATGCGCGACTTACCGCAGCCGAACACGGCCTTCGTGCTCCAACGCGGCGATTACGACAAGCGGGGCGAGCCCGTGGAACCCGACACACCCGCCGTCCTGCCGCCGTTTCCAGCGGATCAGCCGAAGAACCGCCTCGGGCTCGCCCGCTGGCTGATCGATCCCGACCATCCCCTGCTCACCCGCGTGACGGTCAACCGGCTCTGGCAGTCGCTTTTCGGGATCGGACTCGTGCAGTCGCCCGAGGATCTCGGCAATCAGTCCACGCGACCGGAATATCCGGAGGTGCTCGACCTGCTCGCCTGGCAGTTCTCGCATCCGTTGGCCGATGGCGGCATGGCGTGGGACATGAAGCGGCTCATCAAGACGATCATGCTCTCCGAGACGTACCGCCAGCGAAGCCTCGCCGATGCCCAGACGATGGCTGATGATCCGCTCAACGTGTGGCTCGCCCGCGGCCCGCGGCATCGGCTGCCGGCGGAGATGATCCGCGACGGGGCCCTCGCCGCCTGCGGGCTGCTGGTCGAGAAGCTGGGCGGGCCGCCGGTGAAGACGTATGACCTGCCCGAGTCGTTCAAGCCCGAAAAGGCCGACACCGGCGACGGCCTCTACCGCCGCAGCCTCTACACCTATTGGCGGCGGACCGGGCCGGGCCCCGTGCTCGAGAGTTTCGACGTGCCCAAGCGAGTCGTCTGCGTGGCCAAGCGCGACACGACGAACACACCCCTGCATGCCTTCGTGCTCCTCAACGGGCCGCAGTTCGTGGAAGCCGCCCGGGTGCTCGCCGAGCGGCTCCTCGCCGACCATGACGGCCAGGCGGATTGTGCACTCGATCGGGCCTTCGAATTGCTCACGAACCGACCGCCGGACGATGAAGAGAAAATGATCATCCGCCGGATGCACGTGGCGCAACTCGACTGGTATCGGTCCCGGCCGGAGGATGCGGCGAAACTCATCGCGATCGGCGACAAGAAGCCGACGGAAACGCTGCCGGCCGTGGATGTGGCTGCGGCCGCAGGCGTGGTGAACGCCCTGATGAACTACGATGGAAGCGTGGTGAAGCGATGAACAGGCGTGACTGGCTCAACTCGTTCGGCATGGGCTTCGGGGGCCTCGCGCTCGCCGAGATGCTCGGGAGTGCGGCCGCGGCCGACCCGGCCGCCGCAGGGGCCGGCGGCGTGCTCGGCGGCCTCCACCACCCGCCGAAGGCGAAGCGGGTGATCTATCTCTTTCAGTCAGGCGGCCCGTCGCAGCTCGATCTCTACGATCGCAAACCGCTGCTCGTCGAAAAGACTGGCGAACAACTGCCCGACAGCGTTCGGGGCGGCCAGCGGCTCACCGGGATGTCGGGCAATCAGAGCTCGATTCCGCTGGTGGGCTCGCCATTTTCGTTCTCCCAATACGGCCAGAGCGGCGCCTGGCTCTCGGAATTGTTGCCCCACACGGCCGAGGTGGCCGATCGGCTTTGCTTCATCCGCACGATGCACACCGAGAGCATCAATCACGGCCCCGGCGTGACGTTCATGCAGAGCGGTAATCAGATCCCCGGCCGGCCGAGCATCGGCGCCTGGCTCGACTACGGCTTGGGCAACGAGCACGACGACCTGCCGTCCTTCGTCGTTCTGATCACGAAGAACAAGGGCGGCCAGCCGCTCATGAGCCATCTCTGGGGAGCGGGCTTCCTGCCCACGAAGCACCAGGCCGTGCGGTTTCGCTCCGGAGCCGATCCGGTGCTGTATGTGAACAACCCGCCGGGGGTCTCGACGGAGAATCGCCGCCAACTGCTCGACGGCCTGCGGCAGTTGCACGAGCATCAGTTCGCCGGCACGCCCGACGCCGAGATCACGGCCCGGATTGCCAACTACGAAATGGCCTTCCGGATGCAGGCGAGCGTGCCGGAGGTGACCGACTTCTCCGACGAACCGCAGCACGTGCTCGACATGTACGGCCCCGACGCCAAAGACCCCGGCACGTTCGCGGCCAACTGCGTGCTCGCGCGGCGGCTCGCCGAGCGGGGCGTGCGGTTCATCCAGCTCTACCATCAGGACTGGGACCATCACGGTGGGCTCAAGGGGGGCATCGCCAGCGAGTGCCGGCAGACCGATCAGCCGGCCGCAGCGCTCGTCAAGGATCTTGCCGCCCGCGGAATGCTCGACGACACGCTCGTGGTCTGGGGGGGCGAGTTCGGCCGCACCAACTATTGCCAGGGGCTCTACAAGCCCGGGATGGAGTTCGGCCGCGACCACCATCCGCGGTGCTTCACGATCTGGATGGCGGGCGGCGGCGTGAAGCCGGGCACCACCTACGGCGAGACCGACGACTACGGCTACAACATCGTGAAGGACGGCGTGCACGTGCACGACTTCCACGCCACGATGCTGCACCTGCTCGGCATCGACCACGAGCGGCTGACGTACAAGTTTCAGGGCCGTCGCTACCGGCTGACCGACGTGCACGGCACGCTGGTCAAGGGCGTCCTCGCGTAGAAGCCCGGCATGTCTGCGCGTGTCAGTCAGCGTGGCGACGCAGGAGGCGTGGCGTCTGATGGCTTCACGAAGCCCGGAGCGCGAGCGATGGGAAAGCGGGTGACGACCGCGTTGGGAGCGCGGAGCGGGGTGAGGTGAAGGGCGCATTCCCCGCGCTCGCGCTTGGGGCTTCCTGACGGGAGGCACCACCCACGGTTGATCCACTCGACTCCCGATCGTGAGGAGCCGGGGGTGGCACGCGCAGAAGCCGGGAATGTTTGCGCCTCACGAGCGACGGCCAGTCGGCCACGCGGGCACGCGATAGCAAAATCCCCGGCGCCGAGCATGTCACCCCCGGCGAACCATTCCGGCACCGATTCAGTGCGACCCGCATACCCCGCGCTCGCGCTTGGGGCTTCCTGACGGGAAGCGCGGCCCCCGGCGAACCATTCCGGCAATGATTCAGTGCGACCCGCAGACCAACGGTGTTTACCGAAGTACCGCTCCACGTCGCCCGGACGACTCGAGCCGTGCCCGTGCTATCGCGGCGGGGCGAAGCCGCGTTTCCGCAGCAGCGCGTCGATCGAGGGATCCCGGCCGCGGAAGGCTCGGTAGCCCTCTTCCGGATCGATCGTGTTGCCTTTCGAGAGCACATGGCGGCGGAGCCGTTCCGCGACGGCCGCGTCCCACACGCCGCCTGCCTCGGTGAACGCTTCCCACGCGTCGGCCGTGAGCATGTCGGACCAGAGATAACTGTAGTAGCCCGCCGAGTAGCCGTCGTCGGCGAAGATGTGGTTGAAGTGCGGGGTGCGGTGTCGCATCACGATCTCGACCGGCATGCCGAGCGTCTCGAGCGTCTGCGGTTCGAACCGCTCGGGATCGATCGGCGTCTCGCCCGCGAGGTGGAGCCGCATGTCGACGATGGCGCTCGCCAGGAACTCCACGGTGCGAAAGCCCGTGCCGAACGTCGCCGCCCGCTGGATCCGTGCTACGAGGTCGGCTGGGATGGGCTTTCCCGTGTCGCGGTGCATGGCGAACCGGTCGAGGATTTCAGGTGTCGAGAGCCAATGCTCGAGGAGTTGCGAGGGCAGCTCGACGTAGTCGCGGGCTACCTGTGTGCCGGAGAGCGAAGGATAGTCAACGTCGGAGCAGAGACCGTGGAGCGCATGGCCAAACTCGTGAAACAGCGTCGTAGCGTCGTCCCAGCTCAGGACCGCGGGCTCGCCCACCGACGGCTTCACAAAGTTGCAGTTGTTGGAGACGATCGGTAGAGCCGCACCGTCGAATCGCTCCTGTGGGCGGTAGTCGCTCATCCACGCCCCCGACCGCTTGCCCGTGCGGGCAAAGGGATCGAAGTACCAGAGGCCGACGGTCGCGCCGTCGCCACGCCGCACCTCCCAGACGCGGACGTCGGGGTGATAGACGGGCACGGTCCCGGCCACGACCGGCACCAGCCGCAGCCCGAAGAGCTTCTCCGCCACGAGAAACATCCCGTCGCGAAGGTTGTCGAGTTGCAGGTAGGGCGTGAGTTCTGCGTCGTCGAGGTCGTACTTCGCTTTGCGAACCTTCTCGGCGTAATACCGATAGTCCCACGCGGCGATCGTAATCCCGGCCCGTTCGGCGTCGGCGATGACCTGCATGTCGGCCACCTCCTCACGCACCCGGGCCACGGCCGGCGGCCACAGCGCCTCCATCAACTCGACAGCGCGGTCGGGCGTCTTGGCCATCGAGTCCTCGAGCCGCCAGTGGGCGTGTGTCGCGAAGCCCAGGAGCTTCGCCCGCCGGGCCCGCAGGGCGAGGATCTTCGCCACCACGACGTTGTTGTCGGTACTGCCGCCGCGATCGCCGCGGTCGATGAACATCCGCCACACCCGCTCGCGGAGGTCGCGGCGGTCGGCGAAGGTGAGGAATGGCTCGACGGTCGACCGCGTGTTGGGGATCGCCCAACGGCCCGGCTTGCCGCGTTCCGCGGCCGCCTCGGCCGCGGAACGCCGCGCTGCCTCGGGCAGGCCTGCGAGGTCGGCCTCGGCATCGAGAAAGACCGCCGTCCCGTTCTCCTCTGCGAGCACGTTTTGCGAAAACGTAGTGTGCAGGGCGGCGAGTTCCTGATTGATCGCGGAGAGTTCGCTCTTGGCCACCGCGTCGAGCCGTGCTCCGGCCCGCACGAGATTCGTGAAATGCAGCCAGGCGAGCCGCCGCTGCTCGGGCGTGAGCCCACTCGAATTCGCGGCCGCGTGTACTGCGGCGACGCGGCCGAAGAACCGCTCGTTCTGCACGATCTCGTCGCGGAAAGCCGCCAGCCTCGGCGCCATCCGCCGCTCAACGGCCCGGATCGCGTCGTCGCTCATCGTACCGGAGAAGACGTCGTAGACCGTCATCACCCGGTCGAGCGTGCGGCCCGATCGTTCGTAGGCGGCGACAGTGTTGGCGAACGTCGGGGGGGCAGGATCGGCGGCGATCCGCTCGATGGCGGCTCGCTGCTCGGCCATGCCCGTCACGAGCGCCGGCTCGAAGTGTTCGACCCGCACCCGGTCGAACGGGGGCACGCCGCCGAAGGGGCCAGACCAGCGGCTGGTCAGGGGATTATCGTCGGCAAGAAGTGTTGCGGTGGCTACCATCGCGCAGAGCATACATGCGGTGGCCACGGCCTGGCAGCGAAACACCCCGGGCCGGCATCGGTTTCTCATGTCCGCAGTATGCCGTAACGCCTGCGCGGCAGCAGGGCCGATCTCGCCATGTGAGGATTTGGTGTGGCCGTCCGCGTGTGCTTGTGGGGTCGCGGGGCCGGCCTTACCCTGCGGTCATTCCCGAAGTCAGCCACACGCACGTGCCCCTGGCACGGCAAGGAGCGGCGGTCATGGAGTTCTTCGATTCCCTCGGCGGGCTCACCCCGGGCCAAGTGGCCCTCTTGGTCGTCGCGCTCGGTATCGCGTTCGGCTTCGAGGTGATCAACGGCTTTCACGACACCGCCAACGCCGTCGCCACGGTGATCTACACGAAGAGCCTGAAGCCGACCGCAGCTGTCGTTTGGTCGGGGATTTGGAACTTCATCGGCGTGCATGTCGGAGGCATCGGCGTGGCATTCAGCATCGTGCACCTGCTCCCGGTCGACCTGTTGGTCAACATCAAGACCGGCCGCGGCTTGGCGATGGTGCTCGCGCTCCTGCTGGCGGCCATCATCTGGAACTTTGCCACCTGGTATCGCGGGCTGCCCGCCTCCAGTTCGCACTCGCTGATCGGCTCGATCATGGGCGTGGGCATGATGAATGCATGGATGGAACACGGCGCGGTCTTCAAGGGCCTCAACTGGCACAAGGTCACCGAGGTCATGATGGCGCTTTTGCTCTCACCGGTGATCGGCTTCGGCCTGGCGGCCGGGATGCTTCTGCTCTGCAAGGCCCTGATCCGCTCGCCAAAACTCTACGAACCGCCAGCCGGTGAAGAGCCGCCGCCGTGGTGGGTGCGGCTCTTGTTGATCGGCACTTGCACCGGCGTGAGCTTCGCGCACGGCTCCAACGACGGCCAGAAGGGAATGGGCCTGATCATGCTCGTTCTGATCGGGATCGTGCCTGCCACCTATGCCCTCGACCTCGGTGCCGGCTCCCACGAGATCGCCGGGGCGGTCGCGGCGGCGAAGGAACTGGAGGTGCAGCTCCAGGAACAGCCGCTCGCCAGCATGATCGGAGCCCTCAAGGAGCAGCACGTCGCCAACAGCCGCGTGGAGCGGCTGTCCCGCTCCACGGCATTCGCGGCGGAGGCAGCTGTCGAATACGGCCTAACCCACGAGGTGATTGATGCGCTGGAAGGCGGCGATCCCGTGCTCGCGACGCTCGACCCGCTGCCGCTGGCCAGGTCGGTCGTGGCCACGCTCGAGGGCCGCGATGGATTTCACGAACTCGACTCCGAGTCCCGCTGGACGGTGCGGACGCAGCTCGTGGAGCTCGGCACCACGGTGCGGACGCTCCTGCGGGAATTTGGCGGACGGATGAGCGCGGATCGCCGGCAGATCCTCCAGAGCATCGCCGGCCGGCTTTCGACGCCGGTGGAATACGTTCCCGAGTGGGTGAAGTGGGGCGTGGCGCTATGCCTCGGCCTGGGCACGATGGTGGGCTGGAAGCGGATCGTGGTGACGGTGGGCGAGAAGATCGGCAAGACGCACCTCACCTACGCGCAGGGGGGCGTCGCCGAACTTGTGGCCGCCGGCACGATTGGCCTCGCCGACGGCTTCGGCATGCCCGTCAGCACGACGCACGTGCTCTCCAGCGGCGTTGCCGGCACGATGTGGGCCAATGGGTCGGGCGTCCAGGGGAGCACGGTCCGTACGATCGCGCTGGCCTGGATTCTCACGCTGCCCGTGGCGATGCTCCTTGCCGCCGCGATCTACGGGCTGGCGACGCTCGTCATTGGCTAGAGCGCATTCGACTGCGGTGGAACGCCTGACCGGGGCCCGAGTGGTGGGTCGGGGCTGCCCGTGCCCCGAGAGCCGGACGTTCGCTGCGCCCATCCGGGGCTTCGCTCACTCGGATGCCGTCGGCGCTTCGGCATCCTGCCTGCGCTTGGCGTCATACGCCGGCTCCGGGGCACGGGCAGCCCCTCACGCGAACGCGTGGTAGACGCTCTCCAACTCGCCTCGCTCCGCGGTACGAACGCGGCCGCCGCCCGTCTCCCCGTCGCTCGCGCTCCGGGCTTCCCGGATCGCGAGCGACGGGATCGTCAACGGGCCGCCCCGGCGGCGTCACGCGTGTCGGCGAGCAACGCATCGACGTCGGCGTCGGTGACCGCCCAGGAGCACATGAACCGGCTGCCGCCGGAGCCGATGAAGTCGTAGAACTTCCAGCCCTTGGCCCGCAGCGCCGTGGCGAGGGGGTCGGGCAGCCGGGCGAAGACGGCATTGGCCTGCCGGTGGCCGAGCACCTCGATCGCGGGAATCGCGCGGAAGCCCTGCTCCAGGCGGGCCGCGGCGGCGTTGGCGCGGCGGGCGTTGTCGAGCCACGAGCCGTTGTCGAGGAGCCCCACCCACGGGGCCGTCAGGTAGCGCATCTTGGAGGCCAGTTGCCCGGCCTGCTTGCAGCGGTAGGCGAACTCCTCGGCAAGGCCCTTGTTGAAGAACACCACGGCCTCGCCCACGCCCATGCCGTTCTTCGTGCCGCCGAGACAGAGCACGTCGACCCCCAGTTCCCAGGTGATCTTCCGCGGTGGGACGTCGAGCGCGGCCACCGCATTGGCGAACCGGGCCCCGTCCATGTGAAGTCGGAGGCCGTGGCGGCGGCAGGTGTCGCTGATCGCGGCCAGTTCATCGATGGAGTAGGCCGTCGACAACTCCGTGGCCTGGGTCACGCTCACCACCCGGGGCTTCGGATAGTGGATGTCGCGACGCCGCTCGACGGCGTGCGTGATCCCGTCGGGCAAGAGCTTGCCGCCGTCGCCGGAAAGCAGGAGGAGTTTGGTGCCGTTGGAGAAAAACTCCGGCGCTCCGCATTCGTCGGTCTCCACGTGCGCGATCTCGTGGCAGAGAATCGCGTGGTACGACTGGCACATGGCGGCCAAGGCCAGTGAGTTGGCTGCCGTGCCGTTGAAGACGAAGAACACCTCCGCCTGGCATTCGAAGATCTCGCGGATCAGATTGCAGGCCCGGGCCGTCCACGGGTCGTCGCCGTAGCTCGACTGGCAGTCACGGTTGGCCTGGACGAGCGCCTCCCAGGCCCCGGTGCTCATGGGGGCCGTGTTGTCGCTGGCAAACTGGCAGCCGGGCTTCACGCTCACAATCGGCATGGGGACTCCTTTGCGTACGTCCTGATACGACGGTCAACCACCGCTCCCGTCATCGCCCGTGGCCATCGAACGCCAATGGTGACGGTATTGGCGGGGCGACGTGCCCGTCTTGGTTCGGAAAAGTTTCGAGAAGTGGTAGGGATTGCGAAAGCCCAACGCGATCGAGATCTGCTTCACGGTGAGGTTCGAGTCGCGAAGCATCTCGCCGGCGCGGCGGATCTTGAGTTGAAGGTGATACTTGTAGGGGCTCTGCCCGGTCTGTTCCTTGAAGATACGAAAAAAGTGGGTCCGGCTGACGTCGAACTCCTCGATCATCTCGTTGACGACCGGAAGCCCACCTGGATCCTCCTCCAACCGCAGCCGCGCCCGGCTGACCACCTCCTGGAGTCGCGGCACCGCCCGGCCCGCCGCTGCCGCCCCCACGAGCCGCGCGAGGATTTCGAGCGTCTTGGCCGCGGCGGCAGTTCGTCGCACCCGGGTTGGGCCGGCTGATAGCCGGCGCCCGTGACACTCAGGCCCCAGGTCCGATCGCTGGGGTTGAGCGCGAGATAGCGGTAGTACTCGCGGTCCCGGAACGTGGAACTTTTGGCCATGATTGAAGATCTCTAGGCGAGCCGTCCCCTGGCGAATACCCCGATGAATAAAAAGGTTTTCTCAATGTTACTGGCGTCGACGGACGAGTGGCCGCCGTCGCCCGTGTGGTATGAATAGACTCGGTTCTCCACTTTTGGGCATGCTGTTCGCAAATCCGGCCGGTGCATTATGAAAGAGAGAGTTGGGCGGCTATCAAACTCACCGCAGCCTCACGAGGAGCCAGCACGCATGTCGATCGACCGAACGCCGGATTTTCCGACTTTTGGTGCCCTTTCTCGTCGATCGTTCGTGTCGGCTGCCGCCGCGGGCGGGGCGGCGGGTCTGATGGTGCACTCGTCGCTGGCGGCCGCAGAGGAGTCGCGTCAACTCCGGCTGGCGCTCGTGGGCTGTGGCGGCCGGGGAAGCGGGGCGATCAACGACTCCCTGACCATCAACCAGGGCGTCAAACTCGTGGCGGCGGCCGACCTCTACGACTCGCGGTGTGCCACCATGAGGAAGGCGATCGCCGAGGCTCATCCGGACAAAGTGGACCTCGACGACTCGCGTATCTACAGCGGTCTCGACGGCTACAAGCGGGTGCTCGATGATCCGACCATCGACGTCGTGTTGATCACCACATCACCTGGTTTTCGTCCACGCTACGTCCGTGCGGCGGTGGAGGCGGGCAAGCACGTGTTCGCCGAGAAGCCGGCCTGCGTCGACCCGGCCGGCTATCGAATCTGCCTGGAGGCCCACGCCGCCGCCGTGGCGAAGGGCACGGCCATCGTCGGCGGCACGCAGTATCGCCGACAGGCCAACTACATCGGCGCCGTCGAGCAGATTCGCCAGGGTGTGATCGGTGATGTGATCGGCGCGACCAGCCGCTATTGCTCATCGGGCATCTGGTATCGACCGCGTCAGGAAAACATGAGCGATGCCGAGTACCAGATGAACAACTGGATGCACTTCATCTGGTTGAGCGGCGACCAGATCACCGAACAGGCGGTCCACAATCTCGACACGATCAACTGGGCGATGGGCGGCAATCCCGTGTCGGCGTTTGGTTCGGGCGGGCGGTTCACCCGGCCCGCCGACAGCGAGATGTGGGATAGCGTGAGCATCGACTACGAATATCCAGGCAACCGGCTCGTGTCGTTCGAGTGCCGGCAGATTCCCGGGGCAGCGAACGAGAACAGCAACGTCGTCTACGGCTCGAAGGGCACCTGCTTCATCGGTGCCATGAGCAGCGGGTCTCGGATCATCGACCGTGAGGGGAAGCAGACCTGGGAGATGGCGGGCAGCATCGCCGACGCCTATAAGCAGGAGCACAAGGACCTGATCGACTCGATCCGGGCCGGCCAGCCGATCGTGGAGCTGCGGCAGATGGCCGACAGTTCCATGGTGGCGGTCCTGGGCCGGATGGCGGCCTACACCGGCCAACGGGTCACGTGGGACTTCGCGACCAAGGAGTCGAAACTCGATCTGTTTCCCGAGAACCTGACCTGGGAGTCGTCCCTGCCTAAACCGCAGCATGCGATCCCCGGGAAGACGAAACTTATTTAGCGTCGGCCCGCCGTCGTCGTGTCATGAAAGGAGTCCGGATGCCCATCTCGTCGAAAGCCGTGGCCTCGTTGCCGATCTATCGCGGTCCGTTGCCGCACATCACCACGGTCGAGCGGCTGCCGGTCACGGTCTACGACCAGCCCGGCGACGCCAGTCGCGCGGTGGCCCGCGAGATCGTGGATCTGGTGACGCAGCGGGCCGCCGCCGGCAAGCAGACGGTGCTCGGCCTCGCCACCGGCAGCACGCCCGTCGGCGTCTATGACGAGTTGATCCGGCTGCACCGCGAGGAGGGCGTGACGTTCAAGACGGTCGTGACGTTCAACCTCGACGAATACTGGCCGATGCCGACCGATGCGTTGCAGAGCTACCACCGCTTCATGCGGGAGCACCTCTTCGACCACCTCGACATCCCCCGGGAGTCGATCCATATTCCCGACGGCACGCTGGCACGCGAGAACATCCTGGCGGCCTGCGCGGCCTACGAGGAAAAGATTCGCGAGGCGGGCGGCATCGATCTGCAGGTCCTCGGCATTGGTCGAACGGGCCACATCGGCTTCAACGAACCGGGCAGCACCATCGAGAGTCGCACGCGGCTGATCACGCTCGATAGCGTGACCAGGTCCGACGCGGCCAGCGATTTCTTCGGCGAATGGAATGTGCCGCGGCAGGCGATCACGATGGGAGTGGGTTCCATCCTCGCCGCCCGCCGGGTGGTGCTCCTCGCCTTTGGGGAGCATAAGGCCCCGATCGTCCGCAAGGCGGTCGAGGAAGCGCCGTGCAGCCATGTCTCGGCCAGTGCGCTCCAGCAGCACGCCGACGCGCGGTTCGTGCTGGATCGGGCGGCGGCCGCCCGGCTCTCGCGGTTTGAGTCGCCGTGGGTGGTCGGGCCGCTCGATTCGATGGGTCTCGAGTGGACCGATCAACTCACCAAGAAGGCCGTGATCTGGCTATCGCTGAAGCTCGGCAAGCCGATCCTCAAGCTCACCGACGAGGACTACAACGAGCACGCCCTGCAGGACCTGCTCTCCTGTCGCGGCCGAGCCTACGACATCAACATCGAGGTCTTCCGCTCGATGCAGGACACGATCACGGGTTGGCCGGGGGGCAAGCCGGGTGCGTCGCGGCGGCCGCACGGGGGGTCCGACGCCTTTCCCAAGCGGGTCGTGATCTTCAGCCCGCATCCCGACGACGACGTGATCAGCATGGGCGGCACCTTCATCCGGCTCTGCGAGCAGGGGCACGAGGTGCACGTGGCCTACCAGACGAGCGGCAACATCGCCGTCTGGGACGAGTCGGCCGACCGGCACGTCGACTTCGTCGAGGAGTTCTGCAAGGCCTTCGACGTGGGTTCGCCCACGTCGGATGGCCGTGCTCGCGAAATCGCCGACAGGATTCGGCGGTTTCTCAGGGAGAAGCCCCCGGGGGCGGTCGACATTCCCGAGCTTCAGGCCGTGAAGGGACTGATCCGGCGGACGGAAGCCCGGGCCGGTGCCAGGTATTCGGGCGTGAAGCCCGAGCACATTCACTTCCTCGACCTGCCGTTCTACGAGACGGGCCGTGTTCGCAAGAAACTGATCGGCCCCGACGACATCGAGATCACGGTGAAACTGCTCGACGAGGTGCGGCCGCATCAGGTCTACGCGGCCGGCGATCTCTCCGATCCGCACGGCACCCATCGCGTCTGCCTCGCCGCGGTGCTGGGCGGGCTCGAGGCCGCCAAGGACCGTCCGTGGGCGAAAGAGTGTCAACTCTGGCTCTACCGCGGGGCGTGGCAGGAGTGGGAGCCCCACGAGATCGAGATGGCGGTGCCCCTCGCGCCCGACGAGGTTGTGCGGAAGCGAATGGCCATCTTCAAGCACGAGACCCAAAAGGACCGCGCCCTGTTCCCGGGGCCGACCGACCCGCGGGAGTTCTGGCAGCGTGCCGAGGATCGCAATCGCGACACGGCGCGGCTCTACGACCGGCTCGGTCTGCCGGAATACGAGGCCATCGAGGGATTCGTGCGGTACAAGCCATGATCGGGATCACGCACCGAAAGGAACCATGAAGCACTACAACCTCGGAATCATCGGCTACGGCTGGGCGGCGACCGCTCACATTGCCGCCATCAACGCCACCACGCAGGGGCGGGTCACGGCGGTCTACTCGTCGCGGCCGCTCGATTCGGCCGAACTCTCGGCGAAGCACGGCGGCACGATCAAGGCCTACCAGAGCCTCGACGCGATGCTCGCCGATCCCGATCTGCACGTCGTCGACATCACGAGCTACCCGAGTCAACATCGCGACCAGGCGGTGGCCGCGGCCAATGCGAAGAAGCACGTGATTCTCGAGAAGCCGATGGCCAATACGCCGGAGGAGGTGCGCGAGATCCTCGCGGCGGCGGAGGCCAACGGTGTCAAGGGCTGCATCTGCTTCGAGTGCCGCTATTCGAATCAGTTTCAGGTGACCAAGGCC
>CAMBPQ010000045.1 GCA_945869735.1 Planctomicrobium piriforme
CCGGAAGGCGGGCCACTGAATCAGCCCGCCGGGGCCATGGTGGTCTAACACGACGCACAGGCCGCCCGCCCGGAAGGCGGGCCACTGAATCAGCCCGCCGGGGCCATGGATGGCCCGGCGGGCGTGTATTCAGTCGATGAAGCCCGAGAGCTCCTCACTGCGGGCCGGGGCCTGCAGTTTGCGGACCGCCTTGGCCTCGATCTGCCGGATCCGTTCGCGGGTCACCTTGAAGATGTGACCCACTTCCTCCAGCGTGTAGCTGTAGCCGTCGCCGAGACCGTAGCGGAGCTTGATGATCTCCCGCTCCCGGTAGGAGAGGCTCTTGAGCACCTTGGCGATCCGGTTGCGGAGCATTTCCTGCGCGGCACCGACGGCCGGGTTTTCAGCGCCCGTGTCGGGGAGCAGGTCGCCGAAGTGACTGTCTTCGCTGTTACCCACCGGGCGGTCGAGGCTGATCGGGTAGCGGCTCATCGCCGTCACCCGACGCGTCTCGTCGACCGGCGTGCCGGCCCGGGCGGCGATCTCCTCGATCGTCGGCTCGCGGCCGTATTCCTGGAGCAGTTGGCGAGCGACGTTTCGCACGCGGCTCATCGTCTCCACCATGTGCACCGGGATCCGGATCGTGCGGCTCTGATCGGCCACCGCACGCGTGATCGCCTGCCGGATCCACCAGGTGGCATACGTGCAGAACTTGAAGCCGCGGCGGTATTCGAACTTGTCGACCGCCCGCATCAGGCCCGCATTGCCCTCTTGGATGAGATCGAGGAAGGAGAGGCCGCGGTTGCGGTACTTCTTCGCGATCGACACCACGAGCCGGAGGTTGCCCTCCGAGAGACCGCGCTTCGCCTGCTGATACTTCGCGAAGATGACGCGGATCTCGTCGACCCGTCGCTTGAGGCTCCGCGGAGTCTCGTGGCAGCTCTTGAGGATCTGACGATATTCCTCGACGAGCTTCAGGCGGCTTGATGGAGGCTGCTTCGACTTCTTGTGGGAGTCGATCTTGCTCTTGAGCTCCTTCAGCCGCACGACGAACCGCTCGAGCGTCGGGATGATCGCCTCGATCCGCTGGGTTCGCAGGCCGAGTTCCTCGATCAGCCGCACGCAGCGGCTGCGTCGCTTACCGAGCCGGGCCCAGGCCTGCCGACGCTCCGCCATCCGGTGCTTCTTGGACAGCGCGATGCGGTAGTCGGCCTTGTTCTGCAGGAGCAGCACGTCGAGTGTTCGCAGGTTGTGAGGCAGACGGCCGAGGATCTGTTCCTTCTCCAGCCGGTCGGTCACCGACACCTGCACCGTGCGATCGAAGGGAAGCTCTCCCTTGTGCACGCGAACGAGCACTCGGTAGGACTGCTGGCAGACGTATTCGCACTCCAGGAGCTTGGCGCGGAACTGGGCCCGCGTGGTCTCGATCTGTCTGGCGAGATAGATCTCCTGCGCCCGGGTGAGCAACGGGATTTCGCCCATCTGCGTGAGATACATGCGGACGGGATCGTCCGACCAGTTCTCCACCTGCTCGATCAGCGACTCCTCCGCTTCTCCAGAGGAGTCGATTTCGACCTCGGATTCAACATCGCCTTCGGGGACCCCGGCGACATCCGTCTCATCGACCAGAAGTTCGGCGTCGACCTCTTCGGCGTCGACCACCTTTTCGGTCAGTTCCTCGACCTCCTGGGGAATGGAAACGACGTCGTCCTCAAGTTCATCCAATAGCGAGTCGTACAAGGCGGAGCTCCTTCGCGAGTCGTTCGATCGTGTCCATGGCCGGCAACCGCCGGCCCGCGGGGTGCCACCGGCACCAGTGCATCATTCGGAGAGCGGTCAGTGTGATTCAAGGGGCGGGCAAGTCCAGAGGCTTCGATCGCTCCCGGGCAGGCGGTCGCCACGCCAGGAGAGACGGATGCCTCGTGGAGTGACTCCCCGATGGCAACCCCTCCGAATACGGGTTACCAACGAGATTCGTCGGATACTGGGCAAGAGAGGCAAGAAAAACGGAAGGAACCATCGGCGTCGGCCGAAGTTTTCCGGGGACAAAACATTATGCCGTGGCGGGGTCCCGGGGGCCAGTTTTTTTTCCTTGGAAATCTGGTTTTTCGACTTTTCCCAGGGCCCGAATGGTAAAAGAATCCGACCGGAGAATGTCTGCCGCCGCCAACCGCACCCGTGCGGCCGCGCTGTCGTCCGGCCGGAGCACGACACCTGCTGCCATGGTCATTGCCGAACGAAGCTATCTCGTCCCCTGCACGTGCTCGGCCCGCATCGCGGTGACCGCTGGACAGGCGGGCGGACGGATCGCGTGCCAGGCGTGCGGCGCGAGCATCGACGTGCCTCGGCTCCGCGATCTTGGCCAGTATGAGGCCGTTGCCGCCACCAGCGGCAGACACCACGCAGTCTGGGATGCGTCGCGAGGCCTGCTTTTCGCGGGCGTGGCGATCGCGCTGGTCGCCGCCGTCGCCGGCGCAAGCGTGGCACGTATCGGGGGCGGCATGTTTCCCCAGCCGCCAACCGACGACATGATCCGTGCCGCCGTGCGGGTCGCTCCCATCGTTGACGTCCATACTGCCTGGCAGTCGATCGCCGTGTCAGGCGTGCAGCGGCCACCGACCGAAGACGAGATTCGTATCGGACAGTTCGCAAGGACCGCGGTCGGTATCTCCCGGGTGCTGTGGGTCGTGGCCGGTGTCGGTGCCGCCGTTGCCGGCTGCGGTGCCGCCATGCTCGCGGCGTCGCGAAGCCGGTCCATGAGGAGCGGATCGTGAAGGCCGCATTCATTGAGCAGACGGGACCGCCCGAGGTCATCACCCATGGTGATCTGCCCGATCCTGTCGCCGGGCCCCGGCAGGCCCTCGTGCGGGTGCGGGCCTGCGCGGTCAACCCGATCGACACTTATGTTCGAGCGGGCACCGTAGCGATGCCGCTGCCCGTGCCGTTCGTCGTCGGCTGCGATCTGGCCGGCGAGGTCGTGGCCGTAGGAACGGAAGTCGATCGGTTGCGGCCTGGCATGCGGGTCTGGGGATCCAACCAAGGCCTGCTCGGCCGGCAGGGAACGTTCGCCGAACTGGCTGCGATCGACGAGCGCTGGCTGTATCCGACTCCCAACGGCGTGTCAGACCGTGACGCCGCGGCGGCGGCGCTCGTCTCCATTACGGCGCACCTCGGGCTCGTGGGGCGGGCCGGGGTGCGACCTGGAGAGACGGTGTTTGTGAATGGCGGTTCCGGCGGCGTCGGGTCAGCGGTGGTGCAGATCGCAAAGATCCTGGGTGCCCGGGTGATCGCCACGGCCGGGACAGCCAACAAGCAGGCTCGGGTTCGCGGGTTCGGAGCCGATCTTGTGCTCGACTACCGAGCGCCGGACCTGGTCGAGCAGGTGCTGGCGGCCGCGGCGGACGGGGTGCATGTCTTCTGGGAGACACAGCGGGAACCCGACTTCGACCGCGCCGTGTCGCTGCTCGCCGAGGGTGGCCGCATCGTGCTCATGGCGGGCCGCGATGCGCGGCCATCGTTTCCGGTCGGCCCGTTCTACGTGAAGGGCTGCACGCTCGTGGGGTTTGCGATGTTCAAGGCGAGTGCACAGGAGCAGGCGGCCGCGGCCGCCGACATCAGCCGGTGGCTGGAATCCGGCCGGCTCCGCGTGCCTATCGATCGCGTTCTTCCTCTATCGCGTACAGCCGAGGCACACGCGGTTCAGGAGGCCGCCACGCTGCGGGGCACCGGGGCCCTCGCCGGCAAGATCGTGGTCGAGCCATGAACCGGCGATACCGCTGCCGGCTCGTGGCCGTGATCATGGCCGCAGCGTTGACGCATGCCGCCTCCGGTCGCTGCCCGGCCCAGCCACCATCGTCAGGACAGGGCCGCACCGGCATCTTCGGGCTGGAGGCCACGGGCAACCGCTTCGTGTACGTCTTCGATCATTCGGCGAGTATGGGCGAGCCCGACGGCCGGCCGCTCGACGAGGCCCGGCGGGAGCTGCTTGCGAGCATTGACACGCTCGGTGACTCACGGCAGTTTCACGTGATCTTCTACAACGATCGGCTCTCGATGTTCACGCCGTCGGGGCAACGGGGGAGGCCCGTCTTTGCCGACGACGACACCAAGCGGGAGGTGCGGCGGTTTGTGGAGTCGGTCTACGCCGAAGGGGGCACGCGGCATTACGAGGCTGTCGCCGCCGCGATCAAGCTCGCGCCGGATGCGATTTTTCTGCTCACCGATGCGGATGAGGGTGACGACCTGACCGAGGATGAGCTCCGCCAACTCTCTCGGTCGCTCGGCCGTGCGCGGTGCATGGTCGTGCAGTTTGGCAGCGCTGACGGTCGCCGCTCGCCGCGCTTGGCCCGCCTCGCTGCCGAGTCGGGGGGCAACTACAAGGTGGTCGCCATGCCGTCGAAGTGACGCGGTCTCGCGACGCATCACGACCGCCCGGCAGGAAGCCCCAAGCGCGAGCGCGGGGATTACGCTCGCCATGATAATCCGCTCCGCACCACGCCCACGGTCGCCACCCGTCTTCCCATCGCTCGCGCTCCGGGCTTCTTGGACTCCGCTCGACCGCATCCGATTTCGGCGCAGCAGCGAGGTGGCTTCTTGGACGACGTAGGCAAGGGGGTCGGCGAACGCTCGAGGAGCTCTGGGCGTATCCTCGCACCAGCGACGAGACTTTTGCCGCCCCCAAGCCGGTGAACCATGTAAGTCGGATGCGTTTTAGCGACGAGCCGGTTGGGGCGTGCCGGTCGGCTGGTTGGAACCGGAGCGGGACTTCTGCCACGGACTGCTCATCGCGTCGATGCCGGCGGCGACGTTCGGGAACATGCCGCTCCATGTGCGTTGCGGCGCGGCGACAGTGGGCGGTTGCTGCTGCTGTTTCTGTGGCTCCTGCGGTTGCTGCTGTGGTGAGCGAGCCTGCGGACTGCGCCGCCTGGTCGAACCTCCGGCGTTGGCCGCGGTCTGTCCGGTCTGCTGTGGCTTCGAGGTGTCTGGAGCCGGTCGGCCCATGGAGGGAGGTCCGGGCGGCTCCGGCCGCGGGGTCGCGAATGAGGTGTCGGCCTGCAGCGCGATCCGCTCCGGCACGACGAGATAACGGGTGGAGTTGCCGGCGGTCGGGCGGTCCGATGCGACGCCGGCCTCCCCAGCGGGGGCCATCACCGACGGCATGGTTGCGATGTCCGTCACGTCGGCTTCGGTCATCTCAGCAGTGCCCGCTGTGACGGGTGTGGGCCGCTGATTCGCCGAGACATCGATGGCCTCGGGTGACGGGGCCACGCGGGTCGGCGCGGCCACTGCTTCCCTCGCAACCCTAGGTGCAGTTGCAGTGTTGGGAGTCCGTGTAGCGACCTGCGATTCGCTCACCGCCGGCTCGGCAGGAGTCGGTTCGGCACGAACGGGTGCGGCGACGGGCCCGGCATCAGTCGCCGCGATGTCGGTCGTGGTCGCCGCTGGCGGGTTGACGACTGATGGGGCGGCCGCGACCTTCGGATCGGCAGCGGTGGACTGCGGCCCGATCGCCTCGGACGGAGTCCAGAGGTCATTTTCCGCCGCAGTCGACGGGGCGACGGCCGCGGCCGCTGGCACCGGCGAAGTAAACGATTCGCCAGCCACGGTCGCCGGAGACATTCCGCCCAGGGCGGAACTGTGGACGAGTTGAACCGTCAGCAGCGGCTGCCCTTCGCGAACCGCATGCCGCAGTACGAAACCCTCGAACGAGTCGCGTGCGCGGAGCGCCGACGCAGGCAGCATGGCCTTTGGCCAGTCTTTCAACGCCACGTCCCAGACCGTCACGGGGGATCCCTGGGGAAGTGACCGCAAGACGACGAAAATCGGCTCACATTCGACCTGCGGTTTCTGCTGAGCCAGATGGACGTCGAGGACCCGGTTCACGCCAAACGCCGCGGCGGCTCCTGCGATGAACGCGGCGGCGAAGACGGTGTACGACTTCGGGCGTTGGCGGACGGGCATGCTTGGCGTCGCTGCAGACATACGTCGTGGAATCCTTGGAGGACCGATCGTCCCTTCAGAGATCGGCAGCCGCCCGGCCGAGCGGACAACCACAAATGGCTAACCGTCTTCCGCACACCAACGCCCCAGGATCTCCCAGACTGTGCACCTCGCTCCTTCGGCAACGTTCCTCTAGAGCGCATTCGACTTACGTGTATCGCCGGCTTCGGGGGCGGCAAAAGTCTCGTCGCTGAGGGCCGCGGCGGCTCAGGCGCTCCTCGAGCGTTCGCCGACCCCCTTGCCTACCTTCTCCAAGATGCCATCTCGCCACTACCGCTATCCGAAATGCACTCTAGCGGGCCGTTAGCGCCCCCTGTTCCGCGGATTCCCCCCCGGGATCGGCCGGGGCAAACAGCGGGTCGGCAGCGCGGTCGAGCGGGCGGATCGCGAGCAGCCTCATCGTCGAGCGATCACCGCGCCCGTGCTCGCGGAGCAGGACGTCGCCCACGGTGGCGGACGCATCGCCGGCGCAGCCGATCACGAGCATGCTCCCCTGGGGCACCGTGACGTCGATGCCGACGTGATCCATGCGGTGCCGCCGCTGGCCTGTCTCGAGACGGAACATGCCGTCCTCACCCACCCAGGATTTCTCCACTGGTCCATGCCTGAGTTCGGGCACCGCCTCGATCCGCACCCGGCCGTCTGCCGCTGGCCGGGCCTCGACAGCCATCTCTGCAGTCACGTCATGGAAGGTGCTGCCACGCACCTCGCCATCGCACTGTTCCAAGAGCACGACGCTCTGTAGCCGGGATGCTGTGACGATCTCGCTCCGTTTGCCGGGGAGCAGTTGGAGGAGTCTGCGAGTCAGAGTCGCATCGAGCCCCGCGATATCGGCCGCGGCCGCCGCGGCTGCTTCATTGCTAGCGAACCGCTCCGCGAGGTGGGACGGCAGATGGCCCGTGACGATGCCCGCCCGCAGTCCATTGGCGTTGAGCGCTCGGCAGGCTGGATCGCTGAGCGCCCGCTCATCGACGAAGGTCCAGATCTCTTCGCACAGCGCCTTGTCATGTTCGTTGCAGCGAACGAAGAGCACCTCGAGGTGTATCGTGCGCGCCGCCGGTTTCTGCCGCGCATCCACCGCGACTGGGGCCTCGGTAATCGCCACGTCGTTGACTACCACGCCGGGGCCGAGGAGGCGGCAGCCGGCCACCGCGACCGCACTGGCCAGGATCGGCAGCAGCCAGGGGGCGTTCGCCGGGGTCGGCCGCATGGTGTGATGGTCCGCAGCGAGGCGGTGGCGCGGGGTGGCGGGAAGGTGGGTAGGTAGTGGAAGTCACGTGAGGGGTCAATGGAGGTCTGGTCTTCCGAGCCGGTGAGGCGGGCAGGCACGACGCGTTGCTCCGGGGCTCTTTGCCCAAACTACCTGGCTGCTGACGCGGTTCCGCCGTCACGAAGCCTGGAGCGCGAGCGATGGGTATGCGGGTGGCGACTGTGGTGGTGGCGCGGAGAGGGTTGGGGTGGTGGGCGTATTCCCCGCGCTCGCGCTTGGGGCTTTCTGCCGTCACGCCATCGCCTTGACGGCATTGACGAAGAGGGCGAGGCCGGCGCCAGGGGCGGCGGGGTCGAGCCGTCCCGTCCACGCGGGGTACTGCGTGGCGTCGATGAACCGCTCGGGATGCGGCATCAGGCCAAAGACACGGCCTGTTAGATCACATGCACCGGCCACGTCGCCGACCGCGCCGTTGGGGTTGGTCGAGCGGCCCGTATCGTCGGTTGCGTAGGTGAGCGGCAACTGGCCGGCCGCGCGGAGTGGCTCCAGGAGCGCCGGATCGCGGAGCACGAAGCGGCCCTCTCCGTGGGCCACCGGCAACTCGAGGTGATCCACGCCGCGGAGGAAGACGCACGGCCCGGGAGTGCAGTTCAGCCGCACCCAGCGATCGACGAAGCGGCCCGACGTGTTGTGGGCGAGCGACGCCTGCGGGCTGCCGCTGGCGGGATCGGTGAGCAGCAGACCCGTCTGTAAAAGCACTTGAAAACCGTTGCAGATCCCGAGCACGAGGCCGCCGCGGTCGCGGAACCGCACGAGCGCATCGGCCAGCCGCGTCTTGAGCTCCAGCGCGAAGATGCGGCCGCTGGCAATGTCGTCGCCGTAGGAGAAGCCGCCGGGGATGCAGAGGATCTGGCAGTCGTCGGCGACCGCCGGCCGCTCCGCGAGCGCCCGCACGTGCAGGCGGCGGGCGATGCCGCCGGCACGCTCAAAGGCATAAGCCGTCTCGTGGTCGCAGTTGGTGCCGGGAGCACGCAGGATCAGAGCGCGGGGTGAGAGCATGTCAGACGGCCTCCCCCCGCCACGCACGCGAGAGTTCGTTCACGGCGACGCGTTCTACGGTGCCGTCGGTCGCCACGATTTCAAAGACTGCTTCCGCGGTGACGTCACCGATCCAGGCCCAGGGCACTCCCGCCAGCTGCTTCGCGAACGCCGCCTCGTGGTCGGGCCGCACCTCGCAGACAAACCGGCCCGGAGTTTCGCCGAACGCGATCGCCAAATCGGGCGCCGCGGAGGCAGGGTCGCAGGGTACCCGCGCCAACTCGACCCGTGCGCCGACCGCACCGGCGATCGCCATCTCGGCAACGGCTGTGACGAGGCCGCCGTCGGAGAGGTCGTGGCACGACGCGACGAGGCCGGCGTGATGGGCGGCTGCCACGGCCCGGCAGGCCGCACGGCAGGCGGTCGCGTTGACCGTCGGCACCGCACCGCCGCTCACACGGCCGGCGAGTTCCAACTGGCTGCCGGCCATGTCGGCCAGGGACACGCCCACGATTGCCAGCCGGTTGCCGGCCGCCTTGAGGTCGGGCGAGAGCGCCCGACGGACGTCATCGACCTGGCCCATCGCCGTGGCCAGGAGCGTAGGGGGAATCGAGATCTCGCGGGCAGTGCCGTCGGTGTCGGTCCAGGCGAAGACGTTGTTGAGGCTGTCCTTGCCACTCACAAAGGGCGCGGCGAAGGCAATCGCGATGTCGTAACAGGCGCGGCAGGCCTCGACAAGCGTGCCCAGCGAGTCCTCCCGCCGCGTGTCACCCCAGCAGAAGTTATCAAGCAGGGCGATGCGGTCCGGATCGGCGCCGGCGGCCACCACGTTGGCGATCGCCTCGACGATGCCCCCTGCCGCCATCTGATAGGGATCGAGCCGGCCGAGCCGGTGCTTGAGGCCCACGCCAAGCACGATGCCCCGGTCGCGGCCCAGCGACCCGCGGATCACCGTGCCGTCCGCCGGCCCGGCGCCGGGGCCCAGGAGCGGCTTGATCACGGAGCAGCCCTGCACCTCGTGGTCGTACTGCCGGATGATCCACTCCTTACTGGCCACGTCGGGCAGAGCGAGGACGTCGATCAGGCAGGCCGCCAGCGACCTGTCGCCGTGCCACGCCGCCGGGCTTACCGCCGCAGGAACATGCCGCGACTTCAGCCGCTGCTTCGGCCGCCCCTCGTGCAGGAAGTGGCAGTCAAGTTCGCCCGCCACGTGGCCCTGCCAGCGGAGCACGATGCGGCCCGAGCCGGTGAATGTGCCGATCGCCGTGGCCTCCACGCCCTCGTCGGCGGCGACCTTCGCGAGCTTCTCCCAGTCGGCCGGGCCGACGGCGAGCACCATCCGCTCCTGTGCCTCCGAGATCCAGGCCTCGGTGGCCGAGAGGCCCTCGTATTTGAGTGGCACGCGGTCGAGATCGACATCCGCGCCGAGCGTGACG
This sequence comes from Planctomicrobium piriforme, assembly GCA_945869735.1. GTDB lineage: Bacteria > Planctomycetota > Planctomycetia > Pirellulales > UBA1268 > QWPN01. Next base: position 9,664 of record CAMBPQ010000045.1, read on the forward strand.
CCCATCTCGCCGACGGCACTCGAAAGCCCACCGGCACCGCAGTCGGTGATCGCATGGAAGAGCCGCTGCCGCGAGGCCTCGAGCACGAAATCGGTGAGCACCTTCTCGTTGATGGCATGGCCGATCTGCACCGCGCCGCCGCTCTCGGTCTCACTCTCGCTCGACAGTTCGATGCTCGAGAAGGTGGCGCCGTGGATACCATCGCGGCCCGTGCGGCCGCCGGCGACGACGACGAGGTCGCCCGGCTCCACCGCGGCGTTGGCGTTGCCCCGGGGCATGATGCCGACGGTGCCGCAGAACACGAGCGGGTTGCCGATGTAGCCCGGATCGAAGGCGACAGCGCCCGCGATCGTGGGAATCCCCATGCGGTTGCCGTAGTCGCGGACACCCGCCACGACGCCGGCCAGGAGCCGCCGCGGATGGATCACGCCAGGGGGGATCCCGGCCGCAGGCGTGTCGGATGGCGCGACGCAGAACACGTCGAGGTTGGCGATCGGCTTGGCCCCCAGGCCCGTGCCGAGTACGTCGCGGATCACGCCGCCGAGGCCGGTGGCCGCGCCGCCATAGGGCTCGATCGCCGAGGGATGGTTGTGCGTCTCCACCTTCACGCAAATGTCGTGGTCGCCGTCAAACCGCACCACGCCCGAGTTGTCGCGAAACACGCTCACGCACCAGTCCCGCTGCCCGAGCGTCTCGCGAATCTTCTGAGTCGCGGCGAAGACGGTCTCCTTGAGGAGGTTGTCGTAGGTGGCCTCGCCCGCCGGTCCGACATGGTCGACGGCGCTCGAGAGCGTCTTGTGGCAGCAGTGCTCGCTCCAGGTTTGGGCGATGGTCTCGAGTTCGATCTCGACGGGGTCGCGGCCCAGCGCCGCGAAGTGGTCGCGGACAGCGTGGAGTTCGCGGACGGTGAGGGCGAGGCAGCGGTCGCGGCTGAGCCGTTCGAGAGCCGTGTCGTCGAGGCCGGCGAGGTGGATCGTTTCCTTCGTGAATGCCCAGGTGCGGCCCCCCGCGAGCGACGTGATCGTGAGCGGACCGACGACGATGTCCTGGATCGCGTCGTTGGCCAGCAGTTTTCCGGCCAGTCGCTCCACGTCGGCGGCGGCCAGTTTCGGCAGCCAGAACTTCCGCAGGCTGCGGACGATCATGCCCGGATGGCCCAGGAGCGCGAGGGCCTCTTGGGCGGTGAGGCCGGCGGGGTCAGTGACGCCCGCCCGCGGCAGCACGTGCACCACGGTCGGCAGGCCGTCGGCGCCGCTCGATAGATGCGGCGCGCCGACCTCGTCGATGACGAACGACTCGGTGACCGGATCGGCCAAGAGCGTGGCCGCGATCCGGTCAACGTCGGTGCGGGAAAGATCACCCTCGATCAGCCAGCCCGCGGCGGTACGGGCCCGCGTGCAGCCGGCGATGCCCAGCCCGCTGGCCCCGGCGACGACCTCCCGAGCCGCGTGGTCGGCGGCGGCGTCGGTGAGGCTGACGTCAACTTCCCACAGCATCGCGTTGTTCCTTGGCACGTTCGAGCAGGGCGACGAGCCGGCGGCGGTCGCCCGACTCGATCGCGGTCAGCATTTTCTCGATCACGCCGGCGAACCGCTTCATGACGGTGGCCAGTTCGCCCGCGTTGTCGAGCAGGATATCGGCCCAGAGTTCCGGATCGCCGGCGGCGATCCGGGTGGTGTCGCGCCATCCCCCTGCCGTGAAGTTGCGGCTGGACGGGGGCGTCGCGCTCGCCACTGCGGCGGCCACCATATGGGGCGCATGGCTGGTGGCCGCGAGGATTCGATCGTGCTCGCGGGGCGTCATCATGGAGACGGTCGAGCCGAGCGCCGACCAGAAGCCGCCGATCTCGTCGGCGTCGCGCTCGGGCGTCGCGGCGACGGGCGTGACGACGGTGACGCGGCCCGCGAAAAGTTCGGCATCGGCGGCTGCTGAGCCGCGGCGGTGGCTGCCGGCGATCGGATGGCTCCCGACGAACCGCCCCCGGCGGCTACGGCGCTTCTTCTCCCAGCCGGCGACGATCGACGCCTTCGTGCTGCCCGCGTCGGTGATCAGCGTGCCGGGCTTCACGACCGCATCGATCCGTTCGAGCAGGTCAGGAATCGCCCCCACTCCCGCCGCGACTACGACGACATCAGCGGCAGCGACTGCGCCGATGTCGAGCGACGTCTCGGTGACGGCACCCTCTTTCTTCGCCGCTGCGAGCGACGGAGCCGACCGGCCGATGCCGATGATCCGCGTGGCCAGTCGACGGCTCTTGAGGGCCTTGCCAATCGAGCCCCCGATCATGCCCACGCCCACGATCGCGACGGCGGGCCAGTGGGCTTTCATGGGGCGGTGCAGGTGGCGAAAGGGATGATGCCAGCGTTTTTACCAGATGATCCGGGCGTGTGTTAGAACCGCCGTCACTGCGGGCGGAACGGCCGCGGATGAGCCTCGTGGTGAAGCGATGGCCGGGCACCGACGGATACCAGACGCGGTTCTCTCCCCCATGCTTGGGCGGCTGGCGGTCGCCGTGTCGGCGGGCATCGACCTCCGCCGCGCCTGGGAATCGGAGAGTTCCCGGGTGCCTTCCCGGTGTCGGGCGGTGATGCAGAACGTAGCAGCCGGCCTGCGTGGTGGCCGCGAGCTCGCCGAGGCGATGGCCGGGGCCGGCGACGCCTTTCCGGCGGTGGTCTGCGGGATGATTCGCGTCGGCGACCGCACGGGCCGGCTGGCCGAGGTGCTCCGCGACACGGCCCGCGCTGTCGAGGAGTCGCTGCGGGCGCGGCGAACGCTCCGCGGCGAACTCGTTGGCCCGGCGATACAGCTGACGGTGGCTGCGGCGGCCGTGGGCGTGTTGATTCTCGTGTCGGGCATGGCCCGCTCTGTCGATGGCGGGCCACTCGACTTTCTCGGACTCGGGCTCACCGGCAAGCCTGGGCTCACCGTCTATCTCCTCTGCCTCGCCGCCGCCGGTGGCGTGGCCGCGTGCCTTGCGCCTCTCATCGCACGGAGCTGGCGCGACCGTGGCTGGGCGCGGACGATCGGCGGGCGGCTGCCTGTCGTCGGCGCCGCGATCAAGGCGCTGGAGGCAGCGGCGTGGAGCCGGGCCGCATCGCTCGCCGCCCATGCGGGGGTATCTGCCGGGGAGATGGTGTCGCTGGCGTCGGCGGCCGCTCCTGGGCTCGCGATAGATCCTGCAGTGATCGAGGCGCGGCTACGTCGCGGGGACGACCTCGCTGCGGCCCTCGCTGCCTGCGGGTCGCTCCCCGGCGAGGTCGTGGAGGCGGTGTCGGTCGGCGAACTCACCGGCACGACGGCCGAGGCCCTCGACCGTGTCGCCGGCCAACTTGATGAGGCCGCCCGGCGGGGCTTCGCCGCCGCGGTCAAAGGCGTTGGGTTCGCGGTCTGGGCGGCCGTTGCTGGCCTGGTGGCGATGCTGGTGATCCGCATGATGAAGGCCTATGTCGGTATCATTCAGGACGCGACCCGACCGCTTTAAATGGCCGCGATCAAGCGGCGGGCATGTCGCTGCCGAGATGACTGTCATGTTTGCCCTGGCCACTCACCATCGACGCCACCGCTCGCTTGCGGCCCTTGCCGTGCTGCGGGTTGTGATCCAGGCTCTGATCCTGGCCGCTGTGCCGCTCACGTCTCTGCGGGCCGATGAGCCCGGCGACCCGGTCGCCGCGGAGTCGCTCGAGCCGTCGCAGCAGGAACTGATGGCCGAACGGGGCTTCATCCGCTACCGCGGCAACTGGCGAACCGTGCAGGAAATCGAACTCATCGAGCGCGGTGAAAAGGCCCACCTCGCGCAGAAGGAGTGGGCCGCGAAACTGGAGCGGCTGCGGCGGCAGGTCGACCAGGCCAGCCAGTCCGCGCGGGCGGCCGAGGAGATTCGCGGGATCTCCGACCCAGCCGCAGTGCCGGCACTCGCGACGGCCCTCCCGAAGGAGCCGGTGTTCCGCGTCCGCGGCTGGTATGTCGAGGCGCTCTCGCGGATTCGCTCACCCGACGCCGTCGGCGTGCTGGTGGCAACAGCCCTGGATCATGGCGATCCCGAAACCAGGATCGCCGCGGTGGAGCGGCTCGGCGTGATCGGCCCGCATCTCGCCGTATCGACACTCGTCGCCGCGCTCAGGAGCGGCGACAACGCCCGGATCAACCGTGCGGCAGAGGCACTGGGCCGGCTGGGCGTGCCATCGGTGGTCGGCCCGCTGATCGACGCCCTCCAGACGCAGCACATCGTGGTGGCCGGCGATGGCACGCCCGAGGGCTCGACGAGCGCCACCTTCACGCCCAGTGGCGGCGGGCTCTCGATGGGAAATGGCTCGAAGCGAATCAAGACGGCTGTGCGGAACGACCGCGTGCTCGAGGCCCTTGTCGCGCTCACCGGCGCCAATTTCGAATGGGACGCGCAGGCCTGGCGGGCTTGGCTTGCTAACCGGCAGGCCCCACCACCCGGCTTCGATCCCCGCCGCGGTTAAAACCCGCTCTACGCGGCGCGGCGGCGAGGAAACCACTCGGGCGTGAGCATCAGCATCGCCACTCGGTTTTCGAGGTTGGGCCGGAAGACCACGAGCAGCAACACCGGCAGATACCAGGCCATGAAGAGCCCGCCGTTGTGGGCCTTCCAGAACTGGCTACCAAGGAGCACCGCGGCGGTGCAGCTCATCAGCGTGCCGAGGTTCTTGGGGGCCGGCCAGATCGCGAGCGTGGCCATCATTGCCACGAAGGCCGCGAGCACGGGAAGCCGGAAGACGGCGTCTTGCATAGGCAGGGCCCAGAAGCCTTCGAGCGAGACCTCGTTGGGGAAGATCCAGCCAAACATCTGTCGCAGCTGACCGAGAAACACTGCAGCGTCGGGCGATGTGAACCAGAGTGCTACGACGAGCGACGTCAGTGCCGTCGCCACGCCGAGTGCGAACCTGCGGACACCCCGTTCCCAGTAGAAACCGCACCACAGCGGCAGCAGGAAGACGGGATAGTAGATTGTGCCCATCGCCAGGCCGATGAGCCCGCCGGCGATGCACGGCCTGCGGTAGGCCGCGATCGCCCAGAGCATCAGGGCTCCGGGGAGCACGTGGTCCACCCGCCCGGTCATCGTGGCGGTGTACGGAAGCAGGAGGTAGAACACGGCTGCGGCAATGCCGAGTCGTGTGTTTTCGAAGTGCCGCCAGCCGATCACGACCATGCCGATCACGATCGCCAGCTGTGAGGCGATCGCCATGATGCGGGCGGTTGTCTCGTGCACGATCCGCTGGTTCGAGTCGCCCGACTCCGGTGGCTCGTCGGCCGCGTCAGGTGCGAAGAATATCCGCTGCGTCGAGATCTGCGGCAGCAGGAAGAGCAGGGGATAGCCCGGCCCCAGCCGAGCCAACTGGTCGGCGTCGACGTTGGCGTCACGGGCTTCGAGCCGGGTGGCGCCAGCGGCCCCCGCCATGTCGTCCCGCTGGGGCCGCGTGGTGATCACGTTGGCCAACAGGAAGACGAGCAGCGACACGCCCAGGAAGACGAGTCCGCCCGTCGCGAGGTTCGGTTCCAGCATCGGTCGGCGGACCATCATCGAGTCGCAGAGCATGCGCACGAGAAACCACGCTGAGACGACGAAGATCCAGACGTAGCCGAGCTGCTGGTCGGGCACGTTCGCCTTGTAGCCGCCATACTCAATCGCGAGGATGCCCGGTGCCATGAGCACGAGCCCGAGCAGGTCGACGTTGCGGATGCTCCACAGGCGGTTGAACTTGAAGAACAGTGCGACCGAGAGGAGCGAGGAAAAATAGAACCACGTCGTGGGATTGACGCGGTGATATTGGAAGAGGATGTCGCTCATGCCGTCCGCGCGTCCGGATTCAACTGCGCCGCAAACCCCTAGCGTATGCCGGGGAGGGGCGGTTGGAAAGGCACGGATCTCTACTCAAAACGGCCAGATGAGTGGGGCAAGAGCGACGGTGATCGCCATCACGATGAGGTTGAGCGGGCCGCCAAACCGCAGGTAATCGCTAAACTTATAGCCGCCAGGGCCGTAGATCATGAGGTTGGTCTGGTAGCCCATGGGCGTGGCGAAGCCGCAGCTCGCGGCCACCGTAATCGCCATCACGAAGGGCATGGGGTTCACTCCCAGGTCGGCCGCGGTCTGCCAGGCGATCGGGAAGGTCAGCACGGCGGCGGCGTTGTTGCTCATGAGTTCGGTAAATAGCATCGTCACCAGATAGATCGCCGCGAGCACGACATGCGGATGGTCGCCGCCGGCGTCGATCGTCGAGCGGGCGATCGCCTCGGCGAGGCCCGTCTTCTCCATTGCCCGGGCGATCCCGAAGCTCGCGGCGATGAGCAGCAATGATTCCCACTCGATCGACCGCCGGGCCTCGGTCGACGAGATGCAGCGCAGTGCCACGACGGCGCAGGCCGCGACGAGGGCCGCCGCCACCATCGGCACAAGCTCCAGCGCCGCCGCCAGCACCATGGCCGCCAGCACCGTGCAGGCGATCCAAGACTTGTCGTGCCGGGGGGGCGTCGAGCCGCTGACCTCGCTGACGAGGTAGAAGTGGCGGTTCGACCGCTGCCGGTCGAGGAACGCCGGGCTGGCCTCGAGCAGGAGCGTGTCGCCCGGCTCCAGTTGGATGTCACCGATCTTCATCTTGAGCCGCTCGCCGTCGCGTGCCGCGGCGATCACCACGGCCCCGTACGTGGAGCGGAAGTTGCCGTCGCGGATCGTGCGGCCCACCAGCGGACACGACGGAGAGACGACGGCCTCGACGAGCACGCGCTCGCTCCGCGGGTCGTTGAGCTTGAAGACCTGGTTGGTGGCCGGACGGAGGCCGCGAATCTTCTGGAGTTCGACCACCGAGTCGATCACGCCGACGAACACGAGCCGATCGCCGGCCTCCAGTCGCTCCGTCGGCGCCACCGCGGCGATCACGTGGCCATTGCGGTCGATCTCCATTAGGAACAGGCCGTCGAGGTGTCGCAGACCGGCCGCCTCGATCGTGCGGCCGACGAGCGGACTGCCCTGCTCGACGAGCATCTCGAGCGAGTATTTCCGGGGATCGTCGCTGGTGCTCATCGGCGGACGGCGATCCTTGAGTAGAAACTTGCTCGCTGTCACGAGATAGATCAGGCCGCAGGCGAAGAGCGGCACACCCAGCCAGGTGATGTCAAACATGCCCAGCGGCTGGCCGCGCTTCCCCGAGACGAGGCCGCTGACCACGATGTTGGTGCTGGTGCCGATCAGGGTGCATAAGCCGCCGAGGACGACCGCGGCGTTCATCGGCATGAGGAGTTTGGAGACACTGAGCCTCCGCTTCTTGGCCCAGTCGCGAATGGCCGGCACCATCAGGGCGACGACCGGCGTGTTATTGACGAAGGCGGAGAGCACGCCGGGCGCGATCATCGTCCGTAGTTGGGCCGAGGCCAGCGACGTGGGCCGGCCCAGGGCCCGGTCCACGAGCGAGGCCAAGGCCCCGGTGCGTTCGATCGCCGCCGCCACCACAAACAGCGCAGCAACGGTGATCATGCCCTCATTGCTCATCCCCTTGAGCGCCTCGTCGGGGGTGATCACCCCGGCTGCAAAGAGCAGCACGACGCCACCGATCATGACCATGTCGGGGGCCCGCTGCACAAACAACAGCGCAGCGAGCGTGACGATGACGACCAGCGCGGTCAGCATCGCCTGCCAGTTGCCAAACAGCGTTTCAGCGATCATCGAAATGCTCCATGCGGGCCGGCCGTGGACCCGCGACAGCAGCACTTTCGCGCTGCAACCGCGGGGATGCAAGGCCAAAAGCCTCGCAGGACGATAGTTGTGGCCCCTGCTGCGGCCCGCGCGGTAGCCTCACGGGCGGTTGAGCCGTCATTTCTCGAATCGGAGCCAAAGCGTCATGATCGATGATCTGCTGGAAGGAAACGCGAAGTTCGTGGCTGGGGAATTCCTGCCGAACGAGGAGTATTACCAGACGATCGCGGCCAAGCAGACGCCCAAGGTGCTCTGGATCGGCTGCTCGGATTCCCGTGTGAGCGAGCACCAGATGACCGGCTCCAAGCCCGGGACGATGTTCGTGCACCGCAACGTGGCCAACATCGTCGCCTTCAACGATGTCAACATCTCGGCCATCCTCGAATACGGCGTGGTGCATCTGAAAATCCGCGACATCATCGTCTGCGGCCACACCCGCTGCGGCGGCATTGCCGCGATCGAAGATGGCGTCCACGAAAACTACATCGCCGACTGGCTGTGCATCGCCACCGGGGCGAAGGAGGCCGCCAACCGGATCGCGAAGGAGCGGAAGCTCTCCCGCGAAGAGAAGCTGGCGGTGCTCACCGAGGAAAACGTGAAGCTGCAGATCAAGCATCTCAAAAGCCTCGCGTTGATCCGCAACATGCACGCGAAGGGATCGCTCCCACGCATTCACGGCTGGCTGTATCGCGTCGAAACCGGCTCGATCGAAGTGCTCGTCGACGGCCGTGCAGAAGGCGAGGCGACGTCGAGGAAAGGGGCGGCAGCGCGGAAGAAGCCGGCCAAAAAGAGATCGTCGCCGTGACCCACGAGCCTCTGCCCTCCGCCGAGCGCTTCGCCGCCTCCTATGCCGAGTCGAAGGCGCCGTGGAATATCGGCCGACCGCAGCGGGCGTTTCTCGAGGCGGCAGGTGCGATCGTGGGGCGCGTGCTCGACAGTGGCTGCGGCACGGGTGACCTGGCAATCTGGCTGGCCGAGCTCGGTCGGACCGTGACGGGCGTCGACTTTCTCCCGGCGCCACTCGAGGCCGCTCGGCGGAAGGCGGCTGACCGCGGCGTGACGGCCACGTTTCTCAAGATGGACGCGCTCGCCATCGGCGAGATACCCGAGCGATTCGACGCCGTCACCGACTGCGGACTGTTTCATGTGTTCGACGAGCCGGGACGGCAGGCCTACGTTGCGGCACTCCGCACGCTGCTTGAGCCTGGCGCGCGGTTGTTTGTGCTCTGCTTTGCCGACACCGAGCCGGGCGGGCACGGCCCCAGGCGGGTCAGCGAGCGGGAGTTGCGGGAGGCATTTCGCGACGGTTGGGAGGTGGAGTCGATCGAGCCGTCGCGATTCGAGGTCGTGCCGGGGATTCCGGGAGCCCAGTTCAGCCCAGGGGGTGCGCAGGCCTGGTTCGCGACGATTCGGCGGACGGCCTGAGCGGCCCCGGCGCTCGCAACGCTATGCGACTGTTTCCCTCCGATCGCCATCCCCTGCCGCTTCCCGAGGGGCATCGATTTCCGGCGTCGAAGTATGGGCGGCTGCGGCAGCGGCTCGAGGCCCATGTCGCCACGGGGGCCAACTTCCAGTTCATCGAACCGCATGCGGCAACCGACGACGAACTGCTGCGGGTGCATGATCGCGGCTACGTCGGTCGCGTGTTGTCGGGGGCGCTATCGCCCGAGGAGGTCCGCCGGATCGGCTTTCCGTGGAGCCCCGGCCTCGTGGAGCGGTCGCTGCGGAGCACGGGTGCGGCCGTCGATGCCGCCGCGGCGGCGATCGAGGATGGCGTCGCCGCGAGCCTCGCTGGCGGCACGCACCACGCGGGTACCGACTGGGGGGAGGGCTTCTGCGTGTTCAACGACACGGCGGTGGCTGCGCGGGAGATGCAGGCCCGCGGACTGGTGCAGCGGGTGCTCATCCTCGATTGCGACGTGCACCAGGGCAACGGTACGGCGGAGATCTTCACCCGCGACACCAGCGTGTTCACGATGTCGATCCATGGCGCACGGAACTTTCCGCTCCGCAAGTTCCCCAGTTCACTCGATGTGCCACTCGACGATGGCACCGGCGACGCGGACTATCTGGAGGCGCTCGCCCGTGCCCTCACGTCGTCGTTCGCAAGGTCGCGGCCCGGGCTCGTGCTCTTTATCGCCGGGGCCGATCCCTATGAGGGCGACCGGCTCGGAAGGCTCGCGCTCAGCAAGGCGGGCCTACTCGAACGCGACCGCATGGTGATGAAGGCTGCCGGCGATGCCGGGGTGCCGCTAGCGATCGTCTGCGGTGGCGGCTACTGCGAAGACATCGAGTCGATCGTCGACATCCACGCCGCCACGATGCTGCTGGCGGCCAAGGGCTCAACGGCGCGGTAGTGGGGCGTCATGCCTCGTCGGCCGGCGCCTCGGCAGCCTGCCCGCGGTTGTCGAAGCTCCAGGGGCCGGTGCCGTTGGCGAGCAGGAAGACCATCGTTCCCATGAGCGCCATGTTTTTCATGAAGGCGATGACTTCGCCCTCCTTCGCCGCTGGGTCGGCGTCGGCCGGGAGTTTCCAGAAGTCGTGGAAGTAGTAGGTCGCGGCGCCGAGGAAGATCAGCAGGAGGAGCGCCCCCAGGCGGCCCTTGTAGCCCAGCACGATGGAAATGCTCCCGAGGATTAGAAAGGCGATCGCGCCCCCGAGCAGGATCGTTGGAGAGGGCACGCCCTCGGCTGCCATCTTCTCCGCGGTGCCGTTGAAGTTCAGGATTTTGCCGGCCACTGCGCTCATCAGGAAGATCGCCGCAATCATCAGGCGTCCGAGCAGCGACAAGAATCCTTTGATTACGTTCATGGAGAGTCCGCTTTCCGTGCCGTGTGACTGGGTGGACCGGGGCTGTGGTTCGGGAGGGAGGCTAGCACGATCCGCGGCCGCCTGAGAAGGCGAAAACGGGGAAACGCCCCGCGGCGGCGGCACGAGAGCGGATGTGGGATAGGTGGATCGCCGGCTCGGGGGCGGCAAAAGTCTCGTCGCTTTATCGCCGCGGCGGCGTAGGCGATCCTCGAGCGTTCGCCGACCCCCTCGCCTCCCTCAACCGGTTCACGCGATCCATTGGTTACTGCCATCCCGGGCTGGTCGCTCGTTCACGCTGGGAGCTTCGCCGGTCGCGGTCTCCGCGCTCGTTAGTACGCATAGTGGCTCGGGTATGGCCCCCACGGCAGCGCGAGTGCGTCCGTGGTCGCCACCAGCCACCAGCGGGGATCGTTTTTCAGGGCGTCACAGCCCTGCACTCCGCACCGGCAGCCGGAGCAGTACGCCCGCCGCCACCCTGATCAGACACTTTTTTACCGGCTCATCGCCCGTCACGTCGAGACCTGGCTTGCCGAGCGCAACCTCGGGGACAAGCCGGTGGCGGCCTACGTCGAGGCAGAACTGCGGGGCTATCTCCGCTGCGGCATCCTCAGTTTCGGTTTTGCCCGAGCGCGGTGCGGTTCCTGCGGCCACGATTTTTTCGTGGCCCGTCGCTGGGCGACTGCAAAAAGCCGTGCAAGGGACGCGGCATCTGCCCCTCGTGTAACGGCCGACGCATGGCCCAGACCACCGCGCGCCTGGTTGATCACGTCATCCCACCGGTGCCCGTCCGGCAGTGGGTCGTTTCCGTGCCGAAGCGGCTGCGGTGGTTTCTCGGTGAACGGTCCGCAGCCGTCGCCGCGATCACACGGATCTTCATGAGCGAAGTGCAACGGCGCGTGCGTCACCGACGGCGTGTTTATCAAGACCGCGACGGGTGACGCCGCCAGCGTAGGCGCAACCGCAGGCGCCAGTGCAGGCGTCGCGTTCTTGCCGTCCCGGCCGATCACCCCCGGCGACCCCGACACTCTTACCGAGCGCGTTCGGATGAGACTCGTCCGCTGGTTCAATCGCGCGGGCCTGCTCGACGCGGTAGCCGCAGCCAACATGCTCGCCTGGGAGCACACTGGGTTCTCAATCGACGCTTTGCGTGTGAATCTCTCTCGATGACCGTGACGTGCCGAGCTACACCCAAAGCCTGGAGCATCTCGTGCGGTATTGTGCCCGGCCCGCGTTTGCACTCGAACGGCTCAGCGTAATCGGCGGCGGCGACGACCAGCCCGAGCGCATCCTCTACGCGCTGCCGCGGCACAAGCGCAGTCAGTGGGTCGGATCGGGGCGGAATCAGAAGGCACCGGCTCCTGACGCGCAAGGCGTAGTGAACGTCTCGCCGCACGAGTTTTTAGATCGGCTCGCGGATCTCGTGCCGCCGCCGCGAAAACGCCAGCATCGGTATCACGGCGTGTTTGCGCCGAATCATCCTCTGCGGCCACTCGTCACGGCGCTGGCGATTGGGAATGCCGGCAAGTCGGTGGGCCCGGGCTGCACCAACGGTGAAAAACAGCGATCAGGCAGGCGTTTTCACGAGGTTTCGCACGGCTCGAAGGCCGCCCAGAGCGTAGCCGATCTCGTTCGAGCGAGATCGGCTACGCTCTAAAATCGATTAGCCGCCGTCACCATGTGGCCAAAGTGCTATTGCCCGTCCTATCCTTCGGCCCGGCGCGTCACGCAAACCGGTCCTGCACCACCACCTCGGAGAGGGCCAGTTGACCGCCCTTCGGCCACGCGGGCTGCGCCGCCTTGTCGACGGTGACCATGAACCCGATCACGTGGTCGCTCGGCAGGTTGATGGTCTCGGCCACCTGCACTGGGTCAAACCCGATCATCGGGCAAGAGTCGTAGCCCATCGCCTTCGCAGCGAGCATGATGGTCTGACAGATTTCTTTTCTCGCGATAAGGAACCGAATCTGATGCTGTTGTACGAATATTCCTGCCGGACGTGCAGCCGAAAAATCGAGTTGCGCACCTCAATCCCATGACCGACGTACCGTGGATGGAGTGGTATCAGAGCCTTGCCAAGCCGTCGTGGACTCCTGCGCCGCGGATGATCGGCCTCATCTGGCAGATCCTCTATCCGGTGATCATCACGACCTTCGGCTACGTGTTCGTTCAGGCTGCGAGGGGAAGGCTGCCGCTGATCGTCGCCCTGCCTTTCGCCATCAACCTCTCGGCAAATCTCGCCTTCACGCCGATTCAGTTCGGCATGCGGAATCTGCCACTCGCTGCGGCGGACATCCTCGTCGTCTGGGGCACGATCCTGTGGATGATGCTGGCCGTGTGGCAGTATTATCGCTGGGTGGCCGCGGCCCAGGTGCCCTACTTCGTCTGGGTCTCGATCGCCACGGTGCTGCAGTTCTTGATCACGTGGATGAATCGGGCGTAGCGACGGCGCCTGGTTTCAGGCCCATCTCCACCCGGGTCACCAGCCCAGCCGGAGCACCATGGGCAGGACGAAGATCATGCAAGCGGCGATGACAGCCGGGCCGAACACGCCTTCGATGATCGCGAACCGCCGGGCGAAGGCCTCGTCAGAACGGATATGTTCGTTGATCCCGTAGATCGGCCACCAGCCGAGGATGCCCAGCTACTTCCGGTGTTTCCGGAGGTCTTCAAGAATCGCGAGGTAGAAAAACTCCTCGTCCTCATCGTCAATGTCGAAGACCTCGAGCTTCTCGGGCTTCCGCACCGGCTTCAAGACCTGCGGCCCGTCATCACTGCGGCGATTGCAGAGGAAGTCATCGAGCCTGGGCCCCTCCCAGTCGATCTGCTAATCCAGTGGCTCGGCGGATGGGCGTCTTGATCGCGGCCTCGATTACCTCCCGGGAGCCGACGATGGTCACCTGCTTCCGAGCCCGCGTGACGGCGGTGTAGAGCAGCTCGCGAGTCACGATCCGGCTGGCACGCTCCGGCAGCACCACGACCGCGTGCCCATATTCCGAGCCCTGGCTCTTGTGGATCGTGAGGGCGTGGACGGTGTCGATGTCTTCGAGGCGGGAGACGGGCAACTGGAGGGGCTGCTTCGCCGCATCGAGGATCCCGAATGCGGCCACGCGGGTTTGGCCACCCGACATCACCACGCCGACGTCGCCGTTGGCCAGCCGCAGCGACGGGCTGTTGCGGGTCACCATCACCGGTCGGCCGGTGTACCAAGCGAATCCCAGCCGAATATCGAGCTGCTTTTCGATTCGCTTGTTCCAGCCGGCCACGCCCATCGGTCCCTCGCGGTGGGCGCACAGCACCTGCAACGTGACCTGCTCATCGAGCACGGCCTTGGCGTCGGTGCCGCGGGCGAGCGAACGGAGCTGCTGGGCATGGTCCGCGACCTTTTGGGTCAGGTCCGCGAGCTTTTTCTTGTCGGTCGGATCGACCCAGCCGACGGCCTCGTGGCCGTCGGCGAGGATCTCTATCGCCCGGATAGGGTTCTCGTTTCGAATCTCGCGGGCGAGTTCGAGGATGTGCGGCGACTCGGTGCGATGAAACGTCGTGAGCGTCTGGATGCAGCCGTGGAGGGGCTTGCCCTCGTAGTCATCGCCACCGAAGACGGCGATGTCGCCGAGGGCCGTGCCGGCGTCCACGCTTGCCAGCTGATCGGGGTCGCCGACGAGCATGATGGTCGCGTCGTCGGCCACGGCCGCAAGCAGGTGGTGCATCATGCTGCTGGAGAGCATCGAGGCCTCGTCCACGATCACAAGGTCGTAGGGTAGCGATTTCCCGGCGTGATATTCGAAGCGGTCGCCGCGGCTCGGATTGAAGCCGAGGAGCTTGTGGACGGTGGTGGGCTTGAGCCGCAGGATCCGTTCCGTAACCTCGCGCGATGCCTTGAGGGCTTCGCTGGCGCACGCCTTCTGCAACGCCTCGGCCATCCGGGCCGCCGCCTTTCCGGTCGGGGCGGCCAGAGCGACGGAGGGTTCTTCGCCGCCTGCTGCGCCGTCCTGAAACAGCTGGACCAGATCCTGTGCCACCTTGGTCGTCTTCCCGGTGCCCGGTCCACCGAGCAGTATCTTGATTGTGCCCTGTGCCGCACGGGCGCGGATCGCCGCGGCAATCGACTCTTCCTCGGCATGGGCCCGGGCCAGGTAGAGACGGTGACCGTCGAGGATCAAGGGCTTGCGGTCGCCGGGCGTGCCGACGAGCGTTGTGGCGTTTTCGAGTGCGGTGGTCCAGGCTTCGGGATCAGTCAGCCAGGGAGGCGCGTCGGCGGCCTTGGGGTCGATCTCCCCGGCCCAGGCCGTGATGTTGTCGAGATCGACGCAGGTGTGTCCGTCGCGCACCGTCCGCAGGGCGAGGCA
>CAMBPQ010000046.1 GCA_945869735.1 Planctomicrobium piriforme
TGACCTACGGCAACACGGAGAACGAACTGGCGACCTGGGCCATCGGCACGTTTCGCACCGGCAGCGACAACACAGGCAACGACTCATTCGACAGTGGGCAGGCACTGACGATGCGTGGCACGTGGCTGCCGATCTGGGACGAGGCCAGCGACGGTAGGTATTACCTCCATCTCGGTGCCGCCTACAGCTGGCGCGACGCATCCCAAGACCAGGTCCGCTTCCGCAACACCCCCGAAATCCGCAAGCAGCAGCCGAGCAACGTCCTCGGGCCCGTGAAGGATCCCGCCAGCAACTATCAGAACGGCGTCCCGAGCCCGTTCGCCCCGATCTTCGTCGATACCGGCAACATCAGGGCTGATAATTTTCAACTCTTCGACCCGGAGTTCGCCCTGATCATGGGGCCGCTCTCGCTCCAGTCGGAGTATGCGTTTGCGATGGTCGATCAGATCGGTGGCCCGCCGCTGTTTTTCAACGGCTACATGGCGCAGCTGAGCTACTTCCTCACCGGCGAGCACCGCCCCTACGACCGCGAGCGTGGCATCCATAAGCGGCTCGAGCCCTTCGAGGACTTCTTTCGGGTGCGCACCAAGTCGAACGGGATTCAGACAGGCCTGGGTGCCTGGGAGGTCGCGGCACGATTTTCCAACATTGTCTTGAACGACAAGAACATCCAGGGCAACAACCTCACCGACTTCACGATCGGCCTCAACTGGTATTTGAATCCCTACACGCGGTGGAAGTTCAACTACGTCCGCGCCTTTCTCGAAGACACCCGCGTGGGCAACAGCCTGACCGACATGTACGGGATGCGGTTCGACTACGACTTCTGAGGCATGCCGCCCTTCGGAGACGTCCCACGTCTGGCCTATTGGCGGGAAGGTCGGCCGCGTCGGCTGCACCAGTTGCTGCGCGGGAAGCGTTGCGGATCGGAATGCATTGCGTTCGGATGCCTTCAAGAAGCCCGGAGCGCAAGCGATGGGGAAGCGGGTGGCGACCGTTGCGGTGACGCAGAGGGAGTTGGGGTGGCGGACGGATTCCCCGCGCTCGCGATTGGGGCTTCCTGTCGGAAGCGTCGCGGTCGAGGAGTCGCTCGATCTGATCAAGAAAAATCCTCGTAACCGCCGCGACCGCCTCGGGCCGGTCGCCGAGAAACCCCCGCAACCGCTAGCGCCTTCGCTTGGGCACGGAAATCACCCACTGCCAGAAGCGGTATGAACAACCTGCAGACCGAATCAGCCAGCCCTGCCTTGCGTCGGGCGCTGACCCGGCGTCTGCAAAGCCACGCCTTGTTCCAGCCGCGCCCGGTGCCAGGCATTCACGGAATGAGACGCTCGGCCCGGCGGGCCGCCCACGCCGAGGCCCGGTTAAAGGCCAGCGCCAAGACGGCCGAGCCGCCGGCGTAGAACAGCGGCCTCTGGCCGTAGGCGGCATCCTTCGGGTTGATCGCGACCAGGATGAACAGGGCAACCGACGTGACGCTTGTCAGCGACAAGCCGGTGAACACAACACTCCAGGCATTCCACTTCATGACGAGACTCCGTGTTCGCTCAACAATTGTGTGGCCGTGGCGAGGGCTCTTCCGGCCGTGTCATCAAACTTCATCCGCTGGCCTCCGCTGACGGGCGCGAGCATTGCGAGGGCAAACAGCCGCAGCTTCCCGAGTGTCGAGACCCGGGCCCGCTCGTCGAGCACGTGAAAGCCTCGGCTTCTGATCCTGCTCCCGATCCCTTGGTATATCCGCGCCGCCGCTCGGACGGCCAGGCGGGAATCGCCATCCAGGCCGCCGATACCCGCCTCCCCGGCAGTGTAGTAGCCGTCGGCCACCTCGAGGATCGTCTGCACGCCCTGCCGCACGCCCTGAGGGTCTGGCGGCCCGCCACCGGGCCGCAGGCCGCCTGTCCATTCAACCGGTAGGTAGCAGCGCCGCCGGCGCCAGTCTTCGGCGACATCGCGGGCGATGTTGGTGAGTTGCATTCCCATGCCCAGCGCCGCGGCGTGGGGGAGATAGCGGCGCTCCTTGAGGCCCAGGATCGGGCACAAGAGCACGCCAACCGCCCCGGCGACTCGGAAGCAGTAGCGCAGCAGGTCGGCTTCCTGAAAGCCCGCCGCCGGCGCGAGGTCCGACCGCATCCCATCGAGCAGGGCCACTGCCGCCTCGAGCGGCAGGGCGTGCCGGCCGACGAGATCCGCCAGCCAGCGACTCTCGCTGCCCGACGGCACCTCGCCACGGGCGATCCGGCGGACGTCCTGTGTGGCCAGCTCGACAAAATCGACCGCCTGGCACGGCGTGGCGGCCGCATCGACACCGTCGTCGCACCAGCGACACCAGGCATAGAGCCGCTCGACGTCGGCCCGTTTGCTGGCAGGCAAGAGCCGGCTGGCGAAGAAGAACGAGCGGCTGTGCCGCCGGATCGACTCTCCCGCGGCCGGGCCGCTAGCTGCCGACGACATGAAAGTCAGCCGCGATCGTGTCGCAGGTTGCCTTGGCGGAGTTGACGACGCCGGGCACACCGGCCCCTGGGTGGGTGCCCGCCCCCACGATGTAGAGACCAGGGATATCCGGGTCGCGATTGTGGGGGCGGAAATAGGCACTCTGCGTGAGCGTCGGGGCAACCGAGAAGGCGGAGCCATGATGAGCGTTGAACCTGCCGGCGAAATCGGCGGGCGTGAAGTGACGACGGGTCACGATCGCGTCGCGCAACCCCGGGAGGTGCTGCTCCAGCGACTCGAGGATGGCGTCGCCGTAGCCGGCGGCCACCCCCTCCCAGTCGATCGCCGCGTTGCCCAGGTGCGGCACGGGGCTGAGCACGTAGAACGATTCGCCTCCTGGCGGCGCCAGGCTCGGGTCGGTGATCGTGGGGGCGTGGAGGTAGAGGCTGAAGTCTTCGGGCAGGCGATGGCCGTGGAAGATGTCCCGCAACAGACCCTGGAAGCGCGGCCCAAACAGGATCGTGTGGTGGGCCAGGTGCGGATACCGCCGGTTGGTGCCGAAGTAGAGCACGAACAACGACATCGACCAGTCCATTCGCTCGAGCCGCCGCTGTCGGCGGCTGGCCCCGTGGACGCCGCGGTAGAGCTTGGCGTAGGTGTGGTGGACGTCGGCGTTCGAGACGACCGCATCGAACGCCTCCGGCGGCCCGCCGGCGGCGTGGACGACGTGCTTGGTCGCGGTGCCAGTGGCCTCAAGCGTGACCCGATCGACCGGCGAGTCGAGCCGGAGCCTGCCACCGAGGTCTTCGAACAGCCGGACGAGCCCGCGGACCAGGGCGCCGGTGCCGCCCTCGGGAAAGAACACGCCCCACTTCCGTTCGATCCAGTGGATCAGCGTGTAGATGGCGCTCGCTTCCAGCGGGTTGCCACCGACGAGCAGGGGGTGGAAGCTGAACGCCTGCCGGAGGTGCTCGTCTTTGACGAAGCGTGACACGGTCGCATACACGCTCCGATCGGCCCGCAGGCGGGCCAGATGGGGGGCGGCTCTGAGCATGTCGGTGAAGTTGAGGAACGGGACGGCGCCGAGCTCCTCATATCCCTTTTGAAACACCTGCCGCGAGTAGTCGGCAAACCGACGATAGCCATCGACGTCGGCAGGGTTCACCCGCCGGACCTGCTCGATCAGCCCTTCCTCGTCGGCGACATAATCGAACGCGACGCCGTCGGTCCACTGGAGCCGGTAGAGCGGGGTCACCGGCAACAGGCGGACATAGTCGGCCATCCGCCTGCCGGACAGTTCGAAAAGCTCCTCCAAGCAGTGCGGGGCCGTGATCACGGTCGGCCCGGCATCGAAGATGTAGCCGCCGTCCTCGTAGACGGAGGCGCGGCCGCCAGGCTGGTCTTGGGCCTCGTAGCAGACCGTCTGGAAGCCCATCGACTGCAGGCGGATCGCCGCTGCGAGGCCGCCAAAGCCACTGCCGATCACCGCCGCCCGAAGGTGCGGCGCGGTCGCCGACCGAGGCGGACGCGGCCCTGCGACGGTTGCCAGGCTCATGAAAGAGCCTCCGCCGCGGTCGGCTTGCCGGTGATCCGCAGGGCGTCGGAGACCGCGGCCAAGGGGCCGACTTCGCGGGCACCGCCCGTGGCGGCAGAGAGCCTGTCGATTGCCCGGTCGAGCCGGGAGTTGATCGCGGCCGCCGCCCGGGCGTGGGTCGCGCCCAGCAGATCTTTGGCCAGCGCGCGGAACTCGGCCGGCTGCTCTTCTGACCGCCGCAGGCGGTGTTGCCAGGCGGCGAACTGCCGGGCCGACAGCTCGCTCGCGGCCCAGGCCCAGGGCCAGGTGACGCGGCGATTGCGAAGGTCGTCGCACCGGTTCGACCCGTCGAGCAGCTCGCAGAGCTCGTCGCGGTCGTTTTTCATCTGCAGGCAGATGCCCACCCGGCAGCCGAAGGCGGCAACGGCTTGCAGCGTCTGGGCGTCGCCCGCGGCAGCGTGGGCCCCGCACCACGCGGCCAGCGACGCAAGCCGGCCGGTCTTCCAGCGCGAGATCGCCAGCGCCGTGACCTGGGCTTGCCGCGGCGTGACCTCGTCGATCCGCGTGGCCAGATCGATCGCCTGACCTTCGTGACACTGCCGCGCCACCGTGATGAACCTGCCCACGAGCGCCGCAGACCGGGCGGGGTCGTTCAAGGCGACGGTCGCCAGCTCCAACGCCCTGAAATACATCCAATTGCCGGCATTGACGGCACGAGCCGGTCCGATCACCCGGTGAAGTGCTGGCTGCCCGCGGCGCGTGAGCGAGTCGTCTTCGAAGTCGTCGACCACGAGGGAGCCGGCGTGCAGCATCTCGACCGCATCGACGATCATCATGGGGGCCGGGCCTCTGCCGCCGGCGCACGCGTAAGCCCGCTGCAGCAAGGTGGCCCGGAAACGCTTGCCGCCAACCCCGGGATAGAGGTCGGGGGCGAGTTGGAGGGCCTTCGACCAGCCGTGCCGCGTGCGGCCGGTCTGGTGCGTCGGGCCGGCGAAACCGAGGGGATTTGCAG
Source organism: Planctomicrobium piriforme (assembly GCA_945869735.1). GTDB lineage: Bacteria > Planctomycetota > Planctomycetia > Pirellulales > UBA1268 > QWPN01. The sequence continues at coordinate 4,977 of CAMBPQ010000046.1, forward strand.
TCATGTGGGCACCGGCCCCGGGAGTGAGACGAACGACATGGCGAAGCGAATCGGCGCCAGGCCAGCGGGCGGCCAGCCGATGACGATCCGCGCCGCATCGGTGAACGTGAAGCGATGGGCGTAGAACCGGGCAATCCGCTCTTCCGGCAACACGCCGTAGAACCGCCGAAAAATCTTCCAGCGGTCTTCGGGCCTGACGAGGCAAAAGAGCAGCCGATTTAAAAAGTGGGCAAATCCCCGTCGCAGCCGCTCCTGGGATGCCGCGGCGGTGACTTCCAGGGCGATCCGTTCCGGATCTGCGCGGGCCACGAGTTCCGCGAATCGAATCGCCAGCGGCATCGAGTATCCCGTGGCGGCGTGGTACCACCCGCCGGCATATCCTCCGGCCGGCGCCGGCCCCTCATTCCGACTGGCTGTCGCATAAGGCATCGGCAGACATCCACGCTCCGTGCGGACAAGTTTCGCTGCATGGACGCCGGCCTCGGCCAGCCGCGTCGAGATCAACTCGGCGGCCCGCCCCTCGTCACAGGTCGGCGTTTCGTTGAAGCGGGTGTACTCCAGCAGCACACGATCAGGGCCGAACGGAAGTTCGTAGAGAAACTCGAAGCCGCCGGCTTGGTCCGCCCGCACATCCATGACCGTCGGCTCGGATGTCGGCCAGCGTTGATCGAGCTGATACTCATGACCGATGAACGTCTGATAGCCCGCACCGCCCGGCAACCCTGACGGCGCCGCCCGACCGCGGCAGTCGATGACAGTCCGGCAGAAAACGTCGGCATGCCCGCCGAGCCTCACGCTGGTCGGCGAGCGAATCTCGCACGACTCCCCGGTGCGAATGACGAGCCGGCCAGGGCGAGCCGGACCCGCGGCCTCGCCTGCCAGCGACAACGTCGCCTCGCGGAGGCGATCGGACGTGATCGTCGCGTAGGGGATGGCGACCCGCCGAGACAGCCCCGGAAATCTCACGCGGTAGCCGGGCCAACGGTGGGCGACCAGGGGGTCAAACCAGACCCGCGCCTGCACCGCTACGTCCGTCTCGTGGAACGACCACGTGTGATTGCCACACAGTTCGGTGGCGCGTTCGAGGAGCAGGACTCTGGCCTCCGGCCGGTGGTGGGCGAGCGCCTGGGCCAGCAGACATCCCTGGAGACCGCCGCCCACGACACAAAAGTCGAACTCCGGGACCGGTGTCATGCGGGGCCCCCGAGCTGAAGCGGCTGCGTCGTTGGCCGCCTGGCAGACTCCTCGAATAGCGGGGCGATCCCATGGAGGAGCAGATGCGGCATGGCCACAGCACTCAAGCCGACGAAAGTTGCCCGAATGAGCGTGTCGGTCCAACCTGCCCCGCCGAGCACCCACCAAGCCCCCACCGCGATCAACGCGATCGCCCCGGCAGTCAAGGGCGCCAGGCTTCTGGCCAACTCGGGCCAACTCTCGCCGAACTCGCGGCGGAGTCGCTTGAGCCCCCGTGCCGAGTGCCAGGCACAGAAGTAGATCGGGAAGCTCACCAGCGGGCTCGCCACGGTAAACAGCGCCACCAGCGACGCGACCAACGCGTTATCGGCCAGGAGCATCCGCCGCCTCAGCCCTCCATGGGCCCAGGCCGCCAGGCCCTCGAGCACCCAGGCAACGGCCGCGATCGCCAGCATGATCCATGAGCAGACCACCAGAGCAGCGATCACACGGTGGATCTCCGGCCCGGAGCCCACCGGCGAGGCCAGGGCGAGGATCTCGCCGACCTCCTTGGTGTGAAACACCAGCGGCGTCCAGATCACGAGCCCTCCGCGAGCGAATCTGAACGCCGGTCGAAGGCAGCGCGGCCCGACCGGGAGTTGCGGCTCTTCCCGGCCGAAGTGCCACGCGGAAGCCAGGAAGAAAGCAACAATCGTCGCGGCCGGCGCCACGAACCAGCCGCCCACGACCGCGACCGCGACCGCAAGGTATCCGAGCAGAAACACCGGCAACCACGCCATCCCCAGGACCGGTTCGAGCCGCGGCCGTGCGAATCGGTGGTCGGCCGCGCCGTGCGGCAGGCCGACCACCGCGACGAGCATCGCGAGGATGCCGGCTGTAACGCCGGCCCCGGCCGAAGGAAAAAAGCACGCGGCCCCAATCATCGCCCAACAGAGCAAGATTACTGAGGCCGCGTGCATGACATCACTATGCTTTCATGTCTCCCGCAAAAAATCAGGCCTGATCAGGCCGCGGCATACGCCTCGCCCAAAGCCGTCTTCGTGCTCTTGGCTCGGGCAATCAGGTAGATCAGCACGCCGAAGCCCGCCTTGGCGGTCATGTCGGCGATTGCATAGCCGATCTGCAGACCCACGACCCCAGTGGCCCCAACGATGGCGTTGGCAGCATTGGCAGTGCCGGCCTTCGCGGCCAGCGCTTCCGGCGTGCCACCCAAGGCATAGGCGATCGGGTAAACCGCCCACGTGATCAAGATGACAAGACGGGCGATCTCGAGCAGCTTCCGGGCCGCGGGCGGCTGGCTACTGAGCGAATTCGTCAGTTCCGTCCAAAGCACGTAGAGGATGTAAAAGAACGGAATCGAAGACAGACCGCCCCAGATAACCCGCTCCTGCCACCTCGCCGGATCGGAGATCACCTCGCCCGGATAGCCGAGCGCGATCATCAACGCCGCCGCGATGACCAGCCGGGTGAGCAGGCTTGTCGCCTTGGATGGATGCAGCCGGAGGACGGCCACGAGTTCGACCATCAACAGCGGCACGGTGAGGATCCAGTCGGCATACCGATAGAAATCATTGAAGGCCGCACCGGAGCCGACATAGCCGCCGCCGGTTTCTGCCAGCTTGTAGGCGTCGTGCCAGCTGTGGCGAATCATGAAGTAGTGGTAGCAGGCGATCGACACCACCAGGCCCGACACCAGCAGGGCAGGCCGGTATTCCGCATCGACATGCGCCCGGGACATGAAGAGGAACAGGGCCGCAGCCCCCATCGTCGCGACCGTCATCGAAAAGATGTTGGCGACCGCGTTGTATTGGAACACGGACAGATCCGGCATTGCCGATCCCAGCAAAGAGAAGCCTTCAATCATTGCGTCACCTGTGTTGGTGTGGTGCTGAAAAAATGCCGCCGCCTCACGAATTGAACGGCATCCGAAAGTTTCATAGGCGAGCCGAGTCAAACCGGCAACCGGCGAAGGACGATGCCCTCGCTGAGCCGATCTTCACGCCTCCCCCTGAGGGAGGTCGGATGATATCCCGTCGAAGGATACCTCCGCAAGCCGCCACCGGCCGCAACGGGGTCGGCAGCCGCACCGCCACGGGTCCCTACACCTGAAAATCCGCGCGTGTCAGACCTAAGACCTGCTCCCAGGATAGGACGGCCAACGAAGGAGGAGGACGCCCAAGAGCACTTCAGCCAGCGTCTTTCGGTCGGTGAATGGCCGATGAGCGAGGGTGCGCCCGGCTATGGGCGCTCACGGCCACGGGAATCAGTCCGCGTGGGCCGCTCGCCCCCCTCGGGCACTGAATTGGGAACTCCTCCCCCACCCGGGCCATGAGCTTTGCCCAGGTAATCCGTGAGGTGTCGTGCGAGCGGCGGGGCGTCTGCCCCTCATGGAGTGGTCGGCACATGGCGCAGACGGCGGCGCAACTGGTTGACAACGTGATCCCGCCGGTGCCCGTGCGGCAGGGAGTGATTCCCCTGCCCAAGCGAAGTCGCTCTCGCTAGAGCGCATTCGACTTACGTGGAACGCCGGCTTCGGGGTCGGCAAAATCTCGTCGCTCTATCGCCGCGGCGGCTCGACACTCCTCGAGCGTTCGCCGACCCCCTTGCCTCCCTCCTCCAAGGTGACACCTCGCCGCGATAGCAAAAGCGGATGCGCTTGAGCGGGTGCCGGGCGGTTGGCCGTCCGCCCTGCGGACGGGAGAATGCGCCGTTGGCCGGCGCGAGCGGTAAAGCCAGAGTATCGGGCCTACGCCCTGACTCTGGCCGACGGTCGCGGGCTACCCGCATTCCCCGCGCTTGGGGCTTCCTGCCGGCGATCCACCAATGTCGAATGCGCTCTACTCGGCGCCCACGAAGGCGGCCTCTTCCCCGATCGGACGTCCGAACTGATCCCGCTGCACTGGCGTGAACCACCTCGGCGCGATGGGCAGACCCGCTTCCTTCCAGGCCGTCTCCAGCCGATCACCGGCGAGCTTGACGATCTTTTCCCGTCCCTTGCCCACGAGCGTCGAGCGATCGGCCCACGGCGTCACCGGGCCGTCGAAGCCGGCAGTCGTCGCATGCGTGAGTACCGCGGCAATGTTGATGGCTCCCGTCTCGCCCGGCAGCAACCGGTGGTCCTGCGTCATCTCGGCGGCGGGCACGTCACGAGGCGCGTCGGAAAGGCGGACCTCGACGAGACGGCCCTTCGGCACGCTGGCGATGATCTCGAGCGGCTCACCCGTGACATGCAAAGCCCAGGCATCGGCGATGGCGCCGACTCGCTCGTGGGCCACGGCCACCAGGCCGAGGAGGCCCTCGAAGGTGTGGATGAACTGGTTGGCCTTGCCCTCCCGCGCCTCCATCTCCGGCCGGATGTTCAGCCCGAGCATGATGTCGTGCTTGGCGAGGAGATCACCGATGTCGTTGAGCCGGGAGCGGTGCAGTTCGAAAAAGTCTTTGAACGAGTGCTCGTCGGACGCCGGGGCGATCGTCGCCACGGCTCGGTTGGCCTCGGTGGCCTGGGCGAGTTCGAGCCGACGGGGCAATGCCGCCAGCTCCTCTTTGAAGGTCGCTTCGTCGGCCGCCAGTTGCACGGGCAGGTGGAAGGTGCCGCTCTTCAGCCGCGCGCTCACCATCAGCCGCCGGGCGTGGGGCACGCCAAACGCATCGGCCTGCTGCTGAAAGTCGATGATATCGATGTCCATGGCGTCGAAGCCGAAGGAGAGCGCCAGCTCGATGAGTTCGCTGGGACGGCCAGAGAGGGGCAGGCCGATCGTGCTGAGGTTACGGAACATGCTCAAAAAAGCTCCGGATTGGAATGTCGTGGATCGGGCAGTATGACTGACACCCCCGGTATTTGGAAGCACCCCGACCGATGTCCACCCTTGAAGCCGTCGTGCTCGGCATCGTGCAGGGACTCACGGAGTTCCTGCCGGTTTCCAGCAGCGCCCACCTCCGGATCGTGCCCGCCCTGCTCGGGTGGAGCGATCCCGGAGCGGCCTACTCGGCGGTGATTCAGTGCGGCACGCTGGCCGCCGTCTGCCTGGCCCTGCGGCACGACATCTCCAAGCTTATCTGGGGATGCCTCGCCGCCCTCCGGATGGGCCGGCCGCTTGGCACGCCCGAGGCCCGCCTCGCCGCCCTGATCGTGCTCGGCACGGTGCCGATCGTGGTCGCCGGCTTCACGTTCAAGCAGCTGATCCGCGGCGAGGCCCGGCAGCTCGCGGTGGTCGTCGCGGCCCTCCTCGCGGCCACCGCGCTGATGGCGATCGCCGAACTGGCCTGCCTCCGCCGTAGCCGTCGCACGGGATCGCCCGGCCGTGACGGCCTCGACCGCGTCGGTTTCTCCGACGGCGTCGGCATGGGCCTCGCGCAGATGCTGGCCCTGGTGCCGGGCACGTCCCGCAGCGGGATCACGATCTCGGTGGGCATGCTCACGGGGCTCGACCGCCGGACCGCGGCCCGCTTCTCCTTCCTGCTGTCGCTGCCGGCCGTCGCGGCGGCGGCGATCCTCGAGGCCTGGCAGCAGCGGCACGAGATCCTCGGCGATGACGTCTGGGCCACGCTCGTCGGCACGCTCACCGCGGGCATCGTGGGGTATGTGTCGATCCAGTGGCTCCTCCGCATGCTCACGGGCCACACGCTCTGGCCGTTTATCGTCTACCGACTCGGGCTGGCCACCCTTCTCGTCTGGATGCTCGCCGCAGGCTGGATTGCCGCTCCCGCGGCCTGACGCCGGCGGGGTACAACTCATGCGATGAGCAGCGACGCCAGCCCACTCCGACGAGCGCCGCTTTTCCCCGTGCTGCGGTGGCTCGATGCGTTTGGCATCGCCGTGCTCGCCGGCACCGTCGCCGGCTGGTGCGGCCGCTTGAATTGGCTATTCGATCTCGCGAGCCACTTCCGCTCCTCCTGGCTGCTGCTCGCCATCGGCGGCCTTGTGGCCTGTATCCGCTGGCCTCGGCCGACCGCGGCCATCTGCCTCGTCTTGGCGACACTCGGCAACGTCGGCGAGATGCTGCCCTACTGGCTGCCCCCCAAAGCGTTGGCCGCCACCGGCGTCGCGGCTGCGGCTCGTGACCGTGAGATCTTCGTGATCTCGGTGAACGTGCGTCGCATCAACCACGACACCGCTCCGGCGCTCGCCTACCTCCGCGATCGCCGCCCCGACGTCGTCGCCGTGCTCGAGGTCGATGCCACGTGGGCCGAGGCACTCGACACGCTCGGCGATCTTTTCCCCCACCGCATCATCCGTCCGCGGTCCGACAACTTTGGGATCGCGGTGCTCTCGCGATGGCCGCTCGTTGATCCGCAGGTCGTGGTCTTCAGCGACAGCGGGTTTCCGAGCATCGTCACTACGGTGCGCGGCGGCGCGGGCGAGTTTCAGTTCATCGCCACGCATCCCTCTCCGCCGTTCAACGCCCCGGCCACCGTGACCCTCGTCGCGCACCTCGCCGGTGTGGGCGACGTCGCGGCGGCGTCGCCCACACCCTGCATCGTCGCCGGCGACTTCAACGCGACGCCGTGGTCGCTCCCCTTCCGCACGCTCGTGGCGCGGAGCGGACTGGTCGACACGGCCCTCGGACGCGGTGTGCAGGCCACGTGGAATGCCCGGTATCCCGCGCCCCGGATCCCAATCGATCACATCCTCGCGCCCAGCGGCACGCGCGTGGTGCGCCGTGTGGTCGGCCCCGACATCGGCTCCGACCATTTCCCCGTCGAAGCGGAACTGATCCTGCCCGCGAGATAACTCAGGAAGCCCCAAGCGCGAGCGCGGGGAATGCGTCCTCCACCTCACCCCGCTCCACACCACCGTCACACCCACCACCCGGATACCCATCGCTCGCGCTCCGGGCTTCTTGCCGTCAGGAAGCCCCAAGCGCGAGCGCGGGGAATGCGTCTTCCACCCCAACCCGCACCGCGCCACCGTCACGATCAGCGCACAGGCTCGAGTGAAGCCAGGTCCATGCCCAAGCGCTTGAGCTTCTTATAGAGCGTCGTGCGGTTGATGCCGAGCGCCCGTGCAGCCACATCCCGCCGCCAGCCGGCCTGCTCAAGGGCCGCCACGATCAACTGCCGCTCCGGCGTGGCCATCGCCTGCTTCAGACGCGCGGGAGCCGCGACGGTGCGGTCTGGAGACGGTAGAGCGCGTCCGCCGAGCACCGCAGCCGGCAGGTCGCCCGCCTCGACGAGCTGCCCGCGGCCGAGAAACACACCGCGTTCGATCGCGTGCTGGAGTTCCCGCACGTTGCCCGGCCACGAGTGGGCCAACAGCGCGTCGACCGCAGCGGGTGTGAAGCCTTCGACCGGCCGTCCAGCACGCGCTGCCACCGTGCGAAGAAAGTGGGCGGCCAGCACGGGAATGTCGCTCCTCCGCTCGCGCAGCGGGGGCATCTCGATCGACACCACGTTGATCCGCCAGAAGAGATCCGGCCGAAACCTGCCGGCGGCCACGAGGGCATCGAGGTCCTCGTTGGTGGCCAGGATCACCCGCGCGTCGACCGTGTGGGTGCGGGAGCCGCCGACCGGCTCGAACTGCATTTCCTGGAGCACGCGAAGGAGCTTCACCTGCATCGCCGGTGACGCGGTCGCAACCTCGTCGAGGAAGATCGTGCCCCCGTCGGCCTGCAGAAACTTGCCGTCGCGGTCGGCGGTGGCGCCCGTGAACGAACCAGCGACGTGGCCGAAGAGCTCGCTCTCGAGCAACGACTCGGCAAGGCTGCCGCAGGCCACTTCCACGAAGCGGCCCTGCCGGCCACTGGCACGGTGGATCTCGCGGGCGAGGAGCGACTTGCCAGTGCCGCTCTCGCCGGTCACGAGCACGGTGGCGGGAGTCGGAGCGACCTGACGGGCGATGCCGAGGGCACTGGCCATCGACGGATGCGAGCCGAGCAGCGGTGACGGCGCGGGTGTGTCAGCCCGGGCCTGGCCAACTCGTGCGGCTGCGGTGACGGCGGCGAGCAGCGCCGCGTCGACGAAAGGCAGCGCAACGGCAGCATCGGCCCAGTCGGCCGTCGCGGCTCCTACCGCTGGATCGCCGGGCACGGTGGCGACGAGTCCGACACAGGGAGACGCAGCCCGCACCGCCATCGCGACCCGCCGGGCCCCGTCGGCCGGCAGCGCCGCGTCGATGATGCAGACGTCGAAGCCGCCCGTACTGGCGGCGCGGGTCGCCTCGGTCTCTGAGCCCGAAGCCGTGGCATGCCCACCAATACTGCAGAGCCACTGGGCCATCGCCGAGGCCGTCCGCCGGTCGTCGTCGACCACGAGGATGCGGGAGGCCTGGGGGAGGGCCGACTGGCAAAGATCTCGCATGGGAACTCCTGGCGAAGTCGCGGCGACGTTCGAGCCGCAATCTCCATAAGGTTCCTAGGTCGCGAAATGGCGACGGCAAAGTCGACCCAGGGCGACATCTTTACCGAATCGGCACCCTTGGCACGTCACGACCCGCACGACCGACAGGACCTGCACGAAATCGCCTCCGAACGGCATCCGCGGCATGACTCGGACTCACGCCGTTGGGCTTCCTTGGGCGTTCAATCCGCCTTGCTCGCGGAACGGTCCTCGTCCTCGTCGTGGTTCACGTCGCCAAGCGCCACGGCGTCGGCGATCCGGTCGGCCGCCGGGCCGAGCAGGATCTCCCGTCCCTCAAACAGCGACTCGGGGTCGTGATCGAGCATTCGGATCCGCCGCTTCCGGAACGAGAAGAAGGCGATCACCGTCATCGCCGCGAGGGCCACGCCGATCACCACTGCAGTCACCCCCCGTTCCGCCGACTGGATCAGGACCGTGATCTGGTCACCAAACAAATACGCGAGACCAAAGAAGCCGCTGATCACGACCGACGCGCAGATGAAGTCGGCCAGCAGGAACCACCGGTATTTGACCCGCAGCATCCCGGCCGTGAGATAAAATGGGCTGCGGAGACCCACCAGAAACCGGGCCACGAAAAATGCCCAGATCCCGTGTTTTTTGATCAGATCCTCGATCGTCTTCTCTCGCTCAGACGTGAGAAAGCCCGACCACCACGGATGATCCTTGAGGATCCGGGCCCCGAAGAAGCGGCCGATGGCGTACATCAGGCTGTCGCCGAGCAGCGCCCCCACCAGGCAGGACGGTAAGGCGTAATACCACTTGAGGCCGTCTTTGACCCGGCTCGCCACGCCCGCGGCGACGATCGGCACTTCCTCGGGAATCGGCAGACCGATGCCGGTGAGCGCGAGGAAAATGATGATGCCGAGGTAGGAGCCGCGCTCGATCCAGTCGAACATAATGGATGAAATGTCGGCGGGAGGATGACAGGGTGCCGCGCGACTCGCTGCCGCCGCAAATTGGTGAGAAGAGTGTACCGCGTTGCCGCGGTCCAGTCAGGGAGTGGCCGGAGGGGCCGGTGGCTTGGCGATCCACTCCACCTCGAGGCCCGCCTCGGGTTCGATCTCCACGGTCCGTTCGTCGAGATTCGCGAGCACCACTCGGATGGTCGCGGCGGCCCCTGGCATCACGAGGATCGCCGAGACGGTGCCCGCCTGCAACGCGATGAGCGGGAGCCCCCCCGGGCCGAGCACGTAGAGCGCCGTCGCCAGCGCGTCGGCGTCGGCCGCGGAGTCAGCGATCACCGTCGCGGAGATCACGCCCTCGGCAGGACGGCCGCTGCGGGGGTCGAGGATGTGCCCAAGCTTCATGCCCCGTTCGATGAAAAACTGCGTGCCCGAGCCGCTCGTGCCGAGCGCGCGGTCATCAAGGGTGATCGTGGCGAGCCGCCGTCCGGGCCGCAGCGGATGCCGCAGGCCGACCCGCCAGCCATGCCGCCCAGGCACCGCCGGACCTTGCGTGCCCAGAGCGCGAACGCTGCTCTGGCCGCCATGCACTAGCACGCTCGGCGCGCCTGCCGCCGCAAGTTGCTCCAGCGCCCGGTCGAGCGCCCAACCCTTCCCGATCGCGCCGGGATTGATCTCGACCCCCGGGCGGAGAAATCGCACGCGGCATCGCGACTCATCGAGTTGCACCCACTGCATGCCTGAGGCGGCGACCGCCTCCGCGAGCGCGGCCTCGTCGGGCGTGCGGCCCTGTCGCCGCAGGAATCCCCAGGCCCTCACGATCGAGCCGGCGGCGATGTCAAACGCCCCGGCCGTGCGGGCATGCAGGTCGCGAGCCCGCTGCAACAGGTCGAACACCTCAGCCGACACATCCACCCAGCCCGCCGCGGCCGTGGCGTTGATTCGCGAGAGTTCGCTCGACTCCCGATAGATGCTGATCCGCTCCTCGAGCTTGTCGACCAGATCGAGCGCCGCAATCGCGAGCTCCGTGTCGCCAGGCACCTCACCGGCGTTCAACACCACCTCGAACCGGCAGGCCATTGCCTCCCGTCCGACCACGAGCGTGTTGAGTTCCTCCTCGGCCATCACCGTGGGGCGAGGCCCCTGTCAAAGGCGTCCTGGTCACGGCGGAACAGCGCGAGTTCGCTTTCGAACCGCTCGGGCGGAATCCGATAGACCGGCTGCTCCGCCGTGTGGGCATGGCAGTGGGCGACAAGCAACCGGTAAAGAAACTTGAAGAGCTGCCGCGGCACGCGGAGCGTTCGGAGCCCGTCGATGAGCCGCCGCTGGTCGACGGCGGGATCAAACATCTGGGCAAGAGTGGCCGACGGCGTGCCCACGCTCGCCGCCTTGACCCGCGTCGAGGCGATGTCATGGAGCGTCTCGCCCGACCACTCGAGCGAGGGCACGAGGTTTTGCTTGTCGAGGCGGGCCCGTTGGTTGAACTGCTCGGTCTCCCGTTCGATAAACCGATAGAGCTCCTGCGGGAGCAGAAGCTTGAAACCGAGGCCGGGAACCTTGAGAAACTTGTTGTCGAGCATCGGCCAGATCACCTGCCGCATCCGGTCGGCCGACCCGTTGATGAGATCGGGTTCGTCGAGCCTGTCGACGATCACGACCATGCCCTTCCAGCCCAGGGCCGCGAGCACGCCCTGCAACTTGGCGAGAAGTTCGTAGCGGTCGTCGCTGCGGGCCAGCGCCGGCAACGGCTGTCCTGCGAGTTCGGCCTCAGGCAACACGGCGAGCGCCCTCGCGAGCTGCCCGATCGTGCGGTTGCCGCTCCGCATGCTGCGAACGATCCGCCAGGCCCGCCACGTGCTCCGCAGCCGCCGCCATGCGAATGGCAGCCACGCCGCCGCCACAACGGCCCACGGCCAGCGCCATGCCGTCCACCCGAGTTGGCCCCGGGCGATGCCGGCCGCGAGGGCGGCGACGAGCCCCATGGTCGAGGCGAGGCCGAGGAGCCACGGCCAGTTGCCGAGCCAGGTCCGATAGCCGACCCGCCTCCGCAGCCGGTTCCAACGCACCGGAAACGACTCCGCTGTCGACTGGTCGTAGCAGGCGGCGAGCAGCGCGAGGTCGCGAGCCTGAGGACGCGTCAGCCGGGGCGGCTTCGCGGCCGCTTCCGTGATCGACGTGACCAGTTGCGTGACGGCCAGCGTGAGGATCGCATCCATGTGGTCCCAGAGTTTCCACTGGGCGAGTGCCTTTTCCACCGACCGTCCCTTCCCCACGCGGCTCACGAATCGATCGAGAAACGGGTTGAAGTCGTCGTAGAGCACGACGAACGTGCGAGCCTCGGGATGGGCCTCGTTGTAACGCTCAAACTGCCGCACCATCTGCAGCTTGAGCGCGGTCTTTCCGGAGCCCTTCTCGCCAAACACGATCGATGTGCTGGGATCGGCGGGGTCGCCGTAGATCTTGTCCCACGCAGGATGAAACGTCGTTTCCAGGCAGGTCCGCTTGAAGACGGTGTCGTTCTGCGCGTCCTCTTCGGCAAACGGGTTGCCTGCGATCCCGTGATGCTCGAGAAACTCCTGAACCTTCATCGTGCGGGGCAGCTCCCGGGGCTCGCGAGGCCGGTCACTTCGACGCCGGAACCATGCCCTCGACCATCGTGCGGAAGCCGGCGGCGTGCTTCTCGACGGTGGGGGCCGGTCCGTAGAACTTCAGGAAGTAGTTCCCGCCTGGTCCTTCGATGATCGCGGCGAGCATCCGGTAGGCCGGCCGCTCGATCGTCTTGCCACCGGCAAACGGGCCACCCGGTGAATCCTTGAAGGTGCCCGAGACGTCGACGAGCGTCACTTCCTGGCCAGCGATCTTGAGCTTCTTGGTCGCGGCCTTTTCCTTGGTGCTGCCGCCGTCGGGCTGCGCGAACTGGCCGTACCACCGCTCGACATTGGCCTCGACCGTGCCGCCGGCCCCCATCACGGTCATCCGGCCGGCTGGCAGCGGCGCCCCATCAGCGCCGTTGCCCTCCGACGGAATCGAAAACTCGGTCTCCACGATGCCTGACTTGGGCTGCACCCGTTGCCAGCCCGTGGGCGCCTCGAGCGACATCGCCCCGCCGGCAATCGTGAACGCCGCCGCCCCTTCGGCCACGGCGGGCTGTGCTGCGACCCACCCTGCAGGCATGCCGACGAGCGTGACGGCGATGGCACAGGCGGACCAGCGACACAGATGGCTCGAAAACAGTGCGGTGGTCATGCATGGCTCTCCGGGAAGGGGACGGGCGGCATCATCCGAACGAAGACAAGACTTTAACACACGAGCATGGCGACCGCTCACTTCCATACCAGGCGACCACCCGGTGGCGACGGCGGCAGGTGATCGGGAAATACCTCGCCGATCGGCCGCCACTCGGGCCAGTCCGATCGCCAGACGAGTTCGGCACCGGTCGCGTCGCCGGCGCCGAGCCACTCCAGGATCGCCTCCCCGGACAGAGGGCTCGAGGCCTCCCCTCCGGGCACGGCAACGCACCACGACGCCTGGGTTGCCTCGGCGATCACAGTCGGCACCGGCGTGGGAGGCAGGTCGTCCGCTTCGACCATGACGTCGGCGTCGGGTTCGAGGGTCTCGAAGGCCGTGGGCGACAGGTCCTGCCACGGTTCGACGGGCTGCGTTGCTCTGGGGCTGGAGGCTGGCGTCGCCAGCGCGAGCGCTGGCGGGAGCGTGGCTGCGAGTTCGTGATCGAGCGACACCACGGTCGCCACGGGCAGACCATTCGTGTCCGGCCGCACCGCAGCCACCTCGGGCCGCGGAATGCGAAACGTCACGCCGCACGTGGGGCAGACACCCTTCTTACCGGCAAGGTAGTCCTTGACCTTTATCCGGTGGCCCATCGGGCAGTGTGCGACGATTCCCATGGCGGCCCCTTTCGAATCGAGAAAACCCTGAACAGAGCTCCGCAGCATTCTCCGGCGGTCACCCGTTCGGGGCAAGGGTTCGGCCATTGTCCTTGCCGCCTCGTTCGGCAGACCATAGGCTCGCCGCTGGAGTGGCCGGACAACGGGCTTCGCACGGTCCCCACTCCACACGGTCCCTACTGCAGGAGAGTTGTCTGATGGCGCGGCGCGAAGCACCTGAATCGGCCCGTCAACAGCCGGAGGAGGAGCAGGATCGCGGCCCGGTCGAGATTGCGATCGTTGGCGACCTGACCGACAACGAATCCGACCTCACCGACCGCCTGCTCGGCGTGGAGCCGGGCGGAGAGTGCACCATCTACTTCGATTCGCCTGGCGGCAGTCCTTACTGCGCCATGTCGCTGGTCACGCTCCTGCGGATGCGCGACATCCGGGCGACGGCGGTGGTGACCGGTGAGTGCTCGTCTGCCGCGCTCTGGCCGTTCGCAACCTGCACGCGCCGCCTGGTCACTCCCTACAGCGTGTTCCTCTTCCACCCGATGAAGTGGCAGAGCGAGGAGCACATCGGCATCCGCGAGGCGGCGGAGTGGTCACGGCACTTCGCCGACCTGGAACGCGACATGGACGTGCTGCTCTGCGATCTCTTCGGGCGGTCGGCAGACCTGATCAACGAGTGGGTTCGGGGCCATCGCTACGTGACGGGGAGGGAGATGGCCGCCGCGGGCCTCGCCGAGCTCGTCGGCCTCGAACCGTTGAAGTTTCTCGCCGCGAAGGACTGACCGCGACGAGCCCTGGAGCGGATTCGACTTATCGCATCCCGATCCGCGGCGCCTCCCGTCAGGAAGCCCCAAGCGCAAGTGCGGGAAATGCGGGTAGCACCCCGCCCCGCCCCACGGCTCATGCGACTGGCATGCCGCGGGGCACCGTCGTGGATCACGCTCAACTCCGGTAATCGCCGTGGCAGGCGTCACAGGATTTTTTGAGTTCACTCGCTGCTGCGCGGGCCGTCTCGTAGTCCTTCTTCCGACAGGCATCGCGAATCTTCACGGCCGCGTCCCGCATGGTCGCCGCGTAGCCGCGGTAGGAATCGTCATCGTGATATTCGAAGTCGGGCTGCTGGATCGCCTCACCGATGACGGCCACGATTTCGGCGTCGTGGATGAGCCGCTCCAACTCACGGTCGAAATCACCCTTCGACGCGATCGCCACGCCGATGCCGGTCTCCGCCGCTCCGACCCTCTTCATCAGGGCGGGCCGGCCCGCGACTTGATGCCAGCTGAAATCCTCGTCACGATCCGCCTTTCCCTGCGGTGAGCCCCCGTCGAGCATCGCTTCGAGGTCGGCGAGGCGGAGCTTTGTCTCGGCAAGCGACTGGTCAGTACCAACCTTACAGTTGAAGCCCACGCGGGCGAAGAGGTCACGCGCGTTGACAGCGTCCTTCTTCCAGCGGATGTCTTGGTCGTAGGCGGAGATCACACCGAACGCCAAAGCGATGGCACTGAAGGCCTCGCGGGCCGTGTCGTAGCCGCCACCCTTGAAGTCGGCCGGCCGGGCCGCGGCGCCGGCCACCGCTGCCTTCATGTCTTTGACCTCGTCGGTCAGCGTCTCCTCCGAGATGAGCGTCGACCATTTGAATCCACCCCCGCCGGCCGAACCGGCCGCTGCAGGCTGCGCTGCTCCGGCGCCGGCGGCCACCCCGCGGGTCGTTGAAAATGAGGGCCGCTGCCCCTTGAGCGTCGCGAAGGCGTCGTCAAAAAAGTTGCCCAGCGTGCCCTTGTCCCATGGCGTCGACGGCGGCGTGGAACGCCTCGGGGCCTTTCCGCTGTTACGTTCGGCACGGGCACCGCTGCCGCTGGCCACCCAGGCACACGCGATCACGACCACGGCGACCAACGCCCGGCGGGCCGCAAGTCTCCACACCTTCCGCCGTTGCCAAACTTGCCACCGCATGAGGCTTGTTCCTTGGGGATTTCGTGGCATTGCCACCCGCCCAGCACAGCATAGCAGCGGGCGTCCCCGACGCTGCCCGAGGTTCACCTTGACGCGTCCGGCCCAGGCCGTCACTTTCCTGCCCCGAATCAGCCGCTCGGCGGCATCCGCCGGGCAAGGCGCCCGCAAAACAAGGCACTCCGAGGAGTTTTCGTAGCATGCGACGCGACCAGACCACCCTTGCCATCGGATTCCTCTGCATCGTCCGAATGCCGCGATGTCTGGCTGGCTCGGCCTTGTTTATTGTCTGCCTCCTGGCCATCGCCGCGGCGGGCTGCTCGTCGTCGCTGACCGGTTCGTCGGGCACGGAGCCGGCCAAGGCGACAATCGTGAAGTTTCTCGACGCCATGAAGCGTGGCGACGAGACCGTGGCCCGCGACATGCTCACCCGCGTGGCCCGCGTCAAGACCGAGGAACTCGGCGTCTCGGTGGCGCCGCCGGTCGACGACACCGCCGCCTATACCGTGCGGGAGTGCGAGATGGTCAGCGAGACCAACGACCTCGCCCACGTCGCCACGACCTGGAGCGACGTCGACGAGGCGGGCGCGACCACTAGCGAAAACATCATCTGGGCCGTCCGCCTCGATCCGGAAGGCTGGCGGGTGGTGGGCATGGCGATGAAGATCTTCGAAGACATGCCGCCGCTGCTGCTCAACTTCGAAGACCCGCAGGATATGATCGCCAAGCAGGAAATGGTCGCCGCGGAACTGACCAAACGGGTAGCTCAGGCCAAGGGCCAGACGGCCGAGGCCAGGACGGCCCGCGGCCCCGTCAAGGCTCCGGCCCAGGTGAAGTAAGTCCGGCGAATCCCGGCAGGCCACGACCGGGCGATAGGCCCTCAAAGCCTTCTAAAACAGCGTAGTTTCGCTAAAACCCCCAGCTTTCTTGACATCTGGGGTCTGGCTGATAGTGTTTCAGCCTAGTTTGCCCATTCGGTACGGCTTTCCCAGCCGGTAGCGTCCTCGGCCCTCGAAATGGCCGGTCGTTGCACATCCGGGCGGGCTCGACAGACATCGATTGCTGCGGTCCGGTGGCCGTCCCGGATCGGTTTTCAGTTCGTGACGGCTTACTTTGGACGCACCGCGCGTTCAGTTCCTTTACTGGAGGTTCTTATGAAGCGTTATCTCGGTTTTGCACTTGCGATGTTCGTCGCGATCGTGGCCATCGCCCTTGTCGGTGGCGACACCGGCGCGATCGCCGGCCACGGTTGCCACGGTGGTCTCCTGGCCCGTCACCATGCCAAGAAGTGCCATGGCGAGCGTGAGGGCCTCCTGGCCCGTCATCGAGCCAAGAAGGCTGCCCGCTGCCATGGCGAGGAAGTCGCGGCATGTGAGTCGGGCTGCGGCGAGGCTGTCGAGGGCTGCTCGGGCTGCGGCGGTGAGGCTGTCGGCGGCTGTGCCGGCGGCGACTGCGGTGGCGCTGGCGTGATCTCGGAAGGCGTTCCGACCGAGGCTGCTCCGGCCGCTCCGGCCGCCCCCGAAGCTCCGGCCAAGACCTGAATCTGACGGGACCCGGAAACGGGCCTTGTTCAGACGATGATCAAGAGACTGGGCCTCCCTCACGGGAGGCCCAGTTTTTTTGGTCCTTCGGGGAACTTTGTGGGCGTGGGGTTGCCCATGCAGTGCGCCCGTGGGGTCGCGGGCGAAACGGTGCCGGATTGGTTCACCGGCGGTGTTGCTTCCCGTCAGGAAGCCCCAAGCGCGAGCGCGGGGTATCCGGGTCGCATCGAGACGGTGCCGGATTGGTTCGCCCGCGGACGCTCAAAGGCCTGGTGGCTCCCGCTCCACAAAACCCGTCCAGACCACAGATGCGATCGCCCTGTGCGGCGGCCGTTTACCGCTCTGCCCATGAAAACCCAGGATGGACCTTGTTTTCAGGCGGTCCGCCCGGCTTCCGGGCGGACCGGGATCAAGGCCGCGTCACGCCAAACTCCCGGATCATGCTGCCGTTGTCGGCCACCTCGAAGAGCGGCCGGTACGGGCTGGCCAGGCCACGCCGCGAACGGCCAGCCGGGTAGTAGACGAGGTTTAAGCCCACGTTCCAGGCAGCGGGCGAAAAGTTGCTGGTCACTCCCGCATCGTCGATCACGATCGAACGGGTCTGACCGGGAATCAGGTAGGTGAACGTGCCTTCCATGGCGAACGACCGTGCCAGCGGAGCCCGCAGGAGAGTGCCGACGATACCCTCGCCGTCACCGGTGCCACCGCCCCAGACCTTGAGTTCGTTGGCGTCGCCGAACTGGAGCCGGTAGAAGCCGGTGTAGAGGTCGACGGTGCTCGCCGTGCCCTGCACCCTGTTACGGTTGCCGAGCGAACCCTGCCGATCCAGGATGTTGGCGGCGCCCCAGAAGCCGATCTCGTGGTAGCCCCAGACGTAGCTGATCTCGCCGCGAACCTGCGCGATGTCGGAGTTGTCGAGCCAACTATCGCTCAAGTAGTCATAGACAGCTCCACCCTGCAGACCGCGGCCTTCGAAGGCCCGCGTGAAGAAGCCCGTGGTGATGAAGTTTTGATCGCGGGCGTTCTTCGTGAACGTGTTCGTGCCCACCTCGATCTCGGACGGCTGGAAGTTGGTCTGCGTGCCCCTCCAGCCAATCTGCCAGCCGATGCCGAAGGCGTTCCAGAACGGCATCGCAAAGTTGAGGTATTCGTTGGTGCCGAAGTTGCCGTGGATGCCCAGGTTGGTGTCATTGGTGAAGGAGGTCACGCCGGCGCTGGCCGTGAAGTCGCGATACCACCTCCAGCCGTAATAGGGCTTGCCAAACCGACGCATCCAGCCGCAGATGCGGCCGCTATGTTGGCAGAACGGATCCTCATCCTCGCAGGCGTAGGGGTCGTCATAGAACGACTCGACGTGTAACTGGGCCGGGTATTCGCCCATCAGCATGCCGTTCTCACCCGCCATCATTGGCATTCCGTCTTGGCCCATCGGCATGCCGTCCATGGTGAGCGTCGGATCCATGCCCATGTCACCCGTCCCGGGCTCGAACGACTCAATGCTCATCGGGCTCTCCTCGGCGACCGAGGGGGCTGCGGCGCTCGGCATGGGCAGCCGCTCGCTGGCGTTCGGGCCGGCCGATGCCGCCGGCACGCCCGCGTCGTCGAGTGCACCGACCTGCGGTTGCTGCGTCATCACCGACGGAATGCCGTCGATGTTCATCGCAATGCGGTCGATCCGCGGCCGGGATCCGGGCGTGGCGGCGTAGCGCGGGGCCAGACCGCCCCCGAGTCGCTCACTCTGGGCAACGGCAGTGTCGCGGCTCTCGGCCCGCCGCTGCATGGCGACGGCCTGCTGGCCCTCGGGAGCGAGGATCGGCCGGCTGGTCTCACCCCGCGGAGTCCGCATGGCGTTTTCACTGAACACACCATTGGGATTGGCGGGATCGAAGGCCCGCTGCAGCGAGCCGCTGATGCGGTTGGTGGTCGACCAGTCGGCCTGCGGGGGGGCACTGCGCGGACGCTGCGGCATGGGCCGCCTGGCGTCAGGCTGCCGAGCCGCCGGAACGCTGCGGGGCACGCCATCCGGAAGCACAACGGCGGCGGGTGCCGCCGAGGCCACCGGGCCGGCGACGTAGGCTGGTGCGGGGATCGGGTCCGGCCGACCGGGAGCGTCCACGTCGGCCGGGGACAGCTCGGCTGACTCCTCGACGGACCCATTCCGATGGGGCGTCCACTTCAACTGGCCCTCCGCCGCCCCTGCGACGGTCGCACACAGCCCGAGAAGGGCCGCAACGGCGGGGGTGATCTGGTGCTTCGAGCCGCGGAAGACGGTCATGACGGATCTCCGATGTCGTGGTCCGCCGCTCGGTCGGGAGCAGCAGACTCTTTGCGATCGGAATCGTTATCGGCATCCGCACATCCGGAACTTCCGCCAAAATCCGCGTGACCGGTAAAAGTCGCGCAGTTTCTCGCGAGCGGATCCGACTGAGGTGTGTCGCCGGCTCGGGGGCGGCAAAAGTCTCGTCGCCGGGGCGAGGATACGCCCAAGGCTCCTCGAGCGTTCGCCGACCCCCTCGCCTCCCGTCAGGAAGCCCCAAGCGCAAGCGCGGGGAATGCGGATAGCACCCCGCCCCGCTCCACACCGCTGCGCGAGCGGATCCGATTGAGGTGTGTCGCCGGCTTGGGGGCGGCAAAAGTCTCGTCGCCGGGGCGAGGATACGCCCAAGGCTCCTCGAGCGTTCGCCGACCCCCATGCCTCCCGTCAGGAAGCC
>CAMBPQ010000047.1 GCA_945869735.1 Planctomicrobium piriforme
AGCAAAATCCCCCGGCGGCGAGCATGTCACCGCCGGTGAACCAATCCGGCACCGTTTCGCCCGCGACCCCACGGGCGCACTGCATGGGCAACCCCACGCCCACAAAGTTCCCCGAAGGACCGGAAAAGGGAGGTCAGGGGGTCGGCGACGAGACTTTTGCCGCACCCAAGCCGGCGATCCACGGAAGTCGCATACCCCTACTCGAAGGCGGTCGCCACCTGTGACCGCAGCAAGGCGACGCCGCCGCATGACTTTTGCAACAGGGCGTCCCGGGCTCGGTTAATCCGCCTGATATGACCAACCGTGCCGCTGGACGGTTCGGATTCGCCGGCCCGTCGCCACCGCCGCAGCCGAATATGAGCAGCGAGGATGATCCGAACGGGATCGGCTTCACCTACCGGTAATCCAAGGATCCGCCAAGCCGCGTCCGCAGACAAAAATGGCCCACGCCGGGTCACAGAACGCTCACATACAGACGAGAACTGATCGATTCCGTTCATGTTCTGCCCCGGGCTGGTTGCCGCATCTCGCATGGCCTCTACCAATAAAGGCGAGAACAAACGCACAAAGGGGCAAACAAATCCGATAGAACTGCTCGGGCCTGCTTCTTTTAAAGTGCATCTGCCTTTGGTGGAGCGGCGAGATGGCACCTTGGAAGAGGGAGGCACGGGGGTCGGCGAACGCTCGAGGAGCCTGGGGCGTATCCGTCGCCCCGGCGACGGACTTTTGCCGCCCCCGAGTCGGCGAGACACGTAAGTCGAATGCGCTCGAGGCGGAAACGGCATGGACACCGACGACACGATCGCTGCCCAGATTGCGTCTTGCCTCGAACGGCTCGCCGCTGGGGACATGACCGCCCGAGACACGGTTCTCGAGGTCTGCAGCGGCCGTCTCCGGGGGCTCGCCAGTCGGATGCTCTCGCGATTTCCCAACGTGCGACGCTGGGACGACACGGATGACGTCTTCCAGAATGCCGCGATGCGGCTGCACCGCGCTCTGGGGCAGATGCGGCTCGATTCTCCCCGCTCGGTGATGGCCCTGGCGGCGACCCAGATTCACAGGGAACTCATCGACTTGGCCCGTCGACATGCAGGGCCCACGTCGTTCGCCGCCAATCACTCGACGAGCTTCGCGCGGCCGTCTAAGAACGCTGACACATCCGCCCCGCTGCCCATCGAAGACGCGGAGTCACCGCCGGAAGAGCTTGACCGCTGGACGCTCTTTCACGAGGCAATCGGTGGCTTGAGTGACGATCAGCGTGAGATCTTCCAACTCGTCTGGTACCTCGGAGCCGATCAGAAGACGATCGCCTCGCTCCTCGACATCTCCGAGAGAACAGTCAAGAGCCGCTGGCGCGAGGCCCGCGAGGCAGTGCGGGCCGCCCTCGGTGGCCAGGCTCCCGGTTGAGTCGAGGACCGGTTGAGTCGAGGACCGGTTGAGTCGAGGACCCGACGATGCCTCCCGTGGGATGCGTTTCAGGATTTTTCGCAAAACCCCGATTCGCTCACGGCGATTCGTCGCTGGCGGGGACGAGCCTCCAGCGGATGCTCCGCACTTCGGCCGTCGTGGCGTAGGTGGCGATCCCCAGCGGCTTGGATGGGATCACCTCGTCGCGGACCGAGATCCGACGTTTGTTGGTGTCTTGATCGACGATCGACTCTCCGTCGAGAAAACACTCGATCCGGCCCTGTGTGACCCGCACGTTCACGGCGTACCACCGTCCCTTCTCGAAGACGCGGGCGTCGGTGGTCTCGTTGTCACCCGCATCGCGGCCATCGATGCTTGAAAGCCCGGTGATCGCGCCTCCCCACCCACCGAGAATCAGGCTGCATGAATCGTCGCCTACGGGAAACGTCAGGCCGCAGAAGAAGTCGTTGCCGTCGACTCGCCGCGCGTCGAGAGCGATCTCATAGTCGCGCCGCGGGAAATCACCCGACCAAGTGATGCCGCTCAGGTCGCCCCCCATCGGAATCCGGATCACGCCATCGGTGATGGTCGGCTCGCCCTCGGCTCCGAACGGCGTCTGCTTCCAATCCCCGAGGGTCCGACCGTCGAACAGCGATTGCCAGCGTTGACCGGCGTCGACCGTCACCGCCGGATCGGCGGCACTCGCGATGGAAACAACGCTGAGCAACACGATCGTCGACCAGGTGGCGATAGGCATACGAAGACTCTCCTTGAGCTACGGTGTCGCAGCGGCGTCTGCGTTGCCTGCCGCCTCGCGGCCTGCACCCTGCTGCGCCGCTTTGATCGCCGCCATGAACGACCTGTCCTTCTTCCACTCACGAATCACTTTCGCCGCCTCGACTCCGATGTCGCCTCCCTTGAATCCACTCGAACACCGCTGCAGCAATCCGGCAGCCAGGAGCGGATCCGTCTCTTTCGCCGCGACGGCCTCATCGAGCATCCGCCGGCCACGGGCCTCCAGTTTCTCGAACACGAACCGTGCCTCCTCGGCGGTCTCCTCGTCCTTCGAGGCCGTCAGTCCCTTGGCCTTACGCATGGCCCCACCGAAGCTCAATTCGTCTTGGAGCATGTTGTTGAATGCGGCGAGCTTGACGAGTTTCCGCCCCTCCAGCACCGCCGACGGTGCCAGCCGGACGGCAGCCACGATCGCATCGTGTGATTCCCTGGGCGAGCCCCGGAAAATGCACTGGCCGGTGTGATCGAAGACCATGCAGTGGGGAATGCCGTCGAAGTCCATGCCGTCAGCCACCTGGGCGCTGTCGACGATGGAAAACGTGACACCAAGTCCGTCGACCACTTTCTTGACCTCAGCAGCTGCCCCGCCTTGCGCGTGCGCGCCCACGATGACAAGGCCCGACGGCCCGTACTGCCGATGGAGCTCCTCGAGCTTCGGCATGCTTGCGATGCAGGGGGGGCAGTTCACGCCCCAGAACTCGAGCACGACCACGCGGTGGGCAAGCGACTGGTCCGTG
This sequence comes from Planctomicrobium piriforme, assembly GCA_945869735.1. Classification (GTDB taxonomy): domain Bacteria; phylum Planctomycetota; class Planctomycetia; order Pirellulales; family UBA1268; genus QWPN01. The sequence goes on from CAMBPQ010000047.1 coordinate 2,940, forward strand.
AGCTGCGGTCCCGACACGTGGCCGCCAACTTGAATGCCGGCCACAGTGACCTTCATGTTGTGGGTGTCGGCCGCGCCCGCCGGCGCGACTGGCCGCGAACACCAAGCGGCGACCGCCACCATCAGACAACACCGCGCCAAGGCCGCTGGCGTGAGCCAGTGAGGGTCCATTCGCGCTATCTTTCTGCCGTCCATGCGGATCAGTCCCTGGATCGAGTGCGGCACCCCGAAAAGCCACCCGCGGGGGGAAAGTCTACCGCCGCCCGTCAGCCGTCGCCAACACTTCGTTCACGAGGTCGTCGGCCCGATAGACCGTGCGCAGGGCGGCGAGAATGCCGGTCGCGTCGACCGAGATGGCGCGGGCCCGTCGGTCGTCGTAGGCGACGTCGAGCACGAGCGACTCGATGTTTCCATCGAAGATCACGCCCACGAGCCGGCCGTCGCGGTTTACGACAGGGCTCCCCGAGTTGCCGCCGATGATGTCGGCCGTCGAGACGAAGTTGAGCGGCGTCGCCATGAAGGAGGCGTCGGCCTGGAGTTGGTCGCGCAGTGTTCTCCAGCGCGGCGGCAGGTCGAACGGCGGCGTCTCGCGCTTCGCCGTAGCCCGCGCGAACAGTCCCGCGTAGGTGGTGATCGGAGCGATGCGACGCGGGCCGTCCTCGCCGTAGCCTTTCACGAGGCCGTAGGCGAGCCGCAGCGAAAACGTGGCGTCGGGATACATCGCCGTGCCCTCGGTGGCAAACCGGTTCGTCATGATCTCGGCGTGCGCCTGCCGTTTCACCTCCTCCGCCTCTTCGGCGATCCGCCGCAGCGATCGCGCCTCCTGATCCACCAGCCTCGCGACCGCGAGCATGGTGTCGCGGGACGCAGCCAGCGCCGCCACCCCGCCTTCGTACAGAGCCCGCCGGCTATCGGAGGGAACGCTGCCCGCCGCCCGCGCCGGACGCGCGCCGAGCCCCGTTCCGGCGATCAACTCGGCGGCACGGTCGAGCGGCGACTTGCCCGCGAGCACGTTTTTCACCAGCTCGTCGTCACCACCCAACGTGCTCGCCAGCCAGGTCAACGAGTCGGCGAGTTTGGTGGTCTCGAAGTCGTCATAGAGCGGCTCGTCAGAGAAGAGCCGGAGTTCGAGCGACTCGCGGTTTGAGTCACGGTATTCCCGCAGGCGATCCCCACTCGGCTTGGCCCGCTCCTCGACGGCGCGGAGGATCGTCCGGGCATGGGCGAAGAACATGCTGTTGAACGCCAGCCCAACCTCGAGCATGCGATGCCGCAGGGCGATTCCATCGAGCGTCTCCTGGGCCTGCTCGATGCAAGCGTAGGGCGATGTCCTGCCCGCAAGCCTGTCCTCGAGCCCTTTCCGCCTGCCGTGCTCCGCCTGCCGCTTGGCCGCCAGAATCCTGGGATCGAGCAGGCCGGCGAGCACGCCCTGCCGAGCCTTGCGGCCGTTTTGCACGCCGAACAGATTTCCCATCGCCTGCCTTCTTTCCTCGGGGCCACGGGCCGCGTAGGCCCCATACGTGGCCTCGAGGCGATTGAGGGTTGCGAGTTGAAACGGCACCGAGCGGTCGCGCATCGAAAGGAGTTCGGCGACGGTGTTGCCCCGGTCGGTGTGCCCAGGGTGCCCTGAGACAAACACCAGCTCACCCTCGGTGACGGACTCCGCCGCCCACGCGAGATGATGCGGCACGCGGGCGGGCCGGCCCTCTTCGTAGGCACGAAAAAAGCAGATGTCGAGGTTGTATCGCGGAAACTCAAAGTTGTCGGCGTCGCCCCCGAAAAAAGCGAGCTGCTGCTCCGGCGCGAACACGAGCCGCACATCGGTGTATTTCTTCGAACGGTAGAGGTGGTAGGCCCCGCCCTGATACAGGGTGACGACGTCGCTCCGCAAGCCGGTGGCGGCCAAGGATTCCTGTTCGATCGCCGCCATCGCGGCCCGACGCGCTGGAAAGGCCTGGTTAGCCGTCATTCCGGTCGTCACCGCCGCCTCGACGCGGGCCGTCACGTCTGCGATCGACACAAGGACGTTCAACTCAAGGTCGTGGCACTTCAGCTCATCGGCCCGCGTCGCGGCGGCGAAGCCATCGCGGGCGTAGTTGTGTGTTTCATCGCCGAGTTTATGCAGGCTGTCAGCGCCAACGTGATGATTGGTGATCACCAGACCGTCGGCCGACACAAAGGCTCCGGAGCCACCGGAGTTGAACCTGACGCTCGACTGCTGCAGATGGAGCAGCCACTCCGCTGTCAGCGCTGCGGCGTGGTCCTGCTGGAGGCGGTCCAGGGGCGGGGCGTTGAAGAGCCACATCCCCTCGTCGGCCCGAATGCCGGCCGCGCCAAACACGCAACAGGTAGCCGCAACCCAGGCCCTTGACAAGAATATATACATCTGTACACTCCATTTCGCTACGTCGCCGCAGACGACATTCGCGTCACCAGTCACCTATCAATCATCACTTAATGGAGCAGATCACATGCTCGCCCGCCTCCAGACCTTTTCCCTCGTCGGCATCGAAGCCGTGCCGGTCGACGTGGAGGTCGACGTTTCCGGGGGGGCACTGCCCGCGACCGTGCTCGTCGGCATGCCCGATGCTGCGATTCGCGAGAGCACCCATCGCGTCGCCAGGGCGATAGTCAACTCGGGGTTTACCCGGCCAAATGACCGGATCGTCGTCAATCTCGCCCCCGCTGCTCTTCCCAAGCAGGCCGCCACGTTTGATCTGCCGATCACGCTCGGAATTCTGTTCGGAAGTGGCCAGTTCTCTTCTGACCGACTCCTCGATTACGCGGTCATTGGCGAGTTGTCGCTCGAGGGATCGACGCGCCCGGCCCGCGGCGCCCTGTCGATCGCGATCGCTGCGGCGCGGCAGAAGCATGACCAGTCTCGGGGCGGACGGCCATTAAAAGGACTGGTCGTGCCGGCCGCCAGCGCAATGGAGGCCGCTGTCGTCCAGGACATAGAAGTGATTCCCGTTTCCTCGCTGACGGAGGCCGTACAGTTTTTCGCCGGCGACCTCCACATTCCCCCCACTCCCGCCCGGGTATCCGAATGGTTCGACCGCTTTGCTTCCTACGACGTCGATTTCACGGATGTACGTGGGCAGGAAGCAGCGAAGCGGGCGATCTGCGTCGCGGCGGCCGGTAACCACAACTGCTTGATGGTCGGGCCCCCGGGAGGCGGCAAGACGATGCTCGCAAAACGGGTGCCGACGATCCTCCCGCAACTCTCGGCGGCGGAGTCGATCGAAACTACACGGATTTACAGCGCGCTTGGGCTCATGCAGCCGGGCCAGCCTTTGATGGCGACAAGGCCCTTTCGTGCGCCGCACCACACGATTTCGGAGGCCGGACTCGTCGGTGGCCGATCGATCCCCATGCCCGGGGAGATCTCGCTGGCTCACAAGGGCGTGTTGTTTCTCGACGAACTTCCAGAGTTCAACCGACGCACGCTGGAGGTGCTGCGCCAGCCGCTCGAGGACGGCGAGGTGACGATCAGCCGGGCAAAATTGACGACGCGCTTTCCCGCTGATTTCATGCTCGTGGCGGCGATGAATCCCTGCCCGTGTGGTTACCGCGGCGAGCCCCGGCGGACCTGCCAGTGCACGTCGCCACAGGTCGAAAAATACATGAGCAAGATATCGGGGCCGCTCGTCGACCGAATCGACATCCACCTGGAGGTGCCGGCGGTTCCCTTCCGTGAACTTTCGGCGACACGCTCGGGCACCTCCAGCAGCCAGATGCGGGAAGCGGTGCTGTCGGCCCGCCTCCGGCAGGCACAGCGCTTCGGCGACGCCGGTCGCAGTACGCGGTGTAATGCCCGGATGTCGAGCCGTGAGATCCGCGAATTCTGCCGGACCGAACCGGCCGCGGCCGAGTTGCTTCGGGCTGCCGTGGGCGATCTTGGCCTCTCTGCCCGGGCACACGACAAGGTGCTCCGTGTGGCGAGGACGGTCGCGGATCTGGACGCGGCCGAGACGATCTCGTGCAGCCACATCAGCGAGGCCATCAACTATCGGCTGCTCGACCGCAGCCTGTGGCACTGATCCGCGGCAGTCAGCCGCTCTCGACCGCGGCGACAAAATTGTGTGAGAATGCGGGCATGAGTGAAACGCGTTTCGATGCCCACCTACGTCGTCATCCGGTGCATTTCCGAACTCTGCTGCTGGTCACGGCGGCAGCGCTGGCGACTGCCGGCCTACTGGCGTTTTTCATCGACCTGCCGGTGGCCACATGGTGCAAGGCACACCGGCTGCCGGGCGAGCTTGGCCGGCTCATCAATCTCCTCGAAATCTCGGGCCATTCGCTCGGCGCCGCGATCATTCTCCTCGCGGCTGTCACGCTGGATCAGTCGTTGCGGTTTCCGTGGCTGGGGCGGTTTGCCGCCGGGGAGCAGGCGTTCGTGCGGCTCGTCGCGGCCACCTATCTCGGCGGACTCGTCGTCGACGCCATCAAGGTATCCGTCGAGCGGGTTCGGCCGCGGGCTGCCGACTTGGCAACGCTGGGATCTCCTTTTGCGACCTTCGGCGATGCATCGCTGACCGTGGCCGCGCCGCACGCCGCCGACTTGATGAGTTTTCCGTCAGGTCATTCCGCGGTCGCTGCCGGCCTGGCGGCCGCACTGGCGTGGCGCTATCCACGGGGCATACCGCTGTTTGCCTTCCTTGCCGCCGCGACCGCCCTCCAGAGGGTGCTCACCTCGGCCCATTATCCCAGTGACGTCGCCTTCGGGGCAGCGGTGGGGCTCATTGGGGCCGCAGCATGTGTGGGCCCATGTCGGTCACGGCCAGGTTCATTGGCCGGTTGCACGTCGGCGTGATACCATCTCATCGAGAATCTCCAGCACTGGAAGCATTATTCATGGCAGTGAAGCGGGCAAACAAGACCAGTCGGGCCGTGGCACCTGCGGCTGAGGCCGCAGCGAGCACGGTGTCCACGTCAAAATCAGGTGGCAAGCGGATCCTGCTGGTCGACGACGATGCCGAAATCGTGGAGTCGATGCGCACGGTACTTGAGTCCCGTGGCTACCAGATTCTCGTCGCCCGTGACGGGAACCAAGGGCTGGTGCTCGCCGAGGGTGAGGCGCCCGACCTGGTCGTCCTCGACATGATGATGCCCAAGCGGAGCGGGTTTCTGGTGCTCGAGAAACTTCGTCGCAGCCGCCCAAACCCGATACGCGTGATCATGATCACGGCGAACGAGGGGAGTCGTCACAAGGCGTATGCCGAGATGCTCGGCGTGGACGACTACATCCGCAAGCCATTTGCCATGGACCGGCTCCTCGAAAGCGTCGATCGACTGCTGTCCTGACGCTCCGTTGAGCACGTTCGGCCTGCCAGCCCTTTTTTTTCTGAGCCCCTGAGCCCCAGAGGAAGTGCGATGCTTTGCAGCCGCTTCGTGTCCGCATCCTGGACCGCCCTGCCCCTGTTTGTCGCTCTGGTCGCCTCCGCAGTTGCGGAAACAGCCGGGGTCTACGAACAGCACGTTGAGCCGATGCCAGGCTCCTCGGTGGCGGCGAATGTCCCAGACACCCTCCGCGGTGACGCCCTCTGGATTTGGGGCGGGAAAGACTCCAGCGAGTATCGGCTCTCAAAAACGTTTGCCGGAGGGGCGAAGCGGGCACTGATCACGGCAACCGCCGATAACGCCATGACCCTACTGCTCAACGGCAAGCCGATCGCCACAAGCAACGACTGGCAGCGGCCGGTGACCACTGACGTCGCGAAGCTCCTCGTCGCCGGCGAGAACGAACTCGTCGCGCTGGTCAAAAATGAGAGTGGAGCGGCAGGATTCGCCTGCCGGCTCGTGCTGGGCGAGGGCCCGTCCGTCACGATCGTCGAGAGTGACGAATCGTGGTTCGCCGCAGACCCAACGACTCCGGACGACCGCGTCGCCGCCCGGGTCGTAGCGGCAGGAGGTGCTGGCCCGTGGGGCGGTGTGCTGCGAACCACGGCCAATCCGGGCGGCCCCACGGAGAGCGGGTTTGCGTTGCCGGAGGGCTTTGCTGTGGAGCGGTTGTTCGTCGTGCCACGCGAGCAACTCGGCTCCTGGGTCTGCCTCACGACCGACCCCAAAGGCAGGCTGATCGCCAGCGATCAGGGCGACAAGGGACTCGTGCGGATCACGCCCGCCGCGCTCGACGGCTCAACGCCCACGGTCGTCGAGCGGATTCCTGTTCCGCTGACGGCTGCCCAGGGCCTGCTCTGGGCCTTCGACTCGCTGTATGTGGTCTGCAATGGTGGCCCGGGCAGCGGCCTGTATCGAGTCACCGACTCAAACGACGACGACATGCCCGACAAGGTTGAGAAACTCCGCGCTTTCGAAGGGGGCGGCGAGCACGGCCCGCACAACATTCTGCTTTCGCCGGACGGTCAACGGCTGTTCGTGATCTGCGGCAACCACACCAGGGTTCCGTTTGCGATCAAAAACGTCACCGAACCCCAGACGATGGGCGGGATCCGTCCAAACCAACGCCGGGTCGAACTTCCGCCCGAGGCGACCAGCCGGCTGCCGGCCAACTGGGACGAGGACCAGATCATCACGCGGATGTGGGATGCCAACGGTCACGCTGCTGGCGTCCTCGCGCCCGGCGGCTACGTCGCCAGCACCGACCCCGAAGGCAAGACGTGGGAGATCTGGACCGGAGGCTACCGCAATCCTTACGACATGGCGTTCAACGCCGACGGTGAACTGTTTGTCTACGACGCCGACATGGAGTGGGATTTTGGCGCTCCGTGGTATCGCCCCACGCGGGTGAACCACGCCACCAGCGGGAGTGAACTTGGCTGGCGAAGCGGCAGCGGCAAGTGGTCGGCTGCGGTTCCCGACAGCCTCCCAGCACTCGTCGACATCGGGCCCGGCTCCCCGGTCGGCGCTGCTTTCGGCTACGGCACCGCTTTTCCCGCGAAGTATCAGCGGGCCCTGTACGTCTGCGACTGGACGTTTGGGACGATGTACGCGATCCATCTCGAGCCCGATGGTTCGACCTACAAGGCCACGAAGGAGGAGTTTGTCTCGCGGACGCCCCTGCCCCTCACCGACATGACCGTCGGCCGTGACGGTGCCATTTATTTCGCCGTCGGTGGCCGCGGTGCCCAGAGCGAACTCTACCGCGTGAAGTACGTCGGCTCCGAGTCGACGGCGCCGGCTGATCTCCACGACGAAGCGTGCGAGGCGGATCGGCGGCTCCGTCGGGAACTCGAGGCGCACCACAAGGTGGCGAACGATCCACAGGCCGCGGTGGTGGCCGCGCTGCCCCATCTGGGCCACGTCGATCGATTTGTTCGCTACGCAGCCCGCATCGCGGTCGAGCACCAGCCGCTCGCGCTCTGGCAAGACAAGGCTCTCGACAGCGGCGAACCGCGGGCCCGCATCAATGCCGCCATCGCGATTGCCCGCCAGGCTGAGCCAGTCGCACAGCCCGATGTCCTCGCCGCGCTCGACTCAGTCGATCCAGCAGCGCTCGACCAAGGCGGGCAACTCGATCTTGCCCGCGGCTATGAGTTGGCGATGGTGAGGCTCGGCGAACCGTCGTCTGATGTGAAGGCGCGGATCGCAACCCGCTTCGCGCCCCTGTTTCCCTCGGGATCCTTCGACCTCGACCGGCAACTATCGAGCCTGCTCGTCGCGGTCCGCAGCCCGGGCATCGTGACCACGCTCGTGGGATTGCTTACGGCTCCGACTCATTCGGCGGCGACCACCAACCTCGCGCCCGACGAAGACGAACTGCGACGGCTGCTGGAACGCAACGCCCAGTACGGTTCGTCGGTACGTGCATCGCTTGAGAAGCGATCGGATCTGCTGCAGATTCACTATGCCTATGTGCTTCGCACCGTTACCGAGAAGGAAGCCTGGACGGCGGCCGACCGCAAGGCTTACTACGATTGGTTTTCCCGGGCCCAAGGGTGGGCGGGTGGGAACAGTTTCCGGAAGTTCCTCGCCACCATCGAGGCCGAAAGCCTCGCGGGACTCTCCGACAACGACAAACTCGCGCTCGAGGCGACCGGCATCCGCAAGCCGTACGTCCCGCCACCGCTGCCCAAGCCGGAGGGCCCGGGCCGCACGTGGAAGGTCGATGACATCCTGGCCGCCGCCGCCCAGGGGCTGGAGCCGGGATCACGCGACTTCAAGCACGGCCAGCGGACATTCGCAGCCGCGCGGTGTGTCGTCTGCCACCGCTTCGGGGATGATGGAGGGGCGACCGGCCCCGATCTCACTCACGCCGCGGGCCGTTTCCAGATCAAGGATCTCATCGAAGCAATCGTCGAACCGAGCCGCGTCGTCTCCGACCAATACAAGGCGAGCATCGTCCAGACGACGGATGGCCGGGTCGTCACCGGTCGCATCGTCGCCGAAACGCCTGAGAAAATCACCGTCGTGACTGATCCGGAGGACGCGTCAAAGAGCGTTGTGATCGGCAGGACGGTGATCGAGGAAATCCTGTCGTCGTCGACGTCGCTGATGCCAGCCGGCCTGGTCGACACGCTCAACGAAAATGAGGTGCTCGACCTCGTCGCCTACGTCCTCTCGCGGGGCAATCCTCGGGATCCACGGTTTGCCAAGTAGCCACGAGGACGCTCCCAAGCCCCGTCGCGGTGGTTTGGGCGGCGATTTGGGTGGGATGCGGGGGCGATTCCTGGCGTTGACCGGTTTTTCAGGCAGGCATACATTCCGACGGTTGCCGGTGATTGCCGTTTGTTCGCGAACTTCGAGACCGTTTCCGTGTCGTTCCAGCAGCCTTCGCCGACGCCGTGGGACGACGTAAAGGAGCGGGTTCGCGAATCGGTCGACATCGTCGACGTCGTGGGCTCTTACATTTCCCTGCGTCGGCAGGGCAAGGCCATGACGGGCCTCTGCCCGTGGCACGACGACTCCAAGCCGAGCCTGCAGGTCAATCCCGAGCGGCAGACCTATCGCTGCTGGGTGTGCGACGTCGGGGGCGATCTCTTCAGCTTCGTGATGCGGATGGAGAAGGTTGAGTTTCGCGAGGCCCTCGAACAGCTGGCCGACCGCGCGGGAATCTCGATGCCTCGCGGCCATGGCGGCTTGCCGGCCGACGACAAGGCGGCTCTGCGGTCGGTGATGGCCTGGGCCGCCCAACGGTTTTGCGATTGCCTGCGCTCCACGCCCGAGGCCGCAGCGGCCCGCGACTACCTCCACTCCCGCGGCCTCACCCCGGCCACGATCGACCGCTTCCAACTCGGCTTCGCGCCGCAATCGTGGGATTGGCTGCTGCGGCAGGCTGCTGCGGCGGCGCTCAGCCGGGCTGACCTCGTGAAGGCCGGCCTCGCGATCGAGCGGGACGACCACTCGGGCCACTACGACCGATTCCGTGGCCGCGTGATGTTTCCGATTCGCGATCCGCAGGGGCGCTGCGTCGCCTTCGGCGGCCGGGTGCTGCCCGGTGAGCGGCCCGACTCCGCGAAATACATCAACTCCCCCGAAACGCCGTTGTTTTCCAAGAGCACGATGCTGTACGGGCTCGACACCGCCCGCGACGCGATGACCGAATCGCGGCGGGCGATCGTTGTCGAGGGGTATACCGATTGCCTCGCCGCCCGGCAGGCCGGCATCGACGACGTGGTGGCGGTGCTCGGCACAGCCTTGGGCGAGCGGCATGCAAAGCTGCTGCGTCGCTACGCCGACCGGATCGTCCTCGTGCTCGACGGTGATGACGCCGGCCGCCGCCGGGCCAACGAAGTCCTCGAGGTGCTGCTCGCCGAGCCGGTCGATGTGCGGATCGCGCGGATGCCGTCCGGCGTCGATCCCTGCGACTTGATCCTCACGAGCGGCCGTGAAGCGTTTGAATCGCTCGTCGATGGCGCCTGCGACCCGCTCGACTACCGGATGGACGAGGTGCTCGCCGGTCTGGCTCCCGACGCGGGCGACGACGCGGCTCTCGCGTCGGTGGAAAGCGTGCTCCGGCCGCTGGCCACGGCGTCGACACGGTCGTCCCTTCCGCCCTCGCAGCAGCGGCTGCGGGAAGATCAGATTCTTGGCCGATTGTCACGGCGGTTTGGCCTGTCCCGTGACGTGCTGCGAAGCCGTCTGCTGGAACTCCGCAGTGCTTCGACCGGCGGGGCCTCTTCTTCTGCATCAGACGACCCGCGGCCGCCTCGGTTGCCGGCCTGGGACCGCGAGGTGCTCGAGGTGCTTGTCGGTGTGCCCGACAGCGTGGGGCTCATCGTCCGCGAGGTAAAGCCGGCTGACCTCGAGACAGCGGCCGGCAGGTCCGTGGTCGAGGCCGCGCATCGCCTCCACGCCGCGGGTCGGCCGGTGGCGCTCTCCAACCTGCTCATGGAACTTGCCGACCCGTTGCTGCAGAGCTTGCTCGTCGCCGTCGACGAGGCCGGTGCGGCCCGCGGCCCCATCGATCCGCTCGAGCGGGTAGGGCATTTTACGGATGCGTTGCGACGCCGCTCGGCTGAGCGGCAGGCGCACGCCAGCGCCCGGACACTGAAAACTTCCCGCCTGGATTCGCTGGCGGAGGCGGAGCTCCTCCAAAAGCTGCTCGCCGACCGGCGAACCGCCCAGGGAATCCCGGAACTTTCCGAACAGGGCATGACCGAACCCAAGGATGGGTGAGGATGCCCGACTCGTTGCTGCAGTCGGTCCGGCGGGGCACTTCGCCGCCGGATCGGGGGGCGGTGTGCGAGCGACGGTACGATGGTGATGGAGAACCGAGTCATGAAGAACCGTATGACCATGTCCGATGTCAACTCGCTGAAAGCCAATGGGACCGCGCCTCCTGCCGCGCCCCGCCACGGTGAGGGCGACCTCACCAGCCTGATCGTGATCGGCAAGGAGCTTGGCTACCTCACGTTCGACCAGGTCAACGCCTACCTTCCCGACGAGGCCGTCGATCCCGAAAGGATCGACGCGTTGCTCGTAGCGCTCGAGGAGCAGGGCATCGAACTCGTCGACACCCCGCCAGCACCGCGGAACTCGACGTCAGGCGTCTTGGCCGCCGCCGCACCGGCTCCGCAGCCCCGACGCGACGAGGCGATCACCACGCCCCCGTCCAACGCCGGCAATGACCCGATCCGGATGTATCTGGCCCAGATGGCGGAGATCCCGCTGCTCACGCGACGCGAGGAGATTTCGCTCGCCAAGCGGATCGAGGTGACCCGCAAGCGATTCCGCCGTGCCATTCTCGGGTGTGCCTACTCGCTCCAGACCACGGTCGACACGCTGCGAAAGGTGCATGAGGGCTCGCTTCCCTTTGACCGCACGATCAAGGTATCGCTCACGGAGCGGCTGACCAAGGAGCAGGTCCAGGCGCGGATGCCACACAATCTCGCGACTCTCGACCACTTGATGGCCGAAAGCCAGACGGAGTTCCGCAGGCTGATCAGCAAGAAAACGAGCCCCGACGACGCCCGCGCCGCACGGCTGCGATTTCGGAGACACCGTGCCAAATCGCTCGTGCTTGTCGAGGAACTCAGCCTCCGCACGCGGCGGGTGCAACCGCTGGTCAAACTGCTCCGAGGGATGTCGTCGCGGATGGACCGGATCCAGCAGGATCTCCGGCTCATGAAGGAGGGGAGTCTCTCCTGCGACGACCGTGCCGACATGCGGAAGGAACTCCGCGACCTGATGCTAACGACGCTCGAAAGTCCGCGATCCATCCGGACCCGGGTGCAGGTCCTCGAGAAACTCAAGGTCGAATACGAGGCCGCGAAGCGAAGCCTCTCGGCGGCAAATCTGCGGCTCGTCGTCTCGATCGCCAAGAAGTACCGCAACCGAGGCCTCTCCTTCCTCGACCTCATCCAGGAGGGCAACACCGGCCTCATGCGGGCGGTCGACAAGTACGAGTACCGCCGCGGCTTCAAGTTCTCGACGTACGCAACCTGGTGGATCCGGCAGGCGATCACGCGGGCCATCGCCGATCAAGCCCGCACGATTCGCATCCCGGTGCACATGATCGACGTGCTTTCGAAGTTGCGGACGACTGCCAAGAAACTGCTCCACGAACTCGGCCGTGAGCCGTTGGCGGAGGAAATCGCTGAGGCCGCAGGCGTAGCGCCGGAAGAAGCCCGCCGGGTCTTGGAGATGGGCCGTCAGCCCATGAGCCTCGACCGGCCCATCGGTGAGAGCGAAGACGCGAGTTTCAGCGAGTTCGTCGAGGATCTCGGTGTCGCCAGCCCGGCCATGTCGACGACGCAGGGCCTGCTCCGCGATCGGATCGAGTCGCTCCTCAAGACCCTCACGTACCGCGAGCGAGAAATAGTCCGACTGCGGTACGGCCTCACCGACGGCTACATGTATACGCTCGAGGAGGTGGGCCGGATCTTCCGCGTGACTCGTGAGCGGGTCCGACAGATCGAGGCCAAGGCAGTGAAGAAACTCCAGCATCCGGTCCGTTCGCGGCAACTGGAAAGTTTCATGCAGGAGACCACGGGCTAGCGAGGCGCGGGGGTCGGCGAACGCTCGAGGAGCCTCGGGCGTATCCTCGACCCGGCGACGAGACTTTTGACGCCCCCAAGCCGGCGCTCCACGAAGGATTTCGGCGGCTCGGTCGTCGTGGCGCCTGCCACCCCTCAACCATGCGGGCCGGTCGTCTTCGGGGCGACCGGCCTGCGGCTGTTTCCGCCCCCAACGTCTGGTAGACTCCGGGCCCAGCGGGCGGGATTCGCCGCCCCGCCCCCGGAACCCTTCGCCCATGTCCGTCGCTGTCGCCGCAGGAACTCTCCGCACGCTCCATCGCATGCACCAGCAACTTTCCGACCTCGCCGAGCAACTCGTGGCCGGCCCGCGGGTGGTGACAGCGCGGACGAAGCAGGTTCAGGTCGCCGATGCCAAGAAGGCGTCGGCCCAGGAAGACATCAAGAAGGCCAAAATGGCCGCCGACCAAAAGCAGCTCCAGCTCAAGTCGGCCGAGGCGAAGATCCTCGACCTCAATGCCAAGCTCAACGCCTGCAAGACAAACCGCGAATACCAGACCCTCCGCGATCAGATCGCCGCCGACAAGATGGCGACGAAAGTGCTCGAGGACGAGATCATCGAGGCGCTCGAGCGGATCGACGGCCTCAAGCCGGCGGTGCCCGCTGCCGAGGCCGAGATCGACGCCGCGAAGAAACTGCTCGCCGCGGCCCAGGCCAAGGTGCAGGCTGAGACCGGCCGGCTCGAGGTGGAGCTCACGCGGATCAAGGGCGACCTGCAACTCACGGAGAAGGACCTCACCGACGACGTGCGAGAAAAATATGACCGCGTCGTGAAGCAGAAGGGTGCCGACGGCATGGCCGCCGTTGACGGCGACAGTTGCGGTGGCTGCTTCCAGCAGTTGACCGGCAACATGGTGTCGGACCTGATGCTGGGGAGGGTGATCGCCTGCCGCAGTTGCGGCAGGCTACTCTACTTACTTAACTCATCGCCGTCGGCCTGACGGCACCACGCGGTCCGATGACGGCCCGCTGATGTTTTCGAGGAGAACCGAGATGTCCGATCTTATTCCCATGACGCGTGCCGGCTACGACAAACTCAAGGCCGAGGTCGATCAGATGGAAACCGTCGAGATGCCGAAACTCGCGCAGCGTGTCGCCGCAGCCCGGAGCGAGGGCGACCTCAGCGAAAATGCCGAATACCACGGCGCGCGGGAAAGTCAGGGCATGATGCAGGCCAAGATCAACCTCCTCCGCGACAAGCTCGCGCGGGCCGTGATCGTAGAGCGGGCAAAGGAGGCCACCGACGAGGTCGTCTTCGGTGCGACAGTGGTCGTGAAGGACCTCAAGTTCGGCGACGAGGAGATCTACGTCCTCGTGGGCGCTGGCGAGGAGGATTTCGATGCCGGCAGGATCAACGTGGCCAGTCCGCTCGCCCAGGGCCTGCTCGGCAGGAAGGTCGGCGAGAAGGTCGCGATCGACGTCCCCGCCGGCACGATGAAGTTTGAGATTCTCAAAGTGCGATTCGACTGAGCAGACAAGCTGCGGGCCGCCTCAACGCGTGCCACCACCGGCTCCTCACGATCTGGAATCGTTGCCTCCCGTCAGGAAGCGTAACGGCGAGATGGCCCCTTGGGGGAGGAAGGCACGGGGGTCGGCGAACGCTCGAGGAGCGTCGGGCCGCCGCGGCCCGCAGCGACGAGACTTGTGCCGCCCCCGAGCCGGCGTTCCACGTAAGTCGAATGCGCTCTGGAATCGTCGCGTCGCTCACTTTCCAGGAACGCGTCATCGCAGTCCTTCGAAGAGGGCAGAGCCGATCCGCACCATGGTTGATCCTTCGAGGATCGCCTCCACAAAGTCACCGCTCATCCCCATCGAGAGTTCCCGGAGCATCTCCGGCGGCACGTCGTGGGCCAGGCGGTCGCGCATCTCGCGGAGCCGCGCGAAATCACGACGGGCATCCGCCGCGGCGGAGTCCGGGTGGCTCGCCATGCCCATCAGACCGCGAAGCCGGACGTGCGATGCGGCGGCCGCGGCGGCAACGAGAGCCGGCACCTCGGCCTCAGGACAGCCTGACCGCTCCGGATCGGCCGTGAGGTTCACTTCGACAAGAACGTCGCACGGCCTGCCCGCCACGGCTGCCTCCGCCTCGATGGCCGTCAGGAGCCGCAGGCTGTCGAGGGTGTGCACCAGCGACACAACCGGCAGCGTACGGCGGACCTTGTTTCGCTGGAGGTGGCCGACGAGATGCCAGCGCGGAGCGAGGTCGGCGAGCGCTGCGGCCTTGTCCCATACCTGCTGCGGGCGGCTTTCGGCGAGCTCACGACACCCACACTCGACAAGCGTGCGGGTCAGGTCCGCCCCGACGTATTTCGTGACGCCGATCAGCGTCACCTCGCCAACGCCGCGTCCCGCCCGCTGGCAGACAGCTGCGATCCGGGTCTCAAGCGCAGCGAGGTTTTCACCGCAACGGCGCCGCAACTCGTCGGCTGATGGGACCGGGGCTTCCGTCACTGGATCTCAAGCGTTCGGGCTACCTCGCCGCTCTTCTTGATCCGGCCAAGGAGAAACTCACACGAGACGTTGCAGCCCAGGAGCGTACGGTTGCGGGCTGCGTCGAGCGACCGATAGAGCAGCCACTGTTCGTGCCCCGACTGGACGCGAAACCCCGTGGCCTGATGGGGCGGAAGATTCAGTCGCGTGTCGGCCACCGTGAGGTGCCGCCAGGTGAGCGGTCCGCCGATTCGGGACGCATGACAGTCGAGCCAGAGTGGCGCGTAAAGCCGGCCGCCCACTCCTTCCTGTGAGAGCACGAGCCCCGCCTCTGACGATTCAAAACCGCCCCGCCCTGCCGACCGCCACTCCGGCAGCCCCAGCGGCAACGCCATGAATCGCATGGTCGTGTCAAAGACCACGATCTCGCGGGTCTCGGCGGCGGCGTCTCGCTCGAGTGAGCCTGCCAGCGGTACGACACCACGATAGCGGAGCTCAGCAGGGGCAGCCGCACCCGTCGGGGTGGTTACGGTGTCGGCGAGCACGACGATGCGGTCGCGTGGCAGCACGACCACCTGCCGCTCGAGTTGTCGACCGCCAGAGAGCGGCGCCGTGATCTCCAGAAATGTCGCCTTGCGGTCCGATTCCCAGCAGGACACCGTCCACGGTCCCTCTGCCTCCAGCGCCCGGCCACCCGCCCAGGCCTCCCACTGCCATGGCCCTTCGACGAGCAGCCGATCAGCCACGGCGATCTCCAGCCGCGGCACAGTGTGTCGGTAATCGAGCATCACGCGGAGACTGCGGCGGTCCCACCCGGTGCGGATGATGGCCACGGCGGCCGCTGCATCGTGGAGATCCCGCGACAGCACGCTCCGCCGGCCCGCAGGTGCGCGGCCCTGGCGAAGTTCCTGGACGGTGCGGCCGCGGCGGCCCCCCATGCCAGTGATGGCATCGAGCAGCGGCGTGGTGAAGCATTCGGGCATCCACCCGGCACCGGCCACGAGCCGACCACGGCCGCCGAGCAGCCGCACCGCCGTCGTTGCCGCGGCCTTCCACCGCCGCTCT
Organism: Planctomicrobium piriforme; assembly: GCA_945869735.1. Lineage (GTDB taxonomy): Bacteria > Planctomycetota > Planctomycetia > Pirellulales > UBA1268 > QWPN01. Next base: position 18,871 of record CAMBPQ010000047.1, read on the forward strand.
GTCGCTTCACACCAGGCGCCGCCCCCCGTCGCGTGGGCAGTCTCGCGGGCAGCGGTCCAGCGCACGACTCGGTTGATCATCGCCACCGAGCCGGTCAAGTTAACGACGCCGCGGGCCGACACCAGTCGCTCGATCTCGGCGGAGAGTGTCGCCGAGGCTCCCTCCTCGAGGCAGCGGCAGGCCTCGATGTCGCGGAACAGCCGCGATAGGCAGAGCACAAACCGCGCTGGCAGCGTGTCACCGGTGGCGAGCAGCGGCTGCGCGGCTCGGGCCTGCCCCACGAGCCGCTCCAGCAGGCTCCCTGCCGAGCCGCCCGCCCGCTTCGTCCGGGCCATCCAGGCAAGTGCCCAGGTCGCGGCTTCGCACGACAGCCAGCGTTCCACGGGAGAGGCAGCCCGTGCCGCCTCATCCAGGCATTCACCGATCGCACCTTCGACGAACGCCATCCGCTGGGCGTCGCCACCGCCCTTGCGAACCTGCGCCGCAAGTTTCCGCAGGCGATTACGGCCGTCAAGCGTGTCGCCGACGTCAGCGAGTTGCTTGATCCACCGCGCCGCCTTCCGGGCCGAGACTGCGATCGGCTCGGCGACCGGGCTCTGCGGGCGGGATGGCCTGCCCGTCGGTGCCGCCGCATCGTTTACCGGCGACACATCTCCGCCACTGGCCAGCGCCGGCGGCTTCCGGTTCGTCTTCTTGGATTTGGCCTTTCGCTGGCCCTCGTTGGTGGCGACCATGCTGCTGCAGTTCTTTCTGGTGGATGCTGGAGTGCGTGCGACTCCGAAGAGCGGTATCGTATCGGAGCCGGAAGGACCGATCCACCGGCCACGATCCCTCAGGTGAAGCTATGTCCCAACCGTCGGCCGGTCGCACCACGCCCCGCCCATCCGCACCAATCGCGGTCGCCAGGCTGGTCGTCATGCTGGTCATTCTGGAGTTCTCGCCGTGCGGCTGGAGTTCGGCCCTACCGACGTGGGCCGGGCCGCCTGTCGTCGAGGAACCCGCCCAAGCGCCCCTGCCCCGCGAGCCTGCACGGCCCGACCGTCACCCAGAACTCAAGCGGCTCTCCCCTAAGGAAGACGTCTGGATCGATGTCGTCAACAAGCGCGTCGTCGTGGGAGCGAAAGTCGTGCTCGACAAGGGTCTCATTGAGGTATTCGCCTGCCCCGAGCATTCGAAGGAGCACGAAGCCGTTGTCGCCACGCATTCGACCGCGCGACTCGTCCATACGGCGTTACTCGCCATCGGACTCGAACCAGGACGTCCGGTCTCCTTCGATCCCGAGTACGCCGCCGCCCAGGGACCCATCGTGAAGATCACGATGCGCTGGAAAGACGACACGGGCAAGGTCCGGGAAAGTCAGGCGCAGGAATGGATCAGGGATACGACCACTCAAAAACCGCTTCAGGCCGACTGGGTGTTCGCCGGCAGTTCCTTCTGGCGGGATCCGAGTGACGGCACCGACTATTACCAGGCTGACGGCGGCGACCTGATCTGCGTGTCGAACTTTCCGACGGCCACCCTCGACCTCCCGATCGAGAGTTCGCAGTCGAACGAAGCGTTGATGTTCGAGGCGTTCCCTGGCCGCGTCCCACCCAACGGGACCGAGGTGGAGATGATCCTGTCCGCCGCCCTCGCCGAGAAAGCACCGGCGCTGCGAGAGGCTCCGTGAGCCAGCGGTACGGCGCTGCACGAGCTGACCCCATTCGGCAAGCGGGCCGAAGGGCACTGTTGAGGGGGTAGATCAGGGGGTCTGCGAACGGTCGAGGAGCGTCGGGCCGCCGCGGACTCAAGCGACGAGACTTTTGCCGCCCCCGAAGCCGCTGTTCCACGTAAGTCGAATGCGCTCTCGCGTTCCGGCGTATGAACAGGGCTCCAGCGCTGTCCAACGACAGGCTGGAGCCTGTCATCCAAACAAACGCCATCTCCGTAGAACTCACACGCTCGCCTTCAGGTCCTTGATGAGCACGAACAAGTGCAGAGGATCGGACGGCGAGGGAACGACGTCGAAACGATCGTAGAAGCCGCGCGTAGCCTCGTCTTTGGCATGCACGACGAGCGCTCGCAGCCCAGCGAGATCAGCCGCGGGGAGCGTGCGCAGGATCGCATCTTTGATGCAGTCCACTACCGACTCCCCGCCGCTGCCAGTCAACAGCAACCGCGAGCCGCGCTAGCACCATGATTGGCACCGGGCGCCGGGGAAGCCCCTTGGCGATTCTTGGCGGGGCTGCATCCCGCGCCACCTCGCCGAAGACCAGCGTGAAGTGTGAACGCCGGTTGAAAAGTGCAGCGCGCGGCGGTCGAAAAGTACAGCGCTGGGGATGGGTTGAATCTACTCCGGGGTAGCCAGTTGCTCCAAGGATCTGTGTGTCAGGACGGGACGGAGGCCCGTCGTAGTCGCCTGCGGGCGTCCCGGAGGCGGAAGCTCTCGCCCTTCGCCTCGAGGATATGACAGCGGTGCGTGAGGCGATCGAGGGCGGCTCCGGTGAGCCGTTCGCTGCCGAGCACCTCGGTCCATTGCTCGAAGGGCAGGTTCGTCGTCACGATCAGACTTTGCCGCTCATAGGCCGTGCTGAGCACGTCATAAAGGAGCTCGGCCCCTACCTTCCCGGTGGGAACATAGCCCAATTCGTCAATGACCTGCCCCCATGAATAGAACCAGTCTCTATCATAGGGGTTGCCCTGCCAAGGGATCGCCTCTGGCCAGGTGGACTTCCGGCCGCGGCCGGGCCCGAACCAGTTGGCGGCTTTGTGTCGCGGGAGCACGTAGCGGATGCGGATGATGCGGCCGTCGGCGTCGCGGATCACGGAGAGCCGTTCAATCGCGAATGGCGGCCGAGCGCAGTATCGGAGAAGGTGCTCAAGACTCTGAAAAGAGCGACGCCCGTCGACCGAAATCTCAGCGGGGCCGTTGGCCGGACCGCCGCGGGGCTGCGTAGAGTTCCGGCGACCGGTTCCGCCTTACCTCCCCCCAAATGAAAAGGGCCGACCCATGCTGTCGCCAACCACCCCGCTCGTGATGCGTTTCGTTCTCGCCGCCGCCGTGACGCTGCCGGCCGCCGCCTACGCCGCAGACGCCCCGCATGCCGATGCCGCAGCCAAGGAAGCGTGCATCAAGGCCTGTAACGAGTGCCTCCGGGCCTGCCGCGAGTGCATCTTGGGATGCGACTGCCCGGGCTGCGAGAAAACCTGCCTGACCTGCATCGAGACGTGCCGGGCGTGCGTCGCGCTCTTGGAGTACGACTCCGCGATGGCCGAGGAGATGTGCGAGGTCTGCGAGGAGGCGTGCGAGCAGTGCGCCGCCGAATGCACGAAGTGCGGCGACGAGCCCTGCTGCAAGGCGTGCGCGGCGGCCTGCAAAAAGTGCCACGACGCCTGCAGGGCGATGCGGCAGTGAGCGGCGTCGCCTACTGCAGAATCCTCAGCTGCCCGAGGCTCATCGTCGTGTAGCCGATCCGGCTCGCGGACGCTGCGAACTCCTGCAGGAGCGAACGCACTCTAGCTCAAGAAGAACAGTCCGAGAGCGGTGGTCGCCGCCGCCAGGGCCGTTCCGGCCATCATGGCCACCCAGAATCCCAAGCCCAGCTGCTGGGCGAACGCCAGCGGCACGAAGAATGGCAGTCCGCACACCACGAACACAAGTGTCTCCCGTGCAAAGCGGGAGATCGCTGCGATGTCGTGGTCGCGGAACCACGACATCAGCATGGCCACCATGCTAACGAGCGGCAGCGACAGGATGAATCCGCCGAGCCGCGGTGAACGCCGGCCGAATTCCGAGGCCGCAACGATGACAACCGCGGCGATGATCGTACGCAAGAGCAGAGCAGTCATGGCACGAGACTCCGGGATTGGGCGTTGCCGCCGCCACTGCCCTCGCGAGTCTGCTGCGAGGGCAGTGGCCTACGGCGACGAGGGGGGATTACTTGTGGTCGTGATCGCCGTGCGGCTGCTCGGCGAACTCGCCGGCGAACGGCGTGCCATCCACCTCGCCACTGATCGTTCCGGTGAACTCGCGGACGATGCCGAGGCTTTCGTGGGTCCCACCGTAGCATGACGACTTACCGTCGCCTTCGCCGGCCAGCGGCCTCGCCGCCAGCTCGACCTGAAACGCCGGCTCGCGGATCGTGAGCAGGAGCTTCCCGTCGGCCGTCTTCACCGGTGCCGCGGTCTTCTCGTCGCTGCCGAGGACGTAGATCACGGCTTCCTTCTTGTCGTGATCCACCGTGAATTCGACGTGGTACTTTCCGCCGCCCCAGTCGGCGAGCGTGCCATCATGGGGGCCGGCCCCGTGACCGTCGTGGTCGGCGTCGTGCGCGTGACCGTGGTCTTCAGCCTTCGCTGCAGCAGCCTTCACGGGGGCCTGTGGCGGTGCCGGGGCTTGCGTGCATCCAACAAACGAGGTTGCCATGGCGAGGATCGCCACAGCCGTGAAACCCATACTTGGTCGACTCATTCTTTCTTCTCCGTCTCAAGGTTATGTTCGGCCTCGTCACGCGACGGTGCCTCCGTCGATCGCACATCGTCGTCGAGGTTCTCCTCGTCGTCGTCGCGTGCTCGGGCGAGCCGCACGGCATCTTGGCCGCTGAACCTCCAGAACAGGCCCGGATGAATCAGGAATTCACAAAAAGTCGAGGTGATAAGGCCGCCAAGGATCACCGTCGCGACGGGGTAGAGTATTTCCCTTC
>CAMBPQ010000048.1 GCA_945869735.1 Planctomicrobium piriforme
CGAACAATCTAATTGAGCCGCACTGAGTGCAGCCTAACACCGTTATCGACCGAATTATGCCGCACTCACTGGCAAACGGCAGACCGGGCAGCTTGGGGACTGCGGGAAATTAGCGGTTGATCTGGTTTTGGGCGAAGACCCTGCTTAACGGAACGTGAACGCACTGGTCCATCGGGGATTTTTGTGGGTAGCTCCGTAGGGGAGAATACGGCTTTCCCCCGGAGGCAAGTCGCATGTTCGACACGGAGCTCTACCAGCAGGCACTTGGCTTGACCACTCCTTGGAAGGTGACGGACGTGAAGCTCGACGTCGAGTCGACCGAGATCCACGTCCACGTCGAGAACCCCGAAGGCTGCCGCTAGAACTGCCCGCAGTGTAGCCGTGAGCTGGCCTGCTACGACCATGCTCCCGAGCGGCAGTGGCGGCATCTCAACACCTGCCAGTTCCACACACTCGTCCACGCTCGCGTCCCCCGGGTCGAGTGCCCGGAGCACGGAGTGGTGCAGGTGAAGGGAGCATGCACGCTCGTCGGCATCACATGGGATCAGGCCTGGCACGTACTCGAGCGAGCCGTCGCCCGCGGGCTGGCCCGCAAGCAAGCTACCGCCATCGCCCGCATCGGCGTCGATGAGAAGGCGTTCCGCAAAGGCCATCGGTACCTGACCATCGTCAACGACGTGGATCACGGAACTGTCGAGTTTGTCGCGGAGGGCTGCGAAAAGAAGAGTTTGGCGGCTTTTAACGAGTCCCGCACCCCGGAGCAGCTCGCAGGCATCGAGGCAGTCGCGATGGACATGTGAGAGCCCTCTATCCAATCCACTCTCGAAGCCGTTCCTCTGGCCTCCTCCAAGATCGCCTTCGACCGCTTCCATGTCATGCAGCACATGACCGAAGCCGTAGACATCGTGCGCCGCCGCGAGAATCGGCTGCTGATCGCCGCGGAGGATGACCGCCTCAAGGGCACGAAGTACCTGTGGCTCTCCTCCAAGGAGAACGTCCATCCCAAACGCCGCGCCGAGTTCCGCTTCCTTCGAGGAAGTGATCTCAAGACTGCCCGTGCCTGGGCCATCAAGGAGAACCTGCTGCACCTGTGGTCGTACCGCGTCGAGGGCTGGGCTCGTCGCTTCTTTTCGCAATGGAGTGGCTGGGCGATGCTGAGCCGACTCGAGCCGATCAAGGCGGTGGCCCGCATGATCGACCGCCGCCTCGACAGCATCATCACCCACTGCCGCCATCAACTGACCAACGCGGTCGCCGAGGGCCTCAGGCCGGGGGCTACCGGAACGTCGCGGACTTTAAGGACGTGATCTACTTCTACTGCGGCGGTTTAAGGCTCTACCCATGAAGAAGCCGAATGGACCGAAATCTAGATCCTTGACGCGGAGCCGCAGTGCCTCCATGAGCCGAAGGCCGGCGCCATAAAGGAGCGTCACAACCGTCGCAGGCTGGCCGGTCAGGCCGGCAAGCAACCGCGAAACCTGCTCATGGCTCAAGATAGATGGGAGTCGTTGTGGCTTGCGGGCTCTCACCACGCCAGCGAGCCGATCAAGCGGCACATGCAACACCGAGTCGTAGAGGAAAAGCAGGGCGGCCAATGCCTGGTTCTGCGTGGACGCCGTCACGTTGCGATCAACCGCCAGGCTCGTCAGAAACGCATTGATCGCCGGCTCTCGCAGGTTCAAGAGATGCTGCTTGTCGTGGAACAAGATGAACCGTCGGATCCACGACACATAGGCCTGCTCCGTGCTGCGGGCCAGATGGACGGCTCGGGCCGCCATGCGGACGCGGTCGAGAAGTTTGGGCCGCGATGCTGCAGAATCACAGGTGGCGTCTCTTCAGCGCGATGAACTCACGGCCGGCTCCTCAGAATGGTGTACAAAAAAACACATCAAGGTACTTGTCAGTGAGTTACCGCACAAATCGCCCGACAAGGGAGACCGGAGGGCATGCCCGCCGACCACGCGAATCCGCTCCCCACCACCCGAACCCGCCCCCGTCAGCCGCGCTTCCGCGTGAGCATAAACTCGTTGCCTTCCGGGTCGACGCACATCGCCAAGTGCGGCGGCTCGCCGTTTTCCGGCTCGGGCTCCCGCGTCAGCGACCCGCCCGCCGCCACCACCTCGCGGGCCGCGGCAATCACGTCGGGCACCTGGAAGCTGAGGCCCGTCCACGTCCGCTTCCCCTCGCCACCGGAGTGGATGCCGATCACGGAGCCTTTGATCTCGACCTCCGCGATCGCGGTGTTGTGCTTGAGCACCGTGCCGCCGCAGAGGTCGCGGTAAAATCCGATGGCCCGATCCATGTCGGCCGCCCAGATCACATACTTCACGCGTTCGATGTTCATGCCGCCAGTATAGGCCCGCTGCGGCCGTCCCACAGGCCGGTTGACCGGCGGCGTATGATTTCCGCGTTCTTCTCATTCCCTCGTTCGTCCTTCGGCATGGCCGCCGCCAGTGCCATCGATGTGAAGCGGGGGCTCGACCGTGGCCTCAAGGCCACCGTCGCCGCGCTCTCGGCCCACAACGACACGGCTCTGGGTGACTTCGTGGCCGAGACGATGGACAAGGTCGGCAGCGACAGCCGCTGCTGCTGATCGCGGAGCGCGTCGAGGCGGAGGACCTGGCCACGCTCGTGGTCAACCGAATTCGCGGCATCCTCAAGTGCGTGGCAGTGAAGCCGCCGGGCTACGGCGACCACTGCCGTATCAAGGAGCCGGCGGTGGCACGCGCGGACGCCGGGGAATCTTTGCGTCTCACGAGCAACGCAGCGTCGGCCAAGCGGGCATCCTGTAGCAAAATCCCCAACGCCGAACATGTCACCGGCGGCGAACCAATCTGGCACCGCATCGATGCCACCCGCATACCCCGCGCTCGCCGTTCCGAAGAAGCCGCTCAAGCTGAGCACGTTTGGCTATGGGAGATTGTCGAGATCGATCAGATCCTTCGGGCGGCCGGCCGCCCGCTTCATGCGCTTCAGCCATTCGAGCGACGCGAAGCGGATACCGCGAACATCGATGGCCGACTCCCGAACCGTTGCCACGGGAACGTCGAGGCAGCCAGGCACGTAGTCGAACAGATCGACGAAGCCGACAGTCGTGCAGAGCATCATGAGATGCTGCGAGCGGATGAATGACGCCGATACGGGGTGCGTCCGCTCGATGCCGGTGGCCGGGTCGATCTCGCTGCCAATGTACCGCGCCTCGATTTCCTCGAGAGCCCGCAGCAGGCCTGCTTCGGTGGTAGGCGTGCGGATCCAGAGCATGTCGGTGTCTTCCGTGGCGCGGACGTATCCGTGCACGTTCACCGCATGTCCACCGATCACGACGAACGGCACCGCGTGTAGCGACAGGACATCGAAGAGGTGTAGGTCAGGCGCCATGATGCTCACGCTCGTGAACAACGGCGATCGCCCGCGCCTTGTAATTCCGCCGCAGAAAGTGGGCGAGGCCCTCAGGGTTTGCCTCGAGCATGGCCCAGGATCTGGCGATCAGGTCCTGCATCGCCTGGAGACGCTCCTCGGGCGACCTCGCCCGCGAGGCCGCGGCGGCATGCCGCTCCCGCGCGGAGAAGTGCGGTGTGCCCGGTGGGGAATCTGTCGACGTCATGGGCTGGAGTTTACCATCCGAAACACGCCCTGGCCCGTCGGCGATGAGGTGAGCACGTAAACCTCGCCCGCCTCGTCCTGTCCGAAGCCGAAGACTGGTAGGCCGTTTCAGGGCACCGATGCTTTCACGATCTCGCGCGGATTCGCGTGCGTTGGCAGCGAGCGGGACGAAGTGGCGGACGTATTCCCCGCGTTTGCGCTTGTGGCTTCCTGGCGGCAGGCGCCCTCAAAAAGCCCTGAGCGCAAGAGCGCAAGCGACGGGTATGCGGCTGGAGATCGTGAACGTGGGGCGGCCTTACCGCTGACGCCGCGTCAAAAAGCCCAACGGCGTGAGCCGTGGGGACTGATCAGAGCCCGACCTTCTTCCACGCAGCTTTCACGGCCTTCCTCGTGGCGGCGTCGAAGCGGTCGCCAGCGATCTGGGCCGTGATCGCGGCGAGGTCCTTGAACTGGCTCGTCCGCGAGAGTTGCAGCATCGCCTCGTACCAGATCGTGCCAGCCGTACCCCAGGCATGACCGCCGAGCGCCTTCGCCAACGCGGCAAAGGCCCGGTTCGGGATCCCCGAGTTGATGTGCACGCCGCCGGAGTCGGCTGGGCCGGTGTAGATGTCGTCCATGTGGGCGGGCTGCGGATCGGTGCCGAGATACGGATCGTCCACATACGCCGTGCCCGGATGTTCCATATCGCGGATTCCCCGTCGCGTCGGTGCCGACACGAGAATCTCCGTGCCGATCAGCCAGCTCGCCGCGTCGGCCGTCTCCTGCAGTCGCCACTGCCGCACGAGGATCCCGAACACGTCCGAGAAATGCTCGTTGAGCGCCCCTGACTGTCCGCGATAAAGAAGGTTACTCGTGAACGACTGCACGCCATGGGTGAGTTCGTGAGCCACTACGTCGAGCGACCGCGTGAAGCACCGGAAGACCTCGCCGTCGCCATCTCCATAGGCCATCTGCGCGCCGTCCCAGAAGGCGTTGTTCATCGGCTGAAAGCGATCGCTCCCGTCGGCCTCGCCCACATGCACGCTCGAGATCAACGCCATGCCGGCATCGTCGAGCGAGTTGCGGCCGAAGAGCTCGAGGTAGAAATCATACGTGTCACCCGAATAGTCGTAGGCCTCGTTAACGCACGGATCGGCCGACTTCGCATCCCCCTCGCTTCGCACGAGCTTGCCGGGAAGCACGTCTTTCTTTTTTGCGTCGTAGATGAAGCGGTGCCTTTTTCCGGTGGGCGACGCCTGCACCATCATCGCCGGCATCTGCTGCACGAACGCGCGCACCGCCCGCACGGCACTGCCCTGTACGAGATCGACGAGCGCCCGCTCGCGGATCCTCGGATCTGCCGACCGGGCCAGGTGCTCGACCATGTAGGGCGGCACGATGCACTGGATGGGATGGCGACAGGCGACGTGTGGCACGGTGGGCCCCCTTGCGAAGGTGCGCAAACTAGCGGCGACCTCCCCGATCGCTCCGCGGATGCTCATTTGATCGGTCGTGCACGCCGATCTGCTTGAGGGGTTTCCACCTCGTAAGGGGACCCCCGACTGGAGACGCACCATGTCTTGCAACGTCCGTATGTCCACAGCGCTCATCGCCGCGATCGGCGGCTGGCTCGCCGCGGTGATTCTCCCGGCTGCGGCCCAGGGCCATGAGTTTGGCAAGGTGCTTCGCGGGTTGGCCGCGCCCGTCAAGGCCGCCCACCGCCAGCCCCCCGCCACGCCATCCGATCCCTGCGTCGAAGACCTCGCGGCCCGAATCGACTGGCTCGAGCACCACCTCGACTGCTACGGCTCGATCGTCGCCAAGCAGCCCGACGTTTGGGGGCAGAGCCGACTCACGCGACACCGTGTTGAATACGAGGAGCAGATGCGGCGGCAGCTCGGCCTGTTCACCGAACGCACCAGTGCCGCCATCCGCACGAGCGACCAGGCCTTTCTCGGCATGGCGTTGGCCGTGCAGTCGGCCTCAGGTCGCCGGCGGACCACGCAGGAGGTGGCGGTGCCCGAGGCGGTCGGCTCTGCGAGCGTGATCAACTCGATCCAGGGCCTGATCCCCACGACCAACGAGGCGGCGGGGCGGGCCGACCCGATCGTGATCGCCCGCACAGCCCCCTTTGGCTTCCCGCAGAACCCCGTCGGCTACCGATTTGACGAGGAGCCGCTCGCGCTCGAGCCGACGGTTCACCTCGACCAGCTCTCGCGGTATCTCAACCACCTGAACGAACTCCGTCGCGTCAACGAGGGTGACGACACCGCCGACTCGCCCGGCTACGCTCTCAACCTCGTCCGCATTCCTGTCTCGGTCTTCCCCGGCGGCCGCACGAAAAAAGGGCACGGCGCCGAGATCACGGTGATCGCGGAGCCCTACCTCGGCGACGACCTGCTGCCTACGACGTTCAAGAACCTCGTGATCAACGACCTGGTCGACATGATCGCCCCGGCTCTCACATGGTGCGTCAACGACCGCGACTGCCGTGCCTGGGCTACCACGATCACTGCCGTGTCGGCCGGCTCCCCCACGGCTATGCCATCTCATCCCGCGCCGCGTCAGGGAGTGATGGCGGCGATGCAATCGCTGAAAGCCAAACTCCCCACGATCGCCCCTTCGACCGCGCCGAGCGTGAAGACCCGCCGCGCCCGCCTGCCGATTCCCTTCTCGCAACTCGCCGATGTGAGTGGTATCGAGCAAATCGCGGTCCTGATCCGCGACACCCACACGGCGCTGGCCAACCATCCGGCCACGACGCCGTGCGTCGGCTATCTCGACGTCCGCGGCTATCTCGCCGAGGAGCTCGAGGCCGCCTGGGACTTCCTCGCCCTCGACGGCCGGACGCACATCTGGCAGGAACTTCCCGCCTGGAACCTCGCGGCCCTCGTCCGCGGCCGCCACGCCCGCGACCTCGCCGCCGCCCGCTGCCGGTTTTTTTCGAGCGTCGGCACCGGCGAGGAACCCTCGATCGAACTCATCAGCTCCGAGAGAACGAACGGCACCGCCGCGGCCGACCCCGCCGGAGTCTGCTGCGAGGGTGACCAGCCGGCCACCCCCATCTGCCGCACCACCACCGCCGTGCTCGCCTGGGGCATCCTCGTGGAGTCGGCGCTCCTGAACGAGCGGCTCGCTGACGACATTCGTGAGTCCGCCACCGCCCGCGGGCATGGCACGCCGATCGCCGACTCCGCCGGACCGTTCTACGGCCCCGATCCGGCCCCCGAGGCCCGCGCCGCCTTCAATGACTATGTCCGCTGCCGCTGGCCGATCCGTGTGTTCGCCCTCGATCCGGTGAGTGGGGAGCAAAACATCGACGACTCCTTCTCGCGCCGCCGCGAACTCCAGATCGTGATGGCGATGGCATCGGCATCCGGGCGGATCAACACGCAGGCCATGCAGCGATACACCCGTCGGCTCGAGCTCGACATCGCGAGCGTGGCTCTCAACAAGACGTCCGTCGGCTTCTCGCACGGCTCTGACACGTTTGGCTGGCGGTTCTATCCGCGTGTGCAGTCGCCCCCAACCCGCGGCACGCTCGCCACACTCGGTGAGACCGTCCGCGGCGGCCCCACCACCGACGGCGACCTCATGCAGCGGCAGCTGGAGCCGGGCCAGCGGGAGTGCACCGCGATGATCGTGATGCCGTCGTTCGTGCCCTGGGTCACGCTCGATGTGCGCACCAACTGGTTTTCGCTAACGCATCCGAAGGCGACCGATCCGGGCATGCAGCAGACGCTCGTGCTCTCGCGGTCGGTGAAGGCGATGCAGTCAAGTGCTGCGGCCTGCTCTCGCTGCGCCCATTTTTACCGCGACGGCGAACTCCCACGGATGCTCCGCCGCGTGGACCAGTTGGAACGCGAGCTCCCGCTCCAGACGTTGCAGGCTCAGATCCCGTATGAAAACACCGCCGGCGGCTTCGAACTCTTCAATTCGGGCGTGACCGATCTCGCCCCCGAACTCATGGGCTGGTACGGGGCCCCGGGCATTGATCCCGCCGGCACGACGTCGCTGTTTCTCGTAGGCAAGGGCTTCAGCGTGCACGACACGTCGATCATCGCCGGCGGCAGGCCCGCGCGGTTCACGCTCCTCTCCCGTGAGGTGCTTCGGGTCGACATCCCGGCGGGCGTGGCCACGCTCATTCAGCCCCTCTGCTCCGTCGATACAGCGGCCCTCGCCCGTCGCCCCGGACTCGTGCTCGTCTCCGCGACCGAACCGCTTCCCGCACCGGGCACCCCCGCGCCGCCGGCGATCGTCGCGGACGGCTGTGGGGCCTGCGGCCCTGGGGCAAGCGACCTGTGCCTCGTCGACTGTAACCGGCGCGAGGTTGTCGATGTGCACCTCGCCACGCCCTACGGTGTGACCAGCCACCTGCTCGTGCCGGTCACCCGGAGGACCAACGCGGACAGCTGCTCCCTCGCCTTCGACTCCTCGTGTGCGATCGGCCTTTCGTTTTCCACCACGAAGACGGCGGGCACGAAGGTCGAGTCGGTGAAGGTGGACGAGTTTTACACGGCGTCGTGCGACGCGATCGAGATCCTCGTGCCGGCATCGTTCATCCCGCCGACAAAGTCTTCGCTGCGACTTTTGCTTCGTGACGCATCGAGCGGGGCCACGGCCGCCACGTTCTCATTCGACGATCCCTTCTTCGACGCCCGCAACTCCCGCTACGTGATCGCCGGTGGTGACCTCCGTAACTTTATCGGCGACACCTCGCGGCCCGCGACCGACAAGACGCTCCGCGGCGCCGTGAAGCCCTACCTCGACAGCCTCCTCGCGCAGGGCAGCCTCGCCGAGGATGGCGACGCGGTGCCGTTCACGCTCACCGCCGCGATCGTGGCAAACCAGCAAGAGGTGCCGATCGGCGGCTCGCTAGACGTGCAGGCCACCCGCCGCGGCAAGACGGCGGTCGAGCCGGCACCGGCCCCAGGAAGCCCAACGCCGTAGCAGCTTGTGAAACACGTCTGCCGCCCGGGTGACGGGAGGGGTTGCCCGTGCCCCGAGAGCCGGGCTCGGCGGCCAGCGCAGCCAAGATGGCGAAGCGTAGCCGGCGTGCAGAGAGCGCAGGGCAGGATGCCCGCAGCGAACGTCCGGCGACGGGGCATGGGCACCCACGACCTCACGAACGGTGGCTTGCTGGGCGCCGCGTTTCTTACGACACGACGTTGTGCGGGTGGCCGGCGGCGAAGGCGGCGAGGTTGGCGGCGGCCACGTCGATGAGCCGGCGACGAGCATTTCGCGTGGCCCAGGCGATGTGCGGCGTGATGATGCAATTCTCCGCCGTCAGCAGCGGATTCGAGGCGGGCGGCGGCTCCACCGAGAGCACGTCGATGCCCGCCCCCGCGATCCGCCCCGCGTCGAGCGCGGCCGCGAGGTCGGCCTCGTTCACGAGCGCGCCCCGCGCGGTGTTGATCAGAAACGCGGTCGACTTCATGCCCGCGAGCCGCCCCGCATCGACCATGCCCTTGGTCTCGGCCGTGAGCGGGCAGTGCAGGCTCACCACGTCGCTCTCACGGAACAGCGTGTCGAGATCGACGCACTCCGGATCGCCCCCCGCCTGACGCCGGTGATGGATCACCCGCATCCCGAAAGCCCGGCCCACGGCGGCCACCGCCCGGCCGATCCGGCCATACCCCACGACCCCGAGCGTGAGCCCGGCGAGCTCCACGAGGTCGCCGTCCCAGTAGCAGAAATCCGGGCACGAGGCCCAGCGGCCCGCATGCACCGTGGCGTTATGATGGCCAACGTGGTTAGTAAGCTCAAGCAGCAGCGCGAACGTGGCCTGCACGACATTCGGCGTGCTGTATTCCGGAACATTTGAAACCACGACGCCCCGCTCACGGGCCGCGGCGACGTCGACGACGTTGTAGCCCGTCGCCAGCACTCCTATATAGGTGAGGCTCGGCAGCGCCGCGATCTCCGCCGCACCGAGGAACGTCTTGTTGGTAAGGATGGCGTCGGCCTCCGCCGCCCGGCCCACCACGTCGGCGGAAGTGGTGCGGTCAAACACGGTGAGCGTGCCCTGCCGCTCCACCGCATCCCAGGAAAGATCACCCGGATTGGTCGTAAGCCCGTCGAGAATGACGATGTGCATGGCCGATACGATATCAGGTAAAATGGGTCCGGGAAGCAAGCCTAAGGAACCATCATGATCACATCTTTCCGATCCTCTGCCTGGGCGCTGGCATTCGGCTCGGGAGCGTGTATGACGCTGGGCCTCGCCGGGCCCGCCGTGATCGCCCGCGGCGAGGAGTCCACGTCGAACGATGCCGCCAAGACGGCCTATGCCTCGGCCGCCGCCCTGCAAAACCGCGAGGCCTGGGATTTGGCCAGCGAGGAATGGCAGTCGCTCATCGCGACCCATCCGCAGGACCCGCTTGCAGCCAAGGGCCGCTATTACCTCGCCATCTGCCAGATCAAAAACGGCCTCTGGCCCGCGGCATCGAAGACCCTCGAAGCCGTGATCGGGAGCAAGGCCGACGCCGCCACCATCGCGTCGGCCCGCTGGGAACTTGGCCGCGGAATGTTTCAGGCCGCACAGGCCAAGCCCACGCCCGAGGCTCACGCCGCCGCGGCCAAGGCCTTGCGAGAGTATCTCGACGCGAATGCCACAGCGCCTCAGGCTGCCGAAGCGGCGCACCTGATCGGCGAAGCGCTTTGGCAGGCGGGCCGCCGTGACGAGGCCGTTGCCGCCTGGAAGGCGTTCGTTCGCGACCGGGCCAACTCGCCGCGACTGCCCGACGTGCTCTACGCCCTCGGCATCGGCCAGGCGGAGACAGGTGATCGAGACGGTGCCGCCGCCACGCTCGCGCGGTTTGCGAAAGAATTTCCGCAGCACGCGCTCGCGGCCGACGTGGTGCTCTGGCGTGCCGACCTCGCGGTGAAGGCGGGCAAGCCCAACGAGGCCAGACCGCTGCTCGCCCAGGCCCTCACCAGCGGCGGCCCCGCAGCCCTCCGCGTGGCCCACAAACTCGCCCTCGTCGAACTCGACGCCAAGCGACCCGAGCAGGCCCTCGACGTTGCGACCAAGGCGCTCGCCGCTGCGAAGAGCCAGCCCGACGCCGACGCGAAGGCCGTCGCGTCACTCCAACTCGACCGGGCTGACGCGCTCTGGGAACTGCCCGGCCGCCGCCAGGAAGCCACCGCGGCCTACGCGACGATCGCCGACGACCCCGCCTCGCCCAACGCCGCGACGGCAGTCTCGATGACGGCGCTGGGTCTGCTCCAAGACGGCAAACCCGCCGAGGCACTCGGCCGTGCCGATACGTTTCTCGCGAAGTACGGCTCGACCGAAGCCGCCGAGACGGTCGCCGACGTGAAGGCAATCCGGGCCGAGTCACTCCTCGGCCTCGGGAAGCATGTTGACGCCGCGAAGGCCTACCACGACCTCGTCGCCGCCAATCCGAAGCCGACGCAGCGTTCGGCGTGGCTGCTTCGCGAAGCGGCCGCCCTCGCCGCCGATAGAAAATGGGCGGAGGTGCATGCTCTCCTCGCCGCGGCCACGCCCGCACTCACCGGCGACCAGCAGGCCGAGGCGCTCCTCCTCGACGCGACGGCGCTGGTGGAACTCAAGCAGCCGAAGCCCGCCACTCTCGCGCTCGCCGCGCTCGGAAAGAGCCACGCCGCCTGGCCACGCCGTGACGAGGCTCTGCTCCTCGAGGTGCGGGCGCTGCGCGAGGCGGGCGACGCCTCGGCAGCACTTGCCACCGCAGAAAAGCTCGTAACGGAGTTTCCCACGGTAAAGGGTGCCGACGTCGCCTGGTATCGGCTCGGCCAGCTCCGGCAGGACGCGGGCCGCCCCGACGAGGCAATCACTGCCTTCGCGACGTCGCGTGAGATCAATCCCAAGGGCAACCGTGCTCCGTGGGCGCTGCTCGCCACCGGCTGGTGCCACGAGGCGAAGGGGCGTCTACCCGAGGCGCTCAAGGCATGGACCGAGTGCGTCGCCGCGTATCCCGACTCCTCCGCCGCGACCGCCGCGCTCCTCGCCCGCGCCGACGTGCGGCAGCGGTCGGGTGATTTCGCGGGCGGACTCGCCGACGCCGAGCGGCTCCTGCAAGCGTCTACGGACAAGAAACTGAAGCTCGACGAGGCCGCGGCCGGTGAGGCGCGGCTGCTTCAGGGGCTCTGCCTCGCCGGCGAGAAGAAATATGCCCAGGCCGCGACGGCCTATCAGAAGCTCCTCCAGGAGTGGCCGTCGTTCGCAGCCGCGGACCGGGTGCTCTTCGAACTCGGCGTCGTTCACTCGCTCGCCGGCAAGCGTGCCGACGCCACCACCACCTTCGCCGAGCTCGTGAAGCGGTTTCCGAAGAGCGGCTATGCGGCCGATGCCTGGATGGAAGTCGGCGAGGCCCGCTGGGCCGCGAGCGAGTGGGCGGCGGCCGCCCAGGCCTACGAGGCCACGATCGTTGCAGCTGGGACCACCCCTGAACGGGCCCTGCTCATGGAGCAAGCCCGCCACAAACTCGGCTGGACGTTCGTGATGCGCAAGGACCACGCCCGGGCGGCGGAGGCCTTCTCCGCACAACTCGTCGCCGCCCCGAAGGGCATGCTCACCGCCGATGCGCAGGCGATGCTCGGCGAGTCGCTGCTGGCGCTCGGCAAGCCTGCCGAGGCAGCGAAGGCGTTTTCCGCGGCGGTCGCCTCCGCCGACACGCTCTCGTCGGCCGACATGCGGGCCGCCGCCTTCATCCGCGCCGCGGAGGCCGCCGCCCGCGAGCGGAAGTGGGACGAGAGTCTCGCGCTCGCGGAACGGTTTCTCAAGGCGGAGCCCGCCTCACCCCGCGCCGCCGAGGGCCGCTACGCCGCCGCGTGGGCCAAGCAGAATCTCGGCCGGCTCGACGATGCCCTCGCGGCCTACCGCGCACTCGCCGACAGTGGCCGCACCGAACTCACCGCCCGCGCGCGACTGATGGAGGGGGAGGTGCTCTTCGAAAAGGGCAACCACAAAGACGCTGTCAAATCCTTCTTCAAGGTCGCCTATGGCTTCGGTGAGCAGCAGGCGCCGCCGGCTTATCACCCTTGGCAGGCGCAGTCGACCTTCGAGGCGGCCCGCTGCTTCGAGGTGCTTGAGAAGCCCGACCAGGCCCGCACGCTCTACACTGAACTCGTCGAACGCTACCCGCAGTCGGAACACGTGGCCGCAGCGCGAAAACGGCTCGACGTCCTCGGCCCCTCTCCCCCATCCCCGTGAGGTTATTCATGCCCGGCCTCGACCGCGTGCAGACTCTCTGGCAACTGTTTCTCGCTGGCGGCTTCCTGATGTGGCCAATCGCGGCGATGTCGCTGATCGTGGCGACGTTCGGCATCGAGCGGCTCATGGCGCTGCGTCGCGGACGATTCGTGCCGCCGGGGTTTCGCGACGGTATCGCAGCCCTCACGAAGGGCGGTAGCTTCGATCCCCGCGCGGCCGGGAAACTCTGCGAGCAGTTTCCGTCGGCCGCGGCCAGCGTCGTCAAGGCAATGCTCAAGAAGATCGGCCGGCCCGTGCCGGAGATCGAGCAGGCGGCCGAGATCACGAAAGATCGCGAAGCGTCGCTGCTGTACGCCAACATTCGTCCCATCGGCCTCGCCGTCTCCGTCACGCCTCTCCTCGGACTGCTCGGCACCGTGCAGGGCATGATCCTCGCCTTCTACACCACGGCCAACCTCGATGCCGGCGCTAACCGCGCTGCCGAACTCGCCCAGGGCATCTACGTGGCGCTGATCACGACGTTTGCGGGGCTCTGCGTAGCCATCCCCGCCGCGATGATCGCCCACTACCTCGAGGGCCGGATCCTCGGCGGCTTCCGCGCTGTCGACGACGTGGTCGACAGCGTGCTGCCCTCTCTCGAGCGGTACGAGGGCAAGGGCCGCGTGAACCCGGGGGTGGCCGCCGCCCCGCCACCTCCCGTGCCTCCGGGCCAGCCCAAGCTTACGGGAGCGGCCCGGCCATGAGCGTGAAGATCGACAAGGGGCGGCTTGGCGGCGGCCTGGATCTCACGCCGATGATCGACGTGGTCTTCCTGCTGATGATCTTCTTCCTCGTCGCCAGCAAACTTGACGAGGCCGACCGCTCGATCGACGTGGTGCTGCCGCAGGCGAGCGCTGCCAAGCCGCTCACGAGCCAGCCCCGCGAGTTCGTCATCAATATCGACCGTACAGGCAACTACTTCGCCGGCGCGAAGCCCGTAGGACTCGATGAACTCGGGCAACTCCTGCGGCAGACCGCTGCCGACAACCCCGAGCGACAGACCGTGATCGTGCGGGCCGACGAAGAGACGGCGCACAAGTTTGTCGTGGGGGCGATGGATGCCTGCGTGAAGGCCGGCATCGACGATTACCAGGTGCAGTCGGCCGGACAGGACTAGGGCCTCGGGGCCCGGAGAACACACGTGAGCGATGACGGCGATCAACTGGCGACGCGGAGAATGGAGCGGCGGAGCGTGTATCGCCGCCGGCTCGCAGCCGCAGCCGTCGCCAGCGTCGCGCTTCACATGATCCTCGCCCGCGGACTGGCGGTGTCGCATCTGGGATCACCCCTGCCAACGCCGGCCGATGCCGCGGGCAAGGAGCCGCTCATGCCCAAGCGGAAGCCGGCCGATTTCACGCTCCATGTGTCGCCGTCACAGCAGCAGCAGCGGCCCGCGCACGAGCGGCCGCTCGACCTGGCCGCGCCGACCCCGGCGAAGCGGCCGGCGGACCGCCCGCCTGAAAAGCCGCGGCGCGATGATCCCGCACCACTCCCGCCGGAAGCAGCTGAGCCAGCGGAAACGCCTCGGGTCGCGGTCGCGGAGTTGCCCACGACCCGGCCTACGAACACGGGGAACGAGGCCGTCGCTCCGGCGCGACAGGCGACCGCCGAAGCGAGCAGTGCCGCGGCACCCGCCGCCGACACCGCGGCGGTCGACGCCGCTCGGTCTGCCGCGCCGGCAGCGGCACTCCAGGCCGCGACCCTCGCCGCCCGCTCCGAGCCCCCGGCGGCGCCGGGAGCCCCCCGATGGCGGCCACGCGAAGTCGAGTTGCTCGAACGACTCGCTTCGCGGCCAGCGGCGCCGTCGCGGGTGAATCGGGCCCCGGCCGATGACATACCAGACACGCCGGTCGCCAACCGACGGCCCACCACCAACACCAGATCATCAACGGCAACCGCCGACACCATCCCGGCCCCCGCTGTTGCGGCGGCTCGTACCGCGGCTTCCGTGCCAGCCGCAATCGCCGCGTCGCGGCTTACGACCGCTTCCCGCGGCGCTGGGGCATCCGCGGGGAGTGCCGCTCCCGAGACCGTCGAGCAACCCCTCCGCGCGACCACGTCGCTCGCCGCCCCAGCCCGCACGACGCGCTCGGGCAGTGATACCGCCGTCGCATCCGCGCGGCCGAGTGTGTCGGCCTCCGCGGCGACCGCGGCCGTGTCGACCGCTGGAGTCGCCGTGGCCCCGGCGGCGGCGACAGGTTCGGCAGGGCCGTCCGCATCGGCCGTCGCCACCGCCTCACGCGGGCGGCGACCGGCTGCGAATTTGCCGGGTCGGGCCGCAGCGGCCGCGGCGCGCAGCGGATCGGCTGCGGCTGATGCGACAACGCCTGCCGGCGACGGTGCCGCCGCGGCGACTGCCGCCGGCAGTGGCTGGGTGGCGTCACGCTCGCCGCCGATGAATGGTGGACGTGGCCGAGCAGGAGGGGATGACAGCGCGACTGCCACGGCGCCCGGCCGGACGTCGGCGACCGCATCGGCGAGCGGCAGTGGCCAGGCCGACACAATTGCAACTGGCGGGGGGGCGACTGATGGTGGCGCAGTGGGCGGCGGGGGGGGCGGCAGCGACGCCGGGCTTTCCGCGGCGCGGCCCGGCCCCGCGGCGATGGGACGGTTGGGCGGCGCTGCTCGCGGTACCGCTGCCGCGGCCGGCCGCAGCGCACTCGGTTCGTCACGCTCCGGCGGCGTGGGAGGTGGAGCAGGCGACGATGGTGAGGATGAAGGGCTCTCGGTGAGCGTGGCCGATATCGGCAGCGTCGTCTCCAGCGCGGGCCGCCAGCGCGGCGCCGGTGACGATCCCGGCCTGCCCCAGCGGATCACCGCGGCAGCGCTCCCCGCGGAAGGCCGCGTCCGCGACGTCGCCGAGGCCTTCGCAAAGCGAACCGTCGGAGCCTCTGGAGCCGCCCGCACCGAAAAGGTCGCCGACCGCGAAGTGACGCAGCGGGCCAAGGCGGTCGTTGACCGTGGCCTCGAGTTTCTTGCGCGATCGCAGCAGGCCGATGGGCGGTGGCGGCTCGGAATGTTTTCTGGAGCGGCCCCCGCCGACGTGCCCAAACTAGAATCCGATACCGCCGCCACGGGTCTGGCACTACTGAGTTTTCTGGGCGCAGGGCACGATCACTTCGACGGCCGCTACCGCGACACCGTCCGCCGCGGCCTCGAGTTTCTGCTCGCGATTCAGAAGCCCGACGGCGATCTCTTTCTCCCGGCCGACGACCTCTCCAACAGCTGCGCCTGGCTCTACAGCCATGGCATCGCGTCGATCGCAGTCTGCGAGGCGGTGGGCATGACGGGCGACCCGCTCGTGAAGCCTGCGGCCGAGCAGGCGTGCCGGTTCATCGCGGCCAGCCAGCACCCGCAACTCGGCGGTTGGCGGTATACGCCGCGGAGCGACGCCGACCTCTCTGTCAGTGGCTGGATGCTCGTGGCGGTGCGGGCGGGCGACCTGGCGGGCGTGAAGACCGATCCGGCAACGCTGCCGGGAGTCCGTCGGCTGCTCGAAGCCGCCGCCGCCCGTGATGACGCCACCCGCTACGCCTACAACCCGCGAAAGCAGGACCAGCGCCGCTCGCGGCTCTCGACGGCGTGCATGACGGCGGTGGGCGGGCTCATGCGTCTGCACACGGGCGATCGATCGGGTGATCCGCGAGTGGCCGCAGCGGCTCGCGTGCTCGCCGCGATCGAACCCTCCTATGGCAGCACGGCAGAGAAGGCCCGCGACTCCTATCTCTGGTACTACGCTTCGCAGGTGCTCGTGCACACCGGCGGCGCGGAATGGAACCGCTGGTATGGCCAACTCGTCGAGGTGCTCGCGAAGCAACAGGAGTCAGCGGGCCCGAAGGCGGGCAGCTGGGATCCCCTGCTGCCGGTGCCCGATCGGTGGGGCGAATACGGCGGCAGGGTCTACGTGACCGCGCTGCACCTGCTCGCCCTCGAAGTGCCCGACCGCCACCTGCCGACATCGTCGGCACCAGCGCCCTGACGCCCGGCGACTCAATCCGCTCCAACTTTGGGCGTTGCGGCCGCATCACGGAGGCTGCGGGGCTCGGCGGCTGGCTTCATCCGCCACTTCCGATACGGCAGCTCGGCAGACTCCTTTTCGATGGCTCGGCCGATCAACAGCCGGTCGACCGTCGTGAGGTCGATCTTCCCCGGCCCGAGCGCCGGGCTTGTGCCATGGATCGTCGACTCCTCGACACTATCTGCGATCAGAGTCATTCGTTGTTGAACGAGCCGCTCGACGACTCCCTGCACGAGCAGGCCACTGGGGTTTACGACATCGACGTCGGCATCGGCCTTCTCGCCGTCATCCTGTTCCGGATGCAGCCAGATCACGCGGGCCACCGCCGACCGAGGCAGTTTCTTCATCTCACCGCGGACTTCGACCACGAGCGTCTGTCCATCGAGCGATTCGAGTCGCCCACGCAAGTAGTCGCCATCACGAAGGCGGATCATGTGGGTGGGAGGGGCCATGCGCTGCGAGCGGGGCAGCGTGAGCAGCCGGTCGAGCAGGGCCTTTTCCAGCGGGCGGGCGGGGATCGACGGATCGATTTCCACCGCCTGGATCAGCCGCGCGGGCACGACCACTGGTTCGCTGGTGCCGCTGTCGGACACGGGTGTCCGCAGTCGCAGCGACTTGTTGTCGATCCCCAACACTTCACACGGCACAACATCGCCGCTCCGCATGATCACTACCGACGGATAGATGGCCGCCTCCTCGGACTTGGCCGCGGCGGGCGTCGCAAGCCGGGCATGGGTGGCGAGCACCTGTTCGAGCACGTCGCGACCGGCAACGTAGATCGGTCCGCGGGTGATGTCGATCTCGCGGGGTTCGTCGCCCGCGGCCACCACCTGGAGCACGATGGGCGAACCGACACGGCCGCGCAGCAGGTTCATCACCGTCGTGACATTGAGTCCCTTGGTCGGCACAAATCCCGCTTCCTCCCCCGGCTTGATCGCCAGCAGGCGGTCGCCGGGCATCAGTCGGCCATCCTGCGCCGCCGCGCCATCCTCGCTGAGCATTGTGACCACGAAAAAGCCCTCTCCATCCTGATTGACTATGCCACCGATGCCACCCACCTCGACCTCGGAGGCACTGATCACATTCCGGATCGGCCGCGGCACGTATTCGATCGTCACATCAGCCAAGTCGGCGGTGGCCGCCAACGGGCTGGCCGTCGCACTGCCCTGCGGTTGCCAGGCGAGTCCTGCCGACCACGGGCCGCCATCGACCAGGCATCCCCGCAGTGACACCCCTTCAGCCAGCAGCGATCCCGCCCGCCCCGTGAGTTTCCCGGGCGACTCCGCCGCCGCCAGCGCCGTGATCGATGCGACGTCCTCGAGCGGCACGTCGACCACGTCGTCGATGCCTTCGACCCGCAGCCGCACGGCATTCTCTTCGACGGCAACGAGACGACCCGCGAGGGTGCCGCCGCTCGCCCGCACCACGCGGACCATCGCCACGGTTCCCGGCTGACCGGCCTGACCGGCCTGACCGGCCGCGGCTCCGGCCGGCTTTACCAGGCTGATGTCATCGACTTCGTCGAGTTTGATCCGCGATATGCCGGCGGAAGACGTCACCACCAGTTCACCCGACGCCTTGTCGAACGACTCGATGTCGGCCTCAATAACACGACCATCCCGCGTGGCGACGGCACTGGCCGCCCGCTGGTCGATCGCCGGGTCCAACGTTGTCCACGGCCCGACACGCAAGCTCTCAAGGCAGACATCGCCTCTGCCGAGTGTGATGCGAAAACGGCCCGAGGCCTCACGGTCGGCGGGCGGCGCCAGCGTGATGTCGGTGACCGGGCCGGCCTTTCCCTCCTCGACCGTGAACGCCGCGAACCGCCCTTTCTCATGATCGACGAAGATCACGATCCGCGCGGTCGTGGCCTCCTTGGCGGGGAGTGCCAGCGGCTCGACGGCCGCGCGGTTTGCTTCCTGCCGGATGACCGCCGCCACCGACTCGCCACCTTGGACTTCGAGAAACTCAACCCAGAAGGCGTCAGCTGCTGGCTTCGACGCCGCCACGACGGCGAGCCGAAACTCCGGCTTCCGTCGCCACGAGAGCACGACGTCATAACACGCCCGTCCCGGCGCCTCGATGTCGAGCGACGCCGAGCCCGGCCGCGATGCGACGATCCGGCCCGCCTCAGCCCGCCAGACATTGGCCGGTGAGCAGTCCCAGCCCGTCAACCCGCTAGGCCCGACATAACCGCCCGTGAGCGTCCCGCCGAGGCGGACGATGCCATCGATCACCGAGCGGCGCACCCGAATCGCTGCGGCGTTGCCGGGACCGGCCGGACGCACCGTCACGTGCGTGGCGTCGATGGCATCGATCGTGCCGTCGAGCACGTCGCCGTCCTGAAAATGAAGGCGGAAGGGAGCCGCAACGTTCGGCCACGGGCCTCCGAAACGTGCACCGACAATCGCGTCGAGGTGAAACTCGAACGGCTCGGCGAAGATCGGTGACTTCCACAGGAGCGTGTCACGGAGGCCGGCGTCGGTCGCTGCCGCTGGCACGAGCGTGCCAGGGAGTGTTCCGCCCCCCGGCAGTTCGAGCACGCCAGGCGACGGCTCCGCGGACCGCACCGTGCCGAGCTGCGTCATCCCGAGCAGCACACCGAGGAGAGCCGCTCGGAGAACGACCGGCACGCAACCACCCGGGCGTATAAAAAACAGGAACATTGAATCTCCCGAAAACCGGAGAACGTTCACGGTAAGAATAACCGAAACAGCTTCCGGATTCCAAGGAGCTCAAACCAAAAGTTGTGTTCGGTCGAGGGAAAAGAAAGAAGCGGCGTATCCTGCTGTGACTCGATCACCAACAACTGCCCACGACGGGCCGAAAGGATACGCCATCATGCGGGGTGTTACGGTTCGCGGTTCGAGTTGCCTGTCAGATCCATAGCGCGCCAAAAGGCGGACTCGCCAAGAGGCGATCGAGATGGCTCAAGGTGATGCCCTGGGCCAAGGATCAGGCGGCGTGCAGTTGCCTTCCGAAGGGCTGCGACACGCTCCTGGCCTGCTTCGACTTCCCGGCAGAGCACTGGGGCCACCTCCGGACGACCAACCCCATCGAGAGCACCTTCGCAACGATCTGATTCACGTCTCGGCGCACGAAGGGCAGCGGCTCACGCCGCCTGATTCAGAACCTCAGAACACAACTCTCGACAATAGCTCTGGTTTTCCAAGCCGCCGGTTGCAGTGTTTTTGCGGCTCGCGGATACTCTCCGCTTCCCCGGAGAGGAGCGGTCCTTGAGCCCATCCCATCATGATCATCGCCACTACCCGTGGTGGCTGATCATGTGCCTGTGCGGTGTCGATTACTTCAGCACGCTCGGCTATCAGCCGTCGATAGCGTTCGAGGGGGCCGGCACGCTCGCTCCGCTGGCGACGCTCGTGCTGGTGCTGGTGACGCTCTTCGGGGCCCTGCCAATCTACCGGCACGTCGCGGGCGAGACGCCCGACGGCGTGGGCTCGATCGGCATGATCGAGCGGATGTTCCACGGGTGGGGGGCCAAGCTGGTCGTACTGGTGTTGATCGGCTTCGCCGCCACCGACTTCGTGATCACGAAGACGCTTTCGGCGGCCGACGCGGCGGCCCACTTGATCAGCAATCCGCTCTACGCGGGCGAGGCGCCCGCATGGATGCAGGGCCAGATCGCCGTGACCATGTTTCTCCTCGTGATGCTCGGCGGTATGTTTCTCAGGGGCTACGGTGAGGTGGTCGGCATCGCCCTGGTGCTGGTGATCGCCTTCCTCGGCCTGTCGTTCATCGTCGTGACGGCGAGCGTCTTCCACCTCGTCACCCATCCCGCGCTGATCCAGCACTGGCTCGCGGAGATCTCCTCCGGTCGTTACCACCTCGCACACGCCCCGCTCGCCGGCACCGGCCCCTGGGTGGCCCTCGGCATCTCGCTGCTGGTCTTCCCAAAACTGGCGCTCGGGCTCTCCGGATTCGAGACGGGTGTCCTGCACATCCACCTGGTCCGCGGCACCGAAGCCGAACCCCACAATGAGCAGGCCCGAGTTCACAACACCAGGCTCATGCTCTTGGTGTCGGCGTTGATCATGTCGTTCTTCCTGATCGGGTCCTCGCTCGCGACCGGCACCAACACGCTGATCCCCGCCGAGGAGCTGCAACTTGAGCCGGTAAAGGGTAAGGCCATGGACCGGGCGCTGGCCTACCTCGCCCACGGCGAGAGCCCGCATCCGATCTGCCCCCTCTTCGGCCACGTGTTCGGCACGATCTACGACATCAGCACGATTCTGATCCTGTGGTTCGCTGGTGCGTCGGCGATGGGCGGCCTGCTCAACATGGTGCCTCGCTACCTGCCCCGCTACGGCATGGCGCCGGAGTGGGCCGGTGCCTACCGGCCGCTGGTGATCGCATTCACGGTCATCAATCTCGTTGTGACGCTTGCCTTTCGGGCCGACGTATCGGCTCAGGGCGGCGCTTACGCCACCGGCGTGCTGGTGCTGATGACGAGTGCCTGCGTCGCCTCGTTGCTCCATGAACTCCGCAAGAAGCCCGAGCCGCACCATGGGCTCTCCCTCCAGGCCCAGCGGCTGGGCTTCGGCCTGATCACACTTGTCTTCGTCTATACCACGATCGCCAACATCTACGAGCGGCCCGACGGGATCATCATCGCGTCGATCTTCATCGCCACAGTGATGGCGATCTCGTTCACGTCGCGGTTCTTCCGCAGCGACGAGATGCGACTCAAGGAGTTTCGCTTCGCCAACGACGCCGACCGCATGCTCTGGACCGACATCGTGCTCGAAGGAGCATTTCGGGTGCTCGTGCCCCACCGTCCCGGCAGCCGCTCGCTTCACGACAAGGAGGCCGAGATCCGGCGGAAACACCGGATCCCCGAAACCGTGCCGCTGGTGTTCCTGGAGGTCCATTACGGGGACGTCAGCGAGTTTCAAAACGCGCCCATCATCTCGGCCAGACAGGAGGGCAATCGTTTTATCATCGTGGCCCGCGACGTCGTCTCGGTCTCCCACACGATCGCGCAGGTCGCGATGGAGATGGCGAAGAACGGCGCGCCGCTCGATATCGTCTTCGGCTGGAGCAAGGGGGGCAGCCTGAAACTCGCCCTCGACTACGTCCTCTTCGGGCAGGGCGACATCCCCAACCGCGTCGTCGACCTGCTCGACAACGCGATCGCCGACCCTACGAAGCGGCCGATGGTGATCGTCGGGTGAGCACGTCCGCACCAGGGAGCCTGCCGGTGTCAGCCGTGGGGACAGCGCGCCATCGGACGTGGCGCAGCCGGACCGCTATGGAGACCACCCGTGATGGCGTCGTCGAGTGCCCGTGACCCCGTCGTAATCGGTGTCGACTTCACGTCGGCGCCCCGGCCGCGGAAGCCGATCACGGTCGCTGTCGGCCGGCTGACGGGCGGCGCGGGCGACGCGGTCTACTGGCTGGACACGATCCGCGAACTCCAGAGCCTCACGGCCTTCGACGAGATGCTTCACGAGCCGGACGCGTGGATCGGCGGCTTCGACCTGCCGTTCGGCCAGCCGCGAACGCTCATCGAGCACGAAGGCTGGCCGACCGAATGGCGGCGGTTCGTCCGCTTCTATTGCGCGGAGTCCCGGGAGATGCTGCGCGATGTCTTTCGCCGCTGGTGCGACGCGCGGCCCGCTGGCGACAAGTTTGCCTGGCGGAAGGCCGACCAGCCGGCGGGATCGAGCCCGGCGATGCGGTGGACCAACCCACCGGTCGCCTGGATGATGCATGCTGGCATCGGGCGAATGCTCGACGCCGGCCTCACGTTCCCGGCGCACCGAGTCGTGTCGCGGCGGCTGGGCACGCCGCGGATCGCGCTGGAGGCCTACCCCGGCTTCACCGCGCGGCAGGTCTGCCGCAGGTCATACAAGAGCGACACGCCGGCGAAGCAGACCTCGGAGCGGCGGGCCAACCGCCGGACGATCCTGCGGGCGCTGGTTTCCGGTACGGCCGGCCTCGATGTGCGACTCGAGATCACGCCCGTGTGGAAGAGGCGGCTCGTCACCGACGGCGCCGGTGACCTCCTGGACGCCGCGATCTGCGGACTCCAGGCCGCGCATGCGGCGCTCTTGCCTCGCTATGGCCTCCCGTGTGATCTCGACCCGCTCGAAGGATGGATCGCGAGCGTCCCCGTTGAGAGAGCGTAATCGTGTGAGCGGTACGGCCGCCCCACCCGCATACCCATCGCTTGT
>CAMBPQ010000049.1 GCA_945869735.1 Planctomicrobium piriforme
GAGAACAACTGACGTTTCGCAGGCAAGGTCGGCCCCCGTCCTGCACTGAGGAGATCCCGCCATGCGGATCGATGCCCAGCAACATTTCTGGAGCTATTCCGCGGCCGAGTATCCCTGGATCGGGAAGGGGATGGAGCGGCTGGCGCACGACCATCTTCCCAAGGATCTCGCGACGCTTGCCGCCGCGGAGGGAATCGGCGGCACGGTTGCCGTGCAGGCGAGGCAGTCCCTCGAGGAGAGCCGCTGGCTGCTGGAACTCGCCGATGCCAATCCGCTCATCCGCGGTGTCGTCGGCTGGGTCGACCTGCGGAGCACGCACGTTGTCGATCAACTCCGAGAGGTTGCGGAGCATCCGAAGTTTGTCGGCGTCCGGCATGTCGTTCAGGACGAGCCCGACCCGCGGTTCCTCCTCGGTGAATCGTTTCTCCACGGTATCGGAAAGCTCACGACGTTCGGCCTCACCTACGACCTTCTCCTCTATCCGCAGCAGCTTCCTGCCGCGGCGGAGTTCGTCGGCCGGTTTCCCGAGCAGCCGTTCGTCCTCGATCATCTGGCCAAGCCGCGGATCAAGGCGGGGGAGCTCGACCCCTGGCGGCACGATCTCGAGGCTCTCGCGGCCCATGGCAACGTCCTCTGCAAGCTCTCGGGGATGGTCACTGAGGCGGCCTGGCAGGGCTGGAAGCGTGCCGATTTCACCCCCTATCTCGAGGTGGCCCTCGAGACCTTCTCGCCGGAGCGGCTGATGTTCGGCAGTGATTGGCCGGTCTGCACGCTCGCCGCGGAGTATGCCGATGTGGTGGGGATCGTGACCGACTTCGTCGCGCCGCTTGCCGAGGCGGAACGCGAGGCGATTGAGGGGGGCAACGCTGCCCGGTTCTACTCCCTTCCCGTCGGCTGACACCCCCTTTCGGATCGCTTCATCATGCAGGCCCTCCAGCTTGAAAAGCCCCACCACTTCCGCTTCATCGAAGTGCCTGAACCGCAGGCTCCGGGGCCGGGGGAAGCAATTGTCGCTGTCCGTGCCGTCGGCATCTGCGGCACCGACTACGGCGGGTTTCTCGGCAAGATGCCGTTCTTCAGCTATCCGCGGATCCCCGGTCACGAGCTTGGTGTCGAGGTTGTCGCCGTGGGGCCGGGCGTGGTGAACGTGAAACCGGGCGACCGCTGCTGCGTCGAGCCCTACATCAACTGCCAGACGTGCCACTCCTGCACCCGCGGGCTGACCAACTGCTGTGAGCATCACCAGACGCTCGGCGTCCACTGCGACGGCGGCCTACGGCCGCCAAGACGGTGCTCATCATCGGGGCGGGGCCGATCGGCCTCTCCGCCCTCGAGTTTGCCAAGGTGTCGGGTGCTCGCGTGATCGTGATGGACATGGCGGCCAAACGGCTCGACTTCGTCCGCGACACGATGGGGGTCACCGACACGCTCGTCGCCACCGGCGACGCCCGCGACCTGGAGGCGGTCGCGCGGCTCACGGAAGGACGATTAGCCGAGGTGGTGGTCGACGCCACGGGCAGCGCGGCGAGCATGGCCCGCGCCCTCGAGTTCTGCAGTTTCGGGGGCCGGCTTGTCTATGTCGGGATCACGCCGGGCGACCTCGTGCTTCCTCACGCCCCGGTGATGCACCGCCGGGAACTGACGCTGCTCGCCAGCCGCAACGCGCTGTCGCAGGATTTCTCGCGGATCATCCGGCTGATTGAGGACGGCACGATCGACACACGGTCCTGGATCACGCACCGCATCACCTTCGGCGACGCGATCGCGGCGTTTCCGAAGCTGGTCGCGCCCACCAGTGGCGTGATCAAGGCCGTGATAGGCATACCGGCGTGAGGGTCCCGCGGGATTTCGCCGCGAGAGGGATCAGCGGACGTCGATGAGTTCCACGAGGAAGTGGAGCGTGGCATCGGGCGGGATGACCGGCGGAGCGCCGCCAGTGCCGTAGCCCAGTTTGCTGGGGATCGTGAGTTCGATCATGCCCCCCTCGCCGACGAGTTGCATCCCCTCGGTCCAGCCGGGGATCACCTGATTGAGCGGAAAGTCGATCGACTCGCCCCGCTGGTAGGAACTGTCGAAGACCTTCCCGTTGTCGAGCCAGCCGTGGTAGTGAACCTCGACCTTGTTTGTGGCCTTGGGGTTGGTGCCCGTGCCCTTGCGGAGGATCCGGTATTGCAGGCCAGAGGCGGTCGTCTCGAAGGTCTTCGGGGCATCGGCATCGATCTTGCCGGCACCGGTGGGCAGGGTGGGATGGGTGACTTCCTGGGCCACGATGGTCTCCGTTGTGAAGAAGGCGAGGGACAGAAGGACGATGCAGGATGCAATGTGCACGCGGCGGTCTCCTGAGGGAAAAATTGCCGTGGCATCATACCCGGCCGCCGCCCGCGGCGTGACCGGCCATGATTCGCTCGATCTCGTCGGGCTCGATCGGGACGTGGCCGCAGAGATCAACCGGCCCGTTTTCGGTGACAAGGATGTCGTTTTCCAGCCGCACAGCCAGGCCTTCTTCAGGAATGTAGATGCCCGGCTCCACGGTCATCACCCAGCCGGCCGCCAGCGGGCCGTCGACCGGGGCCATGTCATGCACCCCCAGGCCGAGTGAGTGGCCCAAGCCGTGCATGAAGTATTGCTTGCACGCGGGCTCGTCGGCGGAGTCCTGGGCCGCCTGTTCCGGCGTGAGGAGACCCAGGGTGACCAGTTCGCCGGCCATCTCCGCCTGGGCCGCCCGTTTCCAGTCGAGGAGTCGCGTGCCGACGGTGGTGCGGGCGATCGACGAGCGGAGCACGCGGAGCACCGCCTCGTAGACGGCTCGCTGCCGGGGCGTAAACCGGCCGTTGACCGGATAGGTTCGAGTCAGGTCTGAGGCGTAGTTGGCGTACGACGCCCCCACATCGACCAGTACGAGTTCGCCATCACGGCAGGCCTGATCGTTCTCGATGTAGTGGAGCACGCAGGTGTTGTTCCCCGAGCCGATAATCGGCTCATACGCCATCCGTGCGCGGCGGCGGACGAACTCTGCCGTGAGTTCCGCCTCGAGTTCGAACTCCATCACTCCCGGGCGGAGGGCGGCGAGCATTCGTCGGAGGCCGGCGTCGGTGATGTCGGTGGCCTTGCGGATCAGGGCCACCTCGGCGGGCGTCTTCACCGCCCGGAGCCGACGCAGGAGCGGGGCGAGCCGCTCGAAGCGGTGCAGCGGATACCGGTGGATCAGTTGCCGCGCCATGCGCTCATCGCGGCTCTCGACCTCAGTTGCCGCTCGCTCGTGCTCATTGGCGTTGAGATACACGGCGTCGCTCTCGCAGAGCAGCGCGTGAATCGCCGCTGGAAACTCTGTGAGCCAGCGAATCTTCGTGATCCCGGAGATCTGCCGCGCCTGCTCCGTGGTGAGCTTTGCACCCTCCCACGTGGCGAGCTGCTCGTTTGGCTGCCGGAGAAAGAGCATCTCACGGTGTGCTGGGTTGACGGCCCCGGGCGCCAGTACGAGCACGCTCTCCTCTTGTTCGATACCGCTGGCCCAAAACAGGTCGCTCGCCGGATGGATCCGGAGCGTGCCGTCGCCCGTCGTGGGCAGAGTGTCGGCCGCGTGGAGCACGGCGACAGAGCCAGGCGGGAGAAGCTGCACGAGCCGGCGGCGGTTGGCGGTGAACAGGGCGGGGTCGATCGGTGCATGCCGCATGAGGGGATTCCTAGGGGATCGGCCGGCATTGTCGTTTTTTCACGGGCCGTCGCAAGGCACACGAGCCAAGACACTTGTTGTCACCGGCAACCTGGAGCGGATTCGACTGAGCTGTATTGCCGGCTCGGGGGCGGCAAAAGTCTCGTCGTTCTATCGCCGCGGCGGCTCAGGCGCTCCTCGAGCGTTCGCCGACCCCCTTGCCTCCCTCCTCCAAGGTGCCATCTCGCCGCTCGACCAAAAGCTGATGCGCTCTGAGGTTCACGTCGGCGCGAAGGCCTGCTTCAGCCGGCGGAGCGCTTCCACGAGTCGGTCGGTCGGGCAGGCCGTGTTTATGCGGATGAAGCCTGGCGTGCCAAACTCGCGGCCGTCCGACGGGCCGAGCCCTGCCGCCTCGCAGGCGGCCTGCGCGTCATTGACACCCGTGCCGCGGCAGTCGATCCACGTGAGGTAAGTCGCCTCGGCGGGCACGCACGATAGCTCCGGAATGGCCGCGACCGTCTCCTGGACGAGCGTTCGGTGGTGGCGGAGGACCGTGATCAGCCGCATGCGCCAGGGGTCGCCGTGCGTCCAGGCGGCCTCGGCGGCGGCGTAGCCGAGCGGATTGACCATCGGTACGAGGCCGCCACCGGCGATCCGCCACCGGCGGCGCATGTCGGGCTCGGGAATGATCGCCGCGGCACAGCCAAGGCCCGCGAGGTTATAGGTCTTCGACGGGGCCACGAGCGTGACCGCTCTTGCGGCCGCAGGATGGTCGAGGCTCGCAAAGGGAATGTGACGCTGGCCATCGTGGTCCTCGTCGAGCAGGAGATCCGACCAGATTTCGTCGCTGACCACCGTGAGGCCGCGGCGGATGGTGAAGTCTGCGAGCCGCAGAAGTTCTGCACGGTGAAACACGGTGCCCGTCGGGTTGTGCGGGTGGCAGAGCCAGAACAGTTTTGACCGGGGCGACGCGGCTCTTTCGAGCGCATCCCAGTCGATCCGCCATGCCTCAGGGGAATGTGCGAGCGGCACACGGATGCACCGCCGGCCCGCAAGGCCCGGGAGCGTGAGGAATGGCGGATAGACCGGCGTGAACGTGAGGATCTCGTCCTCGGGTGCGGAGAGTAGCCGGGCCGTGAGCGCAAGCCCTGTGACGACGCCGGGCGTGGCCAGAATCCGCGCGGGATCGACGAGCCAGCCGTGGCGGCGTTCGAGGTGGGCGGTGACCGTCGTCGCAAAGCCCGGGGGTTCGTGTGTGTAGCCGAAGACGCCGTGGTCGACGCGGTGGCCGATCGCCTCAAGCACCTCGGCCGGTACTTGAAAATCCATGTCGGCCACCCACATTGGGAGCACGTCGCGGCCCGCGTAGCGATCCCATTTCTCGGAGCCGGTGCCGCGGCGATCGGGGCAGGCGGCGAACAGCGGATCGGGCACGGTCGGCATCCGGAAAGTGTAGCCGCCGACCGCGGGGTCTCAGGGCTTATTTCCGAGTCAGGAAGCGTCGCCGCCTACGCGGTAGCGCAGGGAGCCGTCTCATACGGATCACGTGGAAGCCTCAGGCGTGGTGGTTCGGGGCTGCCCCTTCCACATCTCCGGACGTTCTCGACGGCCTTCCGGGCCGTCGCTCTCTGCATGTCTGCTGCGCTTCGCCGTCCCTGGCTTCGCTTGCTCCCATAGCCCGGCGACGTGGCAGGGGCACCCCCTCCTCGCATCATGGACCAGAACCGTCGAGGCCGCGCGAGGCTCATGGGTGAGCCGTATCAGTAGCGGTAGATCGCGGCGGCGCCGCTCTCGGTGGGCATGGCGATCCGTGGCAGCGTCATGATCGTGCCGCCGTGGAGAAGCACGGTCTCGGCCAAGGCGCCGAAGAGGTCGTCGGTATCGAGTGCCGGCCGCCCGGGGCGGGAGGGTTCGCCGGCCGCCACGCCGTTGAACTCGATCGCGCCGGTGCCGCGGTCGAAATGGCCCAGTTCGAACCGGTCCGACTCGAGCAGGAGCGTGGCCACGCGGCCGGCGACGGCTGCCCGGCCGATGTCAGTGAGGTCGCCGGCAGCGAGGTCATGGTCGCGGGCGTGGCTGAAGCTATGAAGCTCGCGGGCGATCCGTGCCTGTGCTGTCGCTACAAACAGGGGCGTGACCGCGGCCGCGAGCTCATCCCGGCTCATGAGGTGGGGATCCTTAGCGACGTGGTCATTGAGAAGCAGATCATTCCTGGAGAGGCCCCGGAACGTCGCAGACACCTGCGATCCTGCCACAAGCACCAGCGGCAACCCGGTCGGATGCGACACCTGTTGGCGGATCACCTGATCGACGTGTCGCAGGAAGATCTCCGTGTCATCGTCGATGTCGTCCTGCCTGGCGCCCGCGCCACCGTGCACGGCGGTGGTGCCCGCCTTCCCAGCCGGGCCCAGGCCCCGCTCGACGCGGTGCGGCTGAAACGTCTCCGCGTCGACGACGTCGGTGCGCTTGAGGATCTCGGTCGGCTCGTGGCCGGGCAGCGGGACGAGCTCCACCGGGTCGAGGCGGTCGATCACGGCGCCCGTCGTGTCGTGCCACACCGTGCCCTCGAAGACACGGGCCTCGCGGCTGGTGAGCGCGAGCACGTGGCAGCGTTCGAGGCTCGACGCAATCCGCACCAACGGCATCAGGTGGAAGCGGCTCCTCACGACCCCCAGCGGCTGCACGCTTCGCTGCAGGAGAAACACGCGGGCCTTCCCGTCGCTGGCCAGTACTGCGAGGCCGTCGCGGGTGTGCTGCCAGAAACGGACGTCGCTGGTGAGCAGGTGGAAGGGTCGCACGAGCCGCTCGATCTCGTCCCGCGGCTGCGACGCCGAGAGCGCCATCTCGAACCCACCGACGAGATACTTGAAGGACGGCAGGTCGACGGTGTTGTCAGGCACGTTGCGGTGCGTGGGAAGATAGAGCGACAGGCAGGGGGCCGGGTGCGGCACGAGCAGCAACCGCACGGCTTCGAGGGAGAGGGTCTGCACCGTCACGACCGGCGGCTCGGCGATGGACACCATCCAAATCCTCCCGGGCCCGACCTTCGTCGGACCGTGTGGCGACCTGGCATCCAAGGTGCCGTGGACCTTGACCGCCGTCGCGGTCGGATTCCTGCGAGCATGGTTCGCGGGCGACTCGCAGGGGGCAAGCCGCTGCCCACGCCGCGGTCCGCGGGCGACCGGACACCCCCGCGTGCCGGTGGAGAGGTGCGGCGGTTCGGGTCGCTCGCGATACGATGTCGGCGTTGGCGGTCGGACGCCGTTTGTGTGCGCGGAGGAGAAGGATGCAGGAAGACGCGGTCGGTATCGTGCTCGCTGGGGGTGGCTCGCGGCGGCTGGCAGAGCTGAATCTTGGACCCGCCGGTAAGGCGGGGCTCGTGGTCGGCGGCGCGACGTGTCTGGAGCGGGTCTGCCGCGCAGTCGGATCGGTCGTGCCGCGGGTGCTCGTGGTGGCGGCCGCTGGGCAGCCGTTGCCCGGGCTGCTGGCCGAAGTCGAGATCGTGCGGGATGCGAGTCTCGCCGGTGGACCGCTCGCCGGGCTCCGCGACGGCTTGCGGCAGGCCGTCGGCCGTGAGCCGCCGCCCCGCTGGGCGTTTGTGACCTCCTGCGACGCCCCGCTCCTCTCGGCCGCGGTCGTGCGGCTGCTTTTCAAACTGGCCCGCTCGTCGGCCGCCCGGGTCGTCGTGCCGCTTGTCGATGGCCATCGGCAGGTGCTCGTGTCGGTGATGGCGTGCGACCTGCTTGGATCGATCGAGGCTACGGTCGCTGTGGGGGGCGGAGTGCGGGCCATGGTCGACCGCTTGACGGCGAGCGAGCCTGCGGCGGTGCGGCTCGTCGCGGCGGAGGAGATCGTGGCGGTCGACCCAGATCTCGGGTCGTTCCTCGACATCGACACGCCGGAAGACCTCGCGCGGCTCACGATCCGTGGATTCCCGCCTTCGCGGTGATGAGCCACCACTTCTATACTCCGCTCATGGCGAGGCGACACATCCGTCACGGTAGGGACGAGCGGCCTCGGCGGCGCTGGGTCGCCTCTGCGCTGGTCACCCTGGCGGTCCTCGGCGTGGCTGCGTGGCTCGCGCCGGCCGCGCTGGTGCACACGTCCCTCCGCGACCGGCCACTGGCCGTGGCTTTTTCCGGCATCGATGGCAGCATCACGAGCACCGGCGCCACGTGGGGCTGGCTGGACGGCATCGAGTATCGCGACGTCGTGCTCCGCGACCGGGCCGGCCGCGCGGTGGTGATCGTGCCGCGGATCGTGATCGACCGAGGGATCCTGCGGCTCGCGATCGACCGGTCGAACCTTGGCACCGTGAGGCTGATCGAGCCGGAGGCGCTCGTCGAGGTGCGCAGCGACGGTAGCTCCCTCGAGGACATCCTCGCCACCTGGCTCGCGTCGACCGGCCACGCGCCGGCCTTCGAGCTCGAGGTCTTGGGGGCGACGGTGGAGTTGAGCGACGTCGTCCGCAGCGACGCCTGGCGGCTCACCGATGTGATTGCCGCGGGCACGCTGCGGGCCGACGGCCTGCTTTCAGGCTGGACCGCCGCGGGGCGGCTACGACACTCCGACCGTCTACTCACCGCTTCCGCAGCGGCTGCGCCGACCGCCGCGACCACCGAGCCCGTGCGGCTCGATCGCTCGACGATCCCCGCAGCCGCTGCGGCCGTACTCGTCCGCGACGGTGGCTGGTCGCTTTCGTCGCCGGCCGTCGCCGCCAACGGCGCGCGGACGGTGACCGTGGCCGCGCACAAGCTGCCGCTGGGCGCGTCGAGCGTGGTCGCCACGAGGTTCGGACTGTCGCACGTGCTCGACGGCATCGCCGACCTGCGGCTCGACGTAACCGAAGACGCGGCGGGACGACACGTGCAGGGAGAAGCGACGATCGACCAGCTGGCAGTCTGCGGTGCCGTCGCGCTCGATGAGCGGTTCTCGATCGAACGGTGTGTGATTCCGTTTGATTTTTCACTCGAGCCTGGGCGGATCATGGTACGCCGGTTCGCCGCCACATCGCCGATGTTTCGCGCGGAGGCGTTGGGCGGCCTGCGGCTCCCGCAAGATGATCTCCGCCGCTGGGCCGAGGAGATCGTCGGCGAGGATTTCACGGTGGCGCTCGACGTCGATCTGGCGGCCGCGTCGCGCGGTCTACCGGGAGGGCTGATGGTGCGGCCCGATGTTCGCGTGTCGGGAGGCAGCCTGCGGTTCGCCGCCACGGCGCGGGCCGACGGCGATGATCGGCTGCTCGAACTGCGGGCCAGCGCCCGCGACCTCGCCGCCCTCCAGGGCATTGCGGAGGCGGCGGATGATGCGGCGGCCGAGCCGCCGCCCGCCCGGGAACGGCAACTCACCTGGCCCGAGCCCTTCACCGCGTGGCTCAAGGGCCGCAGGGGTCCCGGCCGCGACGAACGCCTGCGGGTCGAGGAGGCGCGGCTCGTCTCCAAGGCGGTGGAACTGTCGGCCGCCGGCACGCCCGCCGCGCTCGCCGTGCAGTGGACTGCCGATATCGGCGGACTCGTCGGTGAACTGGCGGAACTGCTCGACCTGGGCTCCGCGACCGCCAAGGGTCGCTCCCGCGGCCGGATCGACGTCGGCAGCGAACCCGGGATGAGCGGTCGGTCGCTGAAGGTATCGGCGAGCATCGCGGAACTCGAGCTTGCCCTGCCGGGGCGGCCGGTGTGGCGCGACGCCGACATCACGCTGGAGGCGGAGGGCACCGGCAGCGTGACGTCGGCGGCGGCCGCGATCGAGCAGGCGCGGGGCGTGCTGACGTGTGGCGACGATAGGCTTGAGGCTGCTGTTTCGGGCGGGGTGTTGGTCGACTGTTGGTCGCTGTTCGGTTTGAGCGCGGCTTCGAACGTGCCAGCCGTCCGTCCGGCGGCGAACGCCGAGAGTGTCACGGCCGAGTGCTCGCTTGTGGGTGATCTGGCCACATGGCATCCGCGGCTGGCGGTGGTCGTGCCCCCGTTGGCGATCGCGGGTCTCGAACTCTCGGGCAAGGTCACCGCCGCCGCCGCGGTGTCGCCACAAGGAGACGCGTGGCAGTGGCAGCGGGCCGGAGGCGAGATCGAGAAGTTCACCGCCCGCTGGCAGGGCCGCGAGATCATCGAGCCGCGGGTTGTGGTCACGGCGGCCGGACGCATGCAGGCCAGGACCGGGCAGGTCGACATCTCGTCGGGTGAGATCCTGACGGCGACGCTGTCGTTGCGGACCGGGGGGCTCTCCTGGATGCCGGATCGGGCGGGCGGTTCCACAGGCTTCGTCGATCGCGTGCGGGGAAGGCTCCAGTGGCAGGCCGACGTGGGCCGCATCGAGCCCTGGTTCGTGCAGGCGGCCGTGGCGGCTGGTCTACCGGCCGCGGGACGCGCATGGGGCACGCTCGAGATCGTCGACACGCAGGCCGGCACGAATGTCCTTTTTGAGTCGACGGGCAGCCAACTGTCGCTCTCGTCTGCCGCCGGCGGAGTCGCGCGGCCCATGTGGAGCGAGCCGCGGATCGCCCTGGCTGTCGAAGTGACGAGGCCACTGGGCGCACGCGGAGTGTCGCTCGACGAGGTGCGGATCGATCGTATCGCCGTCGAGTCATCGACGCTCGCCGTGGCCGCCAAGGGCCGCGTCGGGGAGTGGTCGACGCGGCGAATCATCGAGCTTGACGGCACTGCGGCCTATGACTGGACGCAGATCTCGCGGCTGCTCATGCCACTGACTGGCGGCCGCGTGCGGCTGGCCGGATCGGGCGGGCGGCCCTTCTCACTGCGTGGCCCACTCGGCATGGAATCGCGTCCGGCGACACCGACCGAGAATGCCACCCCGGTAGACACCACGGCCTCACTTCCCCTGCCCGACAACTGGCTGGCGGCGACGCGAGGCAGCGAGACCGAGCGGGTCTTGACAGCGCGGATGGGCAGATCCACGACGGCGGCTGTGTCTCCGACGATCGACGCGCGGCTGCTGGGGCTGGCGATCGACACGTCGGCCGCCTGGACTGCCGGCGATGTCGAAGGTGTTGCGTTGTCATCGGGCGAGATGGCGATCCGGCTTCTCGAGGGGCAACTCGCCTTTGGCCCGTTCGACCTCCCGGCGGCGGGCGGCCGGCTCCGCGGAGCGCCCTGGATCCGGCTGGTGCCGTGGCCCGGTGAGCTGATTGTGCCGCCCGGCCGCTTCGCGGAGAAGGTCGAACTCTCCGGGCCGCTGTGTGATCGCTGGGTGAAGTGGCTCTCCCCTGTGCTCGGTCATTCAACGCACACCTCGGGGGCCGCGAGCATCGACCTCGCTGGGGCCCGCCTGCCGCTCGGTGACCCCTTCGGTGGCGAACTCGTCGGGCAGGTGGTGTTTGAGAACTTCGAGGTCACGTCCTCTGCGACCGTCCAGCCGCTGGTCAACCTGATCGTGAAACTGCAGAGCGTCATCGACCCACGGTTTGCGTTTGGCGACAAGGCGGTGTTGATGCGGGTGCGACCCGACCCAGTTCGCGTGCGGCTGGCCGGCCGGCGGCTCGTTCACGAGGGGCTCGTGATGGATGCAGGACAGCTCGTGGTGCGTTCTCAGGGGAGCGTCAGCGAGGATGGTTTGCTTGACATGCAGGTGGAGGTGGCGTTTCGGGGCGACCTCGTCGGCCAGACGCCGGTGATCGGGCAGTTATTCCGCACGCCGCTCTTGATCCCGCTCAACGGCACCGTCCACAAGCCGCAGTTCGACGCTCGGTCGATCGACCTGATCCTCAGCCGCATCGTGGAGAACACGGCTGAGGCGGTGCTCGGCGACGGGATCGGCCGCGGGCTGGAGGCGCTCTTCGGCAAGCCCGCGCCGCCAACCTCCCCGGCGCTGGCACCGCAGCAGCCAACGCTTACGCTCCCATCCGCGCCGCCCCGGTGAGCCGCCGCGCCGCGTGGGAGTGCTTCGAACGCATCCAACTTACGTGGATCACCGGCTTGGGGGTGGCAAAAGTCTCGTCGCTCTATCGCCGTGGCGGCCCACGGCTCCTCGAGCGTTCGCCGACCCCCGCGGCTTCCTCGCCCGGCTCATCAACTCGTCTCTCCATCTATCCCAGCTGCGATTGAGCAGCGTCGCGGCGCAGCCGCCGGTCAAGTGCGGCGATCAGCCGCTTGAGCCGCCGGCGGTAGGAGAAGTGCTCGACTTCGAGCGTGTGTCGCGGGGAGTCGACGTAACGGATCGGTGAGATAGCCGCCGGCCGCTGCCGCGCTGCATAGAGCCAGGCGGCGGCCCGCGGACTCGACCGCGCCGCCGTCGCCATGCGGGCGACCAGTTTCGCCTGCAGGTCGGTGAGCCCCCACTGGCCGCTGTCGGGCTGGATGAGCCCCACTACCGCGATGTCGTCGCGGTCGCGAGGAAGAAGGTTCATGAAGAGCCGGGGCGTGGCGTCGGCTGTGGTGGCTCCGAGAAGCGTGGCGTCGATGAAGGGCAGCGTGCCGCGATAGCCCGTTGCGCAGATGACGACGTCGAATCGCTCCTGTGTGCCGTCGCGGAATACCGCGGCATCGCCCTCAAAGGCGGCCACGTCACCGGCGGGCCGGATGGCGCCGGCGTCGATGAGCGCCAGCAGGTCGGAGTTGATCACCGGGTGGGTCTCGTACAACCGGTGGTCGGGCCGGGGTAGGCCGTGCCGCCAGGGCAGGCCGATGGTGCGGTCGATCATCCGCAGGCTCACCAGCCGGCGCAGCCAGAGCGGCGCGCCTAGCGCCAGGAGCCGCTCGCCCCGCAGATCGGCAGCGCGGCCAAAAATCTCCCGAGGCACGACGAAGTAGCCGCGACGGGTGGAGTGCACGGTCAGCGCGGCATGCCGCGCTGACTCCACCGTGATGTCAGCGCCCGAGTTGCCCCCGCCGATCACGAGCACGCGGCGGCCGGCAATCGGCACCGGCCGCGTGGGCGATTTGTAGTCGGCCGCGTGGAGAAAGTCGCCTGTAAAGCGTCCCGGGATCTCGGGAAACCGGGGCACATGATTGTGGCCGCTGGCGATCACGACACCGGCGTAGCGGCGGACACCGTGGCCCGCCGCGTGCACGTCCCAGCCCTCCCCCGGGTTGCCCGCGGGCACGATCCGCTCGACCGCGGTGCGGAAGCGAATGTGGCGGTCGAGATCGAACGCCCGCGCATAGCTCCGCAGGTAGTCGAGGCACTGCCGGTGGTCGGGATAGGCGGGATAGTGTCGCGGCATCGGAAAGTCGGCAAGCGCAGTGAGCGACTTCGAACTGATCAGCCGCGTCGATTCAAACACTCGCGAGGTCGCGGCGCCGAAGTACCAGTTGCCGCCGGTGCCGTCCTCGCGTTCCAAGCACTCTGCGTCGAGGCCCACCGCGCGGAGCTGCCTGAGGGCCGCGAGCCCCGAGGGGCCAGCGCCGATTACGCACCAGCGCGGCAGGTCAGCGGTGTGAGGAGATGATGGCATCGGTGAGGCGTTGGAGGTCGGATTCCGAATGCAGCCATGAGATGCTGGCGCGGACGAGGCTCTTTCCCTGCGGCACGCTCGGGGGGCGGATGGCCGGCACGAAGAGGCCGAGGTCGGCCAGTCGCGCCGCCAGGGCGACGGCCGCTTCTGCCGTTCCGGCGACGATCGGCACGATCTGGGCCTCAGCGCTACCGATCTCGAGTCCGGCATCCGCGAGTCGGCCCCGAAAGACGGCCGCCCGCTCCAGGAGCTCCCGGCGGCGGTGCGGCTCCGCTGCGAACAGGCCGATCGCCCGCGTGGCGGCGGCGGCGACGGCGGGCGGGTGGGCGGTCGAGAAGATCCAGGCCCGCGCCGTGTGCTTGAGCCAGCGGACGAGTTCGGCGTGGCCTGCGACGAAGCCGCCGGCCGCACCCACGGCCTTCGAGAGCGTGCCGGTGCGGATGGCGACGCCGTCGGACACACCCGCCGACTCAACCAGGCCGCTGCCTCGCGCGCCGAACACGCCGGTGGCATGCGCCTCGTCGACCATCAGCATCGCGGCATGCCGCCGGGCAAGATCGCAGAGGTCGGCCAGCGGCGCAAGCGTGCCATCCATCGAGAACAGGGAATCGGTGACGACCAGCCGGCGGCGACCGGCAGCCCCGGCAAGCAGGCCGTCGAGTGTTGCCATGTCGCGATGCGGATAGACCGCCACCTCGGCCCGCGAGAGTCGGCAGCCGTCGATGATGCTGGCGTGGTTGCGTGCGTCGCTGGCGATAAAATCACCGGGGCCGACGAGGGCCGCGATCGTGGCAGAGTTGGCGGCGAACCCACTGGGAAAGGTGACCGCCGCCGGCACGTCGAGGAGGTCGGCGATCGCCCGCTCGAGGTCGTCGTGGGCCCGGGAATGGCCGCTCACCAAGGGGCTCGCCCCGGCGCCGAAGCCCTCGGCACACGCGGCCTTCGACGCGGCCTTCGTCAGCCGGACATCGCCGGCATAGCCCAGATAGTCGTTGGACCCGAAGTTGAGGAGCGTTCGCCCATCCAGGATCACCTCGCCTCCCTGGCGGCCATCACGCACGCGGTGCGGCCGCACGAGCCCCGCGGCGGCAAGCCGCTCAAGGTCGGTGGCGATCCACTCGAGCGCCGCGGGCAGCGGCGCGTCGGTCACGTGGGGGGCGTGCGGGGAGGGCTCAATGCGGCAGGGCATGGCAGCATTATGGCCGCTGGGCCGGTCGCCTGGAGGCGAGTGTCTGGATCGTGCGGAACTGGGCCGCCGTGACCGGCTGCACCGACAGCCGGCTGCCGCGGCGCAAAAGCTCCATGCCGGCGAGGGCCTTCACGCCGCGAAGTTCGTCAAGCGGGATCTCACGCGGAAAGATCTCGACAAGCCGCACGTCAACCATCGACCAGACGGGATTCTCCGGGGATGCCTTGGGGTCGTGATAGTCGCTCGCCG
The DNA here is from genome assembly GCA_945869735.1 of Planctomicrobium piriforme. GTDB lineage: Bacteria > Planctomycetota > Planctomycetia > Pirellulales > UBA1268 > QWPN01. The sequence continues at coordinate 14,497 of CAMBPQ010000049.1, forward strand.
GATCCCAGGCCGAGGGGTCGGGATAGGCTTCGTGGGCAACCTCGACAACGCCGGCGACGGCCGACGGCGCGGCATTGGAGTGGTAGTAGAGCGCGAGATCGCCCTGCTTCATCGCCCGCAGGAAGTTCCGCGCCTGGTAGTTGCGGACGCCCTCCCAGTGGGTCGTCTTTTTCTTGGCCGTCACGAGATCGTGGATCGAAAACACGTCGGGCTCACTTTTGATCAGCCAGTGCTGCATGGTTTTTACTCACACGTTTGCGGACTTCTCCCCACAGTCTAGGCAGTCGCTATCCCCCGGTCATCCGGCCCCCACGCGATTCTCGACGTCAGGAATCGTAACGGCGCTCTCCCGTCAGGAAGCCCCAACCGCGAGCGCGGGGAATGCGGGTGGCCTTAAGACGGTGCCGGACTGGTTCACCGATCGGAGACATGCTCGCTACCGGGGGATTTTGCTACAGGATGCCCGCTTGGCCGACGGGGCATCGCTTGTGAGTCGCAAAGATTCCCCGGCGTCTGCGCGTGCCACCGACCGGCTCCTCACGATCAGGAGCGGGTGAGGACGTTGCCTCTCGTCAGGAAGCCCCAAGCGCGCGAGGAATGCGGGCTGCGGCATCGAGCGGCACTGCACCACGTCTACGGTCTCCACCCGCTTTCCCAGCGATTGCGCTGCGGGTTTCCGGGAGGTACGGCACACCGCGCTTCCGCGTCGGCACAACATGACGCTCGGGTATCGCAAAACGTGGCCCCGGAAAGCACGTGCGGCGGGCCGGGCGCCCTGACGCCCGACCCGCCGCGTTGTGCTCATGTCATCCCAGCCGGCCGGAACCGGCCGGGCGATGACTAGCAGCCCTTCTTGCAGCCGAGGAGACCGCCCTTGCGACCGTGGCCGCCGTTGCCGCTGCCGCTGCCGTTCGAGCAGCCGCAGTCGTCACCAGCCGGAACCTCTTCCTCGATGCACTTCTTGACCTGCACGCAGACCTGCTTCGTGACCTTCTTCGGCACGCGGACGACGTACGACTCAGTCTTCGTTTCCGAGACCATGTCGCAGGCGCACACGCTGTAGGTCTGGGTCTTCTGCACGGGCACCATGACCGTGTAGTTGACCTCACGGGTTCGCGTCTCGGGCACGCACTTGTTCACCGTGAACTCGCGGGTGCGAGTCTCACAGCGGCTCTTATTGACGCACACCGTCTTGGTCCGGCATTCCGAGACCATCTTGGTAACGCAATAGGTGCCCGAACGCTCCTCGCAACGCGACTTCTTCACGCACACCGTCTTGGTCCGGCATTCCGGGACCATCTTGGTGACGCAGTAGTTCCGCGTCCGCTCCTCGCAGCGGGAGAGCTTCACGCAGTAGGTCCGCGTCCGCTCCTCGCAACGGGTCTTCTTCACGCACACCGTGCGCGACCGATCCTCGCAGCGAACCTTCTTCACGCAGTACGTGAAGGGAACCTGCTCGCACTCGGTCTTCCACGTGGTGACGTCGATCTCTTTTGTCTCACACGTGGGGACCCACTTGCGGCAGCAGACGACCTTCGGGCAGCAGGGATTACCGGCGGCGTCATACTGACCGTTCGCCGAAATCTCCTTCGCCTCGGTCACCCAGTGGCCGCCACGGCAGGTCACCGACTTCGTCCCCTTGACCGCCACGCGACGCGACACCGTACGGTGGCCCGTCATCTCTTCGGTGTAGGGAACCCGCACCGTATAGGTCTGCTGGACCTCTTCGGTGTAGGGCACGTTCACCTTGTAGGTGGCCGTCCGCTCCTCGGTGTAAGGCACGTTCACCTTGTAGGCCGCGGTCTTCTGCTCCGTGACCGGGACCATCACCGTGTAGGACTGCTGGATCTCTTCGGTGTAAGGCACGTTGACCTTCCACGTCCGAGTCTTCTCTTCCTTGACGGGCACCATCACCGTGTAGCTCTTCTCGAGCTGCTCGGTGTAAGGCACGTTGACCTTATACTCGACCGTCTTGGTCTCCGGCACGTTCACGTTGACGGCATAGTTCACCGACTTCGTGCGCTGCTCCGGCACCATCACCGTATAGTTCCGGGTCTTCTCCTCGATCCTCGGCACCTTCTTCGACACCTGGAATGACCGCTCGCGGACCTCAGTGGTCCACTCAGTGGTCTCGACGTCCCGAATCTCCGGGGCCATCACCCAACGCTTCACCGTCTTCGTGCATGCGCCGCCCGAGATAGCCTCGTCAGCCGAAGCCGCGGCGTCGGCAGCGCCGACAAGCACGGAACCGTCAGCCGGGGTCGGAACGGCCGGAACCGCATCGGCACCATGGGCAAAACCGCCCACGCATACGCCGGCAGCCGCCGCCCAGGGCAGGAAACTGAATGTCAGACGCTTCTTCACGGAAACCTCCAGAGGGAAAGGAAAATCACCCAACGTTTCGCGAAACACTGTTCCTGGTTTGCACGCGGGGAGACCCCACCCCCAGTGGTGGCGCTCCCGCACGGAAAACCCGGACTGGGCCGCCGACATTCCCTTCCGTCACCGTCACCCAATACGCAGGGACAACGGAATCGGTCGGGTTTGCGCTGCCGGCAAACTTCCCTTAGAAGATCGATCTTCGCCGACCCAAAAACTCACCCGTCGTGAAGATCGTCGGTTTGTTCCGATCGTGGCGGTAACACGGCCGACTCGTCGGCCAGCGGACCCATCGGGCCCCCTTCGCAGCAGGTCTCGAGGATCGCCCCGCACTGCCGGCAGATGAGCTTCGCCCGAATCTCGTGGGTGTCGCCGGCACAGATCGGGCAGCGGCAGGTGCTCATGACCGCGAGCATAGAGCGCATGTGACGACGGTGTCTCCCCGGCTCGGGGCTGCCTGCGCCCTGAAAGCCGGACGTTCCCTGCGCCCATCCTGGGCTCCGCTCACTCGGAGCTGGTTAGTGCAACATTGTTTCTGTAATTCGTCGGTGTGTTCCTGACCGAGGCGAGCTTGCGAGCCGAGGGCAGGCACACGCCGGCGGCGTGCGATTCGAGCGGGCGTGCGGTGCATTCCCACTGTGTGGCCCGAGCCGCAACTCGTTTCTCACAGGGCTCTATCCCAACTCCAGCGGGATCCATGCCAACGCGCAGCTCTTTCTCCAGTCGATCCCGACGCAGCTCTCGATGCCGCAGGCCTTCCGGCTGGCGGGCTACTTTGCGGCGCGCATCGGCAAGATGTACCACTACAACGTGCCGATGGCCGTGGGCACCAACGGCCACGACGATCCCGGCTCGTGGGAGCTCGAGATCAACCCTGCGGGCTGTGACCGGCTCGAAGAAGAGCCGCAGATCGTCTCGCTCGAGCCCGGCAAGTTTGGCGGCACGCTCAGCTGGTATGCCTCACCCAAGGGCGACCGCGCACGGCCCTTTTTTCTCGCTGTCGGCTTTTACCGGCCGCACACGCCGTATGTCGCTCCGCAGACGCCCTCCTTCGAGATGTATCTCGAGGCCGAGAGGCCGCTCGTCACCGGCGTGGCCGAAGACCAGCAGGACATGCCCAAGGCGGCACTCGGTAGCCGTAAGGCGGAGCAGGATGCGATGACCGAGAGCCAGCGGTGACAGGCCCGGCAGGCCTATAGTGCGAGCATCAGTTTTCTCGACGCGCAGGTGGGCCGCGTGCTCGACGCGCTCGAAAAGCACGGCCTCTATCAGAAGCAGAGCCTCTTTGAGGAGAGCGACCGCGTGCCGCTTCTGATCGCGGCGCCGGGACGCTGCCAGGCCTGTACCGTGGCGCAGGCGCCCGTGTCGCAGGTGGATATCTTCCCGACGCTCGCGGCGCTCTGCGGCGTCGAGCCGCCGAAAAATCTCCAGGGGAAGAGCCTCGTTCCGCTGCTTGCCGACCCGACGGCCCCAGGCCGCAACTGGGCCGTCACTCAGGTCGTTCGGGGCAGTAACCTCGGCCGGATCTCGAAGCCCAAGGAGGACGGCTCCAAAGGCAAGCAGTTCTCTGGCTACTCCCTGCGCACGCCCCGCTGACGGTACACCGAGTGGGACGAGGGCCGCGAGGGCCGTGAACTCTACGACCACGACGCCGATCCCAGGAAACTCACGAACCTCGCCGACGTGCCGGCCCACGCAGCCACGGTCGCCGATCTCTCGAAGCAGCTTTCCGTGGCCGTGCAGTCGACGCTGCCGCCTGGTGGCGTGATCCCGGAGGTGAAGCCTGGCCTCTGGAATCCAAACCTCACGAACCCGTGAACGCTGCGGAAACGAGGCGGGTCGAGTGCTCACTCGCGGAAAAGCCCGGTCGGAGAAGGTTGGTCTCCGGCCAATGGCCCCCGGCCGATCACCCGACGAGGATCACCACGAGCTCTTTCGGCCCGTGCGCGCCGAGAACCAGAATCCGCTCGATGTCGCCGGTGCGGCTGGGGCCGGTGATGAACGACAGCATGCTCGGGATCCGGCCGGCATGTCTCGTCCGTAACTCGTCAAGGGCGTCGCCGAGCGTGGCCACGATCTGGTCGAGCGCGACGATCACGATATGGACATGCGGCAGGATCGAGAGGGCCCGGCCTCCGCAGGTCGCGCTTGATACGAGGATCGAGCCGGTCTGGGCGACCGCCGCCTCGCAGGCCGTGATCCCGGCATCACAGCCCTCGAGACCATTTTTGTCGAAAGCGCCGCTGTCCACACGACAGGTCTCGCAGCCGAGCGCGGCGGCGACCGGCTCGACCGCCGCATGGCCGTGCCAAGCCACCCGCTGCCAGCCTCGCGTGGCGGCTATGCCCGCCACAAGGCCAGCCGCGGCGGTGAGGTCGGCCGCCCGGTGAACCTCAGCCCGCAGTTTTCTGAGATTCTCGACGAGAATCGCCAGCCGCTCATCGGGGGTCTCGCCGCCTTCCGGTAGCCACTGCCGCGCGACCTCGGCCGGCAGGATCGTGAGCCCGGCGGGCCCTGACGCGGCGACCGCCTCAGTCGCGTGCGACTGCATGTGTGGCAAGGGGGCGGGCACACGCAGCGCCTCGCGGATCCGGGCGAGGATCGTGTCGCGGGCGGATGCCGTGGCGGCAGGGTTCATGGCCGCGTCCTCCACTGGCTGCGGAAGCTTCTATCTGGCGCCGGCGGAAGATCCCGCGTGGCCAGCCAGTCGCGAAGCAGCGGCAGCCGGAGTTTCTTCGTGAGCCAGAGCGTCTTGCGGAAGATCGCGCCGCCTGTGGCGAAGAGCCAGGGCCGGCTGGCGACCATTACGAACAGCCGGTGGCCCAGTTGCTCGAGCCGGCTTGGCGAGTTTTTCGCGGCGTTGCGGCGGTTGTGGAGCAGGTGGTGGTGAATGTCGATCCGCACCGGGCAGGCGTCGGTGCAGGCGCCGCAGAGGGAACTCGCCCCGGAGAGATGGTTCCAGTCGGCCAGACCTTTCAGATGCGGCGTGATCACCGAGCCGATCGGGCCCTGGTAGGTCGTGCCGTAGGTGAACCCGCCCACATTTTTGAAGATCGGGCAGACGTTCAGGCACGCGCCGCAGCGGATGCAGTGGAGGCTGTCCCGCTGCTCGGGGTCGGCGAGGATCGCCGTCCGCGAGTTGTCGAGAAGCACGAGGTGCATCTCCTCCGGTCCGTCGCACTCGTCCGGCTTCCGGGGGCCCGCGTAGAGCGTGTTGTAGCAGGTCATCGGCTGGCCGGCTCCGGCCGTGGCGAGCATCGGCAGGAGCACGGCGAGGTCGTCGAGGTGCTCCACTACCTTTTCGATCCCCGAGATCGCGATGTGCACCCGCGGTAGCGCCGCGGTCAGCCGGGCGTTGCCCTCGTTCTCCGTGATCGAGATCTGACCGGTCTCGGCGACGAGGAAGTTGGCCCCCGTGATCCCGACGTCGGCGTCGACGTAGAGCCTGCGCATGTGCCGCCGGGCGATCATCGTCAGTTCTTCGGGACTATCGGTCGGCGGCGTGCCCAGATGCTTACCGAAGAGGTCGCTGATCTCTTCACGGCGAACGTGCATACACGGAAACACGAAGTGATAGGGAGGCTCGCCCCGCAGTTGCTGGATGAACTCGCCGAGATCGCTTTCCACCACGCCGTAGCCGTTCTGCTCGAGGGCGGCATTCAAGTGGATCTCCTCGCTCGTCATGCACTTGCTCTTGATGACGGCTTTCGCCTTGGCCGTTTCGAGGAGGCCGAGGATGATGTCCCGAGCCTCCTCGGCGGACCGTGCCCAGTGCACCCGGCCACCGTTGGCCTCGAAGTTGGCCACGAACCGGGGGAGGAGTTCGTCGAGGCGGTTGACGGCCGACCACTTCGCCAGGCTCGCCGCGTCGCGGGCCTGCTCCCAGTCGCGATAGCGGGCCTTCTGCGTGTCGCGGCTGGTGTAGTAGCCGCCCAACGCCCTGCGGACGAACGCCCGGTGGTCCGTGTCGCGAACGTGCTCAGCGGCGTCGTGCAGGAACTTCTTCTTGGCGAGACGGGGTGTCTCGGCCTCGAAGGCGTGCGGTGCGTCGGCGGAGCCGGGTGTCATGGATCGACTCCCGCGAGTACCTCGGCCAGATGGATCGTCCGGGGCTTTTTCCCGGCGCGCGAGAGCCAGCCGTCGAGCTGCAGCTGGCAGGAGGGATCGCTCGATACGATGTAGTCGCACTCGGTGCGGGCAAGCGAGCCGGCCTTCACCTCGGCCATCGCCGTCGAGATCATCGGATATTTCACACTAAAGAGCCCGCCGAAGCCACAACAGCTTTCCTGATCGTCGCACTCGAAGAGTTCGAGGTCTTTGACGGCGCGGAGCAGTGCCCGCGGGGCCTCTTTGATCCGGAGCTCGCGCAGGCCGTGGCAGCCGTCGTGGTAGGTGACCCGGTGCGGGAACCGAGCGCCGACGTCGGTGACGCCAAGCTTGTCGACGAGGAACTCGCCGAACTCGAACGTCCGGGAGGCGAGATCAAGGGCGGCCGTCTCGTGGGGCGTCCCGGTGAGCAGTTGCGGATAGAAGACCCGCATCATCGCTACGCAGGAGCCGCTGGGGCCCACGACCGCCTCAGCCCCCGCGAACACCTCGAGCGCCCGGATCGCGACCGTGCGGGCCTCGTCCCAGTAGCCAGAATTGAAGCTCGGCTGGCCGCAGCAGGTCTGGGCCGGGCGGAACTCGCAGGCATGCCCGAGACGTTCAAGCACGCGGGCTACCGCCAGCCCCACCTGCGGGGTCATCTGGTCGACGAAGCACGGGATAAAGAGGCTGACATTCATTCCACTGGTCAGTGTAGCCGCGCCACGGTCCGCGGCAGCGAGGTTAATCCGTCGCGGGACCGCGCGATTTCAGTCAGCGAGCGCTCTGTGGCGAGATCGCCGGGGGCTCAGCTACGGACGCCGACGGCGGATGACCAGACGAGATTGGAAGGCCACGTCCCGAAGTCGAGGTTTGTGAAGGCGGAGCCAGTGCTCGTGAGGACCCGCCAGATCCCGCTGGTGCCATTGCGGGCGGCAACGTCACTTTTGCCATCGCCGTTGAAGTCGCCGACCGTGGCGAACTGCCAGGCAACATTGGTCCGTAAAACGCCCCAGGTGGAGGTGGTGAAGGCAGAGCCGGTGCTGAGCGAAACCCACCAGGCGCCGTCGCCCGTTCGCTGACCGACCAGGTCGGTTTTGCCATCGCCGTTGAAGTCGCCGGCGCGGATGTTTTGCCACTGGACGTCAGCCGGCCAGGTGCCGAAGGAGAGGATCGTAAAGGTGGCACCGGTGCTCGCGAGGATCCGCCAGAGGCCGCTGGTGCCATTGCGGACGGCGATGTCACTCTTGCCGTCGCCGTTGAAATCACCGACGGTTGGGAACTGCCAGGCGACAGTGGTGCGGAGCACGCCCCATGTGGAGGTGGTGAAGGCGGAGCCGGTGCTCGTGGAGACCCACCAGGCGCCGTCACTCGTCCGCTGGCCGACCAAGTCGGTTTTGCCATCGCCGTTGAAGTCGCCGCCGCGGACGTTCTGCCACTGGACGTCGGCGGGCCAGGTGCCGAACTGGGAGGCGGTGAACGTGCCGCCGCTGCTCGTGAGCACCCGCCAGATGCCGCTGGTGCCGTTGCGGACGGCGATGTCGGCGCGACCGTCGGCGTTGAAGTCGCCGACCGTCGGAAACTGCCAGCTGATGTCGGTCCGCTGCGTCGCCCAGAGCGTGGGGGCCGCAGCAGTGCCCGTGGCAGGCGTCAGCGTCACCCACCAGCCGCCATCGGCGGCCTGCGCGGCGACGTCCGTCCGGCCATCAGCATTGAAATCACCGGCGACGGTCGTCAGCCAGGTGGTGCCCGCCGGCAGGGTCGCGAGCGGCCCGGTCGCGAAGCCGGTGCCCGTCGAGCGGCTGATCACCAGCGCGTTGCCGGTGAGGCCGACGATTGCGTTGGGGATCACGGCGGGTGGCGCCACCGTGACCGAGAAGGCATCCTCGACGAAGCGGGTGGCGTCGAAGACGCTCGTCGCCCGCACCGTGACGACCGCAGTCCCCATGCCGCCCGGGGCGTAGGTGAGCTTCAGGCTGCCGTCGGTCTCAATCGTGGGCGTGACGAGCGCCGGCGAGTT